>CAZOYV010000433.1:0-4274 GCA_964584075.1 uncultured Rickettsiales bacterium | reverse complement strand
TTTGTGCCGCGAGAAATCGGCGATGTGAGCCTATGACTGCGGAAGCCGGGCGGCGCGGAGGGGGCGGTCGGCGGTCATGGCGAGCTCGTCACCACGCCGCAGCCGGAGTAGTCGGCGTCGAAGCCGGCGATGGGCATCTTGAGGTCGGCCTCGACGAACAGGTCGTCCATGACGGCGCCGAGTTGGGCGGACAGCGAGCGGATCACGGCGGCGCCGACGTGGGCGCGGATGCAGCTCTCGCCCGCGTCGGGTGCGGAGTCCTCGATCTTGTCGGCGGTCCAGTCGAGGGAGACGGCGAGCACGGGCTGGAGCACGGCGCCGAGGTCGGGCGGGGGCGCCAGCGGCGGCCAGGGGTCGGGGAGGATGCTGTTGCCGTCGAGGTCCTCGGCGCACGCGGTCCCGTCGAACTGCCACGCCGGGAAGGTGAGGTGGCCGTCCGGGGCCTTCACCTCGGCCTCGATCTCGGGGGCGTAGTCGGTGGCGGCATCGAGTCCGCCAGCCAGACCAGCGGTGATCATGCAGCCGTCGAAGTCGCCCTCGGATCGGGCGAGGTGCTGGCCCAGCTCGGCGCCGGCGCCGGCGACCTCGAGGATCAGCACCATGTCCGACGAGGTGAAGTCGTCCGATCCGGGCGAGCAGGCCGGGACGAGGGTGGACAGGAGGAACAGGGTGGCGAGCAGGGCCGCCGTGATGAGGGGGTTGCACTTCATGATCTTGACCTTCCCTGTCCGTCCGGCTGAGACCTCGATTGTTGGTGTCGTCGTCCTTCCGTTCGTGGTTCAGGGTCCGCCCAGCAGCGCCCGGGCCAGCTCCAGAGCTCCCGCGCCTCCCCCGGCTCCAAGGGCCAGAAGCACCATCGACAGCTTCCAGGCGCGGGCGTCGACCTGGTTCTGGCGGTCGCGCATCGCGCCGATGGCGTCCATGACCTGGTCGTGCCGCTCGGCGAGGGTCCGGTCCTGGGCCTCGATGGTGGCCTCGAGCCGGGCCAGGCGCTCGCGCACCGAGGCCAGCTCGGACTCCACCGCGGTCATCCGCCGCGCTCCGTTGGGGGTGTCGTCGGCCATGCTCACTCCAGGGGCACCGGGTCGTCGGAGAGGGCACGGTCGTTGACGATGCCGATCCGGCGACGCCAGATGTGCTTGTGCAGGTCGAAGGTCCCGGCGAAGAGGTGCCACTCGTCGCCGACCTTCTCCCAGCGCAGGTGGGACGAGCTCGGCGCCGAGGTCGGCGGCGTGGTGCGGCGGCAGCGGTCCGCGGCCATCTGGGCGTAGGCGGTGAGGACCTGCAGGTACGGCACCGAGGCCGGCCCCTCGCGGGTCCACCACTGCTTGACCTTGCGGGCGACGTCGGTCGCGGCGCCCGGGCCTTGCTGGACCGACGTGTCGAAGAACAGCGACATGGAGCGCTCGGTGGCCACGCCGAGGATGCGGGCGGCGTCCACGGCGCCGCGGAAGTGGGAGCCCTGCTGGGCCATCCGCCGCTGCACGGCGCGGAACACCTCGTACCGCCCCGCCTCGATGAACCTCGAGGTCCAGGGGCGCTTCCACAGTACCTCGCCGTCCACCGCGGCCAAGGAGCCGGCCTTGGTGGTGGCGATCAGCTGCTTCCAGGCCGGGCCGAAGATGCGGGCGAACGCGGCGGGATCGGCATGCTGCATGGCGGCGAGCAAGGTGCCGAGCGAGCCGGGCTTCTGCGCCCATTGGAGGATGCCGAAGGACAGGCCGGCGCCGTCGGTGTTGCGGTTGAGCGAGTCGTAGGAGCCCTCGTGCTGGCTGACGCGGGCGATGACGCGGGCGACCCAGTCCATGCGGTGTCCTCTCGGCTGCTTGCGTCCACCGGCGAAGGCGGCGGCCAGGGCGATCACGCCCACGGCGCCAGCTCCGCCGATCAGGAGCAGCGCTCCGGTGTTCTTGGCTTTCATGCCGCGGTCCCTTCCTCGGACTCGCCGGGCTGGCGGGCGGCGGCGAGCAGATCGCGGGGCACCTTGCGGGACCACCAGTAGTCGCCGGCCGCGGCGAGGTCGGCCCACTTAAGGCCGCTGGCCGGGGCCAGGGCCAGGTACTCGCGCCAGCCCTCGGCGATGGGCGGGATCACGTCGCCGTTGCGCAGGTCGGGTCCGGACGCGATGCGCAGCACGCCGTCGACGATGACCGGGACCTTCTGGTCGGTGACGTAGTAGCGGCTGGCGCCGGAGAGGGTCTCGACGACCTTGGAGGCGATGCGCGGCCACCACTTCTCGGCCCAGGCGTCGGCGACCCACTCCCAGTTGAGCGCGTGCCAGTTGCCCCAGCGGCGCAGGTCGCGGTCGAGGCGCTGCTCGAGGTCGCGGGCGGTGCGCTCGTCGTCGAGCTCGGGCCAGTCGACGGCGTAGTGGTCGGGGGCCAGGGCCATGGTGTCCAAGGCGGCCGCGTCCAGCGATTGCCAGTGGGCGCTGCCCACCTGGCGGACGCCGATGGCGGTGCCCTTGACCCGTCCGAACTCGGCGTACTGGATGTCGTCGGGGTTCCAGCGCGAGGGGGTGCCAACGCGCAGGCCCTCGTAGACCGGGGCGCCGGTGTCCTTGGTGACGAGCACGGCGGTCTCGCGCACGGCGTACATGAAGCGCGCCCAGGGCCAGGCGCCGGGGTCGACCTTGGCCAGGTCCTCGAGGCGCTCCTCGCCCTCGAGGCGGAGCCGGGCGGCCTCGACCTGGTCGGTGTTCGTCTCGGCCTTGCGGAAGCGTGCGTTGGCGGAGCGCAGCAACCTCGCCGCGTCGTCGGCGACCTTGGCCCGGGCCTCGGCCTCGCGGCGGGCCTTGACCTCGGCGAGCCGCTGGGCGGTCTTCTCGGGGTCGCGGGAGATCAGCAGCAGGATCTCTTCGGGGCCGAGCTCCATCTGCGCGCCGGGGTTGTTGGTGTCGCGCTTCTGGGATTGCAGCAGCTCGGTCATCCAGCCGAGCTTCCCCTGGATCAGGTTGAACCGGAGCCCGTCCTGCGAGCGGCGGGCGAAGTAGTAGTTGATCTCGATGGTGGACAGAGTGTTGCCCTGGCGCACCCCGCGGCCGTTGCGCTGCTGCAGGGTGGCCGGCTCCCAGGGCAGGTCCAGGTGGTGGATCGCGCAGGTCCGCTTCTGCAGGTCGATGCCCTCGTAGGCGATGGCGTTGGCGATCACCACGTCGTACTTGGGGGCGATGCCCTCCTCGGCCTCGCCGTTGAACTCCCGGGCGATCCGCTCGCGATCAGCCGAAGCCTTGGCGGTGCGAGCGTTGAGGACCGCGATCCGGTCCTCCCGCATCCCGGCGGCGACGAGGACCTCCTTCGCCCAGACGTGGGCGGCGATGTTGTCGACGAACACGATGTGGCCGCAGGTGCGGTTGGAGGCGACCCGCTTGGCCATGGCGTCGAGCTTGGGCGAGTGGGGGTCGACGCCGGAGCTGGCGGCCGTTTTCCAGTCGTGGCCCTCGTCCAGATCCGGGTGGATCGCGACGAGCGCCATGCGGGCGAGCAGCCCGAGGATCTTGCCTCGGTCCTGGACGTTCGTGGACTCCAGGGCGTCTTCGATCTGCGAGACGTAGGTGTCGTACTTGGCGTCCTGGGCCGCGTTCATGTCGACCTCGACGACCTTGACGGTGGGCTCGGGGAGCTTAAGGCCGACCTCGTCGGCGGTGCGGAACTCCCCGTAGCGGAAGATGGCGTCGCGCAGCTCGTGGAGGTTGACGAAGCCGGTCACCGCGGCGCGCTCTTCGACCTCCATGCGGGTGTTGACCACGGGCTTGAGCTCGATGCGGAGGTAGCGGTCGATGAACTGCTCGGGGTCCCTGATCCCCATCCGCGACCAGGCGTGGTGGTCGACGTACTGGATCAGGTTGTAGAACTCGAGCGGGGAGTTCTTGGCCGGGGTGGCGGAGAGCAGCACGATGCCGGCGCCGCCGGTGCGGGCGCGGACGGCGGCGCAGCGGAAGTCGAGCTGCCAGGCGCGCTTGGAGCCCTCGCCGGTGTTGCCCATGAAGCGTGGCACGCCGCCCTCGCGGGCCTCGGGGAGGTAGAGGTTCTTGTAGTTCTGCGCCTCGTCGCAGATCAGCATGTCGATGCCGATGTCGTCCCAGGCGACGCCGGGGTCGTACTCCCAGCCGGGCGGCAGCTCCATCTGCTCGGCGACCCAGGCGGCGACGCCTTCCTTGAGCACGGCGGCCTGGCGCTCGGTGATCTTCTTCATCTTGCCGGCGTTGCGCTGGCGCAGTTTGACCTCGCGGCGGATCGCCTCGGTCTTGTCGGCGTAGGCGCGGACCGCGCGCT
>CAZOYV010000432.1:0-4321 GCA_964584075.1 uncultured Rickettsiales bacterium | reverse complement strand
TCAGCGAGGGGGCATCGTACCGGAATCCCGACCTGCGGTCCGATTCGCTGCGGTCGCCCTAGGAGTCGCCCCCGCCGTTGACCTCTCCTGAGACGAGGGTAAGTTTGACTAACATGGCGTATCAGGACGACCCGCAGGCCGCGGTGCTCGACGCTGCGCGGCGGCTGTACGGCGAGGACCCCGAGTTCACGATGGCCCGGCTCGCCACCGCGGCGGGGGTCTCACGGGCCACGCTGTACCGCCTGGTGGGCTCCCGCGAGGCGCTGCTGCGTCAGCTGGTGGCCGACGGGGCTGCCGAGCAGGCGGTCCCCACCCGCGAGCGGATCCTCGACGCGGCCAACGAGGTCCTCGGCGCCCGTGGCTTCGACGGCGCCACGGTGGAGGAGATCGCCGGGCGCGCCGGCGTCTCGGCGATGACGGTCTACCGCCACTTCGAGGGCCGCGAGGGGCTGGTGCGGGCCCTGATGCAGGAGCGCGGCTCTCGCGAGCTGGCCCGCGAGATCGCCCTGGGCGACGGGGCCGACCTCGAGGACGACCTGCTGGCGCTCGCCGAGGGCGTGCTGCGCACGGTCAGCCGCAACGCGGGCCTGATCCAGATGGTCTTCGGCACCTCCCGCTCCCGCTGGGAGGAGCTGGCCCCGCTGCGCGACGCCCAGCGGGGGACCGCCGCAGCCATCGAGCGCTACCTGCAGGCGCGCGTGGACGAGGGCCGCCTCGGCGGCGCCGACGGCAGGACCCTGGCGCGGGCGTTCCTCGGGATGCTGATGACGTTCAGCTACTTCGAGCCGGAGTACCTCGAGCAGACCCGCCGGGACCACGAGCAGACCGCCCGCTTCGTGGTGCGGATGTTCCTCGACGGCGCGCGAGGGGAGGGATAGAGCGCCGGGCTGAAGAGCGTTCCCCTGGTCGGAATCGTCCAATGGCGGAGACGTGTGGGAATCGAACCCAGCGGGGGGAGAAGACCCCGTCGTTCTTCGAGCGTGTCAGCCCAGGAGAGGTGGGCCAGCGCCTCAGCGCCGGCGGCGCAGCAACCACAGCCCGGCCACGGCCCACAGCGCGGCGGCCAGCGGCGCGGCCAGCGGCGGAGCGCCGGGGGCCTGGCAGGCACAGCTGTTGGTGTGGCCGTCCGGCGGCCCTCCGGCCGCGTCGTCGTCGTCGCCCGCGCCGTCGTCGTCGCCCGCGCCGTCGTCGTCGCCCGCGTCGTCGTCGTCGCCCGCGTCGTCGTCGTCCCCGGTGTAGCCGCCGGCGCGGTAGTAGGGCACGCACTCCTCGGGCAGCTCGCCGCGGGCGCCCTTGGCGCCGATCGGGATCACCTGGTCGGGGCTGCTCCACTGGTCGCCGTCCCAGTGGAACACGAAGTCCACCTGCGACACCGGGTGGGCGGGGTCGTCGAACGGGCCGATCTCGACCCGGTACCGGCCGTCGCCGTCCGGGCCCTGCAGCGGGGTCTCGACGGCGTGGCCGTCGCCCCAGTCGACGGTGCCCGGCGGCCAGTAGCCGGCGTCGGGGGCGACCCACCCGTCGACGCCCCAGTGCAGCGCCCCGGGCTGGGTCGAGAACACCGTGATCACGTCGCCGCTGGTGGGGTTCTCGGGCTCCCAGGGGCCGTTGCTCGGGCCGCCGAGGGCGCCGACCGCCACGTGGGCGATCGGCGAGCGGGTCACGTTGCCGAGGGCGTCGCTGGCCTCCACGTAGTAGTCCACCAGCACGCCCGGATCCACGTCGATGGTCGCGCGGTACTCGTCGGCCACCACCGCGGGGGGCGGGGAGGTCTCGGGGGCGACGGCGATCGCGACCATCGCGATCTCGTCCCAGCCGCCACCCCCGTAGACCTCGTTGCCCGCGTCGCGACAGCCGTCGTCGTCGACGCGGAACTTCAGCGTGACCCCGTCCAGCCCGGCGGTGTCGTGGACGAAGGTCCACACGTCGAACTCGCTGGGCATCGGCTGCTGGCCCCACTCCAGCGCGCCCGGGTTGTAGGGCTCGCGCTGGGGCGGGTAGATGCTCGGGCCGACCTCGTCGACCCCGCCGCCGGCGGCGATCACCGCGTCGGCGGCGGCCACCGCCTGGTTGGCCGCGCGGGTCGGGTGGCTGTCCCAGATCCCGCCCTCGGAGCCGTCCCAGTACCAGTAGCAGGAGGTCTGCCCGACCAGCAGCCAGCGCCACGCGCGGTCGGTGTCGCCGCCGCTGTCGTCGAGGATCGCCTCGGCGCTGGTGTGGGGCTGGAGCGACTCGGCGTGGAGCACGTGGTTCAGCGCCGCGGTCATCACCGCCCACGAGGCGCGGTCGGGGCTGTAGCCGTCCGGCCCCGGGTCGCCGTTCCACTTGGCGAACTCGGCGTCGCCGTTGTCCGCCCCGCTCCACGCGCCGTCCTCGACGTGGATCGTGTCGTCGGGATCGGGCGGGAACAGGTCCAGGTAGTCCTGCACGGTGGTCCCGACGTAGGTCCCGCCGCTGCCGCCGAGCCACCCCAGGTAGCCGCCCCAGTTGCCGTGGTAGTAGGACTCGGTCCCGCCGCCGTAGTTGTCCCCGTCGTGGGCCAGCAGCGCCAGCATCGGGTGGTCGGGGTCGGTGTTCTGCGCCAGGTAGCTGCCCAGCACGTTGTCGTACAGCAGCGCCCCGTACCCGCCGCGGGCGTCCTCGTTGCCCTCGTAGCGCGCGGCGGGCACGACCACGATGCGGTACTCCTCGCCGGTGTCGGGGTCGATGTACACCGCGTGGTGCGGGCGGTAGGCCCACGGCGCGGCGACGGGGGAGGGGGCCCACAGGTCCTGCAGCCAGATCCAGTCGGTCTGCATGTCGTTCCAGCGGTCGGCGCCGTTGGGCGGGACCAGGTTCGACTCGGGGCTGTAGGGGTAGTCCAGGTGGCCGCGCTCGACGTGGATGCTGTCGACCATGATCCACTCGATCCCGGCCTCCTGCAGCGCCGGGATCATCCGCGGCGAGAACGCGCACTCGGGCGGGAACATCCCGGGCCCCGGGGTGATCCCCAGCGTCCGCTCCATCGCCACGCGGTGCAGCTGCACCTGCAGCACCAGCGCCTGCGGGTCGATCAGCGCCATCAGCGGGTGGTGGTAGCCGAACGACACCAGGTCGACCCGCGGGTTGCCCAGCGCGGTGGTCCAGCCCGCCGACTCGATCCAGCGGTCGCGCCAGCCGCCGAAGCCCTGCCCGGCGGCCTCGATCGCGTCGAGGTTCTCCATCAGCGAGCCGGACAGCGAGACCTGCGCGCCGAGGTGGTCGTGGCCCATCCCGGCCTGGACCGCGTCGAGCGGCCATGCGGTGTAGGGCCCGGTGCGGTCGTGGTGCACCGTCATCACCGAGAACCCGTAGGCGCCGCCGGCCTCGGTCTGGGTCACCGGCTCGTAGGGCCAGTAGATCGGCTGGTGCATGTGCCAGTGGTGCGAGACGTACAGCGCCGGATCGGCGGCGGCGGGGGCCGCGGCGGCCAGCACCAGCGAGGTCAGCAGGACCGGGGCGAGACGCGTCATGCCGTGCTCCAGCGGGCTCAGTGACTCATAACCGAGTTACTATCCCGCCCGGGCCGGAATTGCAAGCCGATCTGCTATCCTCGCCCGCCACCGAGGAAGGCCCGCGATGTTCCCACCGAGCCCGCTGCCCGACCGCGCCACCCGAGACGAGATCCAGGCGGCCCTGGACGACTGGGACCACCCGCGCCGCGACGCCTGGCTCGCCGCCAAGCAGGAGCGCGGCGAGCTGCGGTTCGAGGGGGACCCGCCGACGGTGGCCGGCCTGGCGGTGTGGCGGCTGCTGCTCGGCGAGGAGTGTGACAAGCTCTACAACCAGGCGTGGTGCGCGCTGGACCAGATCCGGCAGGCCGACGATCCCGACGACGTGGCGCTCACCGCGATGGACGATCTCCCCAGCGCGGTGGAGCAGGCCTGGGCGCTGGCCCCCCCGCTGGCCGGCGAGCACCTGGCGCTGCTGCGCGAGTACCGGCGGGAGCGCCACGCGGATTTCCTGCGACAGCTGCAGGTGGGGACCGACGGCGAGCGCGCCGAGCGCATCGAGTGCCTGACGTTCTGGGCCGACAACGCCGAGGGGATCAGCGACTACCGGCGCACGCTGTACCGGCTGGTCGCGGCGCGGCTGGGGGGCTGATCAGGCGCGGCGGCGGCGCAGCCCCAGCGCCGCGGCGAGCAGCCCGAGCAGGGCGAGCACCGAGGCGTCCCGGATCCGCGCCAGGTCCGACTGGCAGTCGCACCCGGTGGTGCCCCACCCGGCATCGGTGTCGTCGTCCCCGGGCACGTCGCTGTCGTCGTCGTCGTCGGCGGTGTCGTCGTCGCCGGTGTCGTCGTCG
>CAZOYV010000431.1:0-4494 GCA_964584075.1 uncultured Rickettsiales bacterium | reverse complement strand
ACGACGACGCCAGCGACGACGACGGCGCGGGCGACGACGACTCGATCGACCCGGCGGACTACCCCGAGCCCCGGGTCAACGCCAACTACGACCGCCCCGAGGGCTGCGCCTGTGACGCGACGGCTCGCCCCGCGGGCGGTCCCCCGGCGGCGCTGGCCGCGCTGCTGGGCACCCTCTCCCTGCTGCGGAGACGCGCATGACGCAACGACTCCGTGCGCTGGCCCTCGCGGCGGCGCTGCCGTGGATCGCCCCCGGGTGCTCCCCGGACGAGCCCTGGGACCCGCCGGACGGGCTCTACGAGCAGGTCGGCGGGATCATCGGCGGCCTGCCGACCCAGGACTGGCCGGCGGTGGGCGCCTACCTGATCAACGGCGGCAACGGCGGGCTGTGCACCGCGACGCTGGTCTCGCCCCAGGTGCTGCTCACCGCGTGCCACTGCGTGGACTCGTCCGGCCCCCAGGACATGTTCTACGTCGGCAGCAACGTCAACAACGCGTCGATGGCCGACCTGTACGGCATCGACGAGGCGATCGAGCACCCCAGCTGCAACATGAACTCGTACCACCCGCACGACCTCGCCGTGCTGATCCTCGACGACCCCATCGAGTTCATGGACCCGATCCCGGTCAACACCACGTCCTTCACGCCCTCGTGGGTGGGCAAGTGGCTGCACTACGTGGGCTTCGGGTCGGACACCTACTACGGCGGCCCCGGCGCCGGCCAGAAGCGCGAGACCGACATCCAGCTGAACCAGTACGACACCTACGAGTACATCCACTACACCGCGGGGACCAACACCTGCAGCGGCGACTCGGGCGGGCCCTCGCTGGCCGAGGTCGACGGCCACTGGTACGTCGCGGGGGTCAACTCCTCGGTCGGCCCCGTGGAGAACGGCCAGGACTACTGCAGCGGCTACGGCCTCGAGATGCGGGTCGACACCGAGCTGAACTTCCTGGACGACCACTTCGATCCCTACGAGACGCCGTGGGACGACGACGACACGACCGACGACGACGACACCACCGGCGACGACGACGACGACGACACCGTGAACATCGCCGATCTGCCGGAGCCCCGCATCGAGGACGACTACGACCTCCCGGAGGGCTGCTCGGCGTGTGCCGGCGGCTCCGGCACCCTGGCGGCGGCCGCGCCGCTGGGCCTGGGGCTGATGTCCGGTCTGCTCGTGGTGCGCCGGCGGAGCTGAGCCGGGCGCGGCGCACCGCCGCACGACCCGCAGGACGCGGGGGAGGAGGAGGACCGAGTGGACCGCCGGACGGCAACCGTGATCGGCACCGCGGCCGCGGCGTGGGTGGCGCTGGGCGGCGGCTGCCTGCCGGGGGAGCCCCTCGACCTCCCCGACGACCTGCTCGAGCTCCACCAGGGCATCGTCGGCGGCCAGGAGACCACCGAGTGGCTCGCGGTCGGCGCCTACCTGATCGACGGCGGCAACGGCGGGCTGTGCACCGCCACGCTGGTCGCCCCGGACGTGGCGCTGACGGCCAGCCACTGCGTGGAGGGCTCCGGCCAGCAGGACCGGTTCTACATCGGACACGACATCTACTCGGCGACCAGCGAGGACACGATCTGGATCAGCGACGCGATCGCCCACCCGAGCTACAACCTGAGCAGCCAGCACCCCCACGACATCGCGGTGCTGCTGCTGAACCACGAGGCCGAGGGGGTCCCGTGGATCCCGGTCAACACGACCACGATGGACAGCTCCTGGGAAGACCGCCTGCTGCGCTACGTCGGGTTCGGCTCCGACACCTACTACGGCGGCCCCGGCGCCGGGACCAAGCGCGAGACCGACATCCGGCTGTACGAGGTCTACAGCCTCGAGTTCGTGCACTACATGCAGGGGACCAACACCTGCAGCGGCGACTCGGGCGGGCCCGCGTTCGTCGAGCTCGACGGCGAGTGGTACCACGCCGGGGTGATCTCGTCCGGGTTCGCCGTCAACGGCGGGCAGGACAGCTGCTCGGGGGGCGGGATCGAGATGCGCGTCGACGCCGAGATGAGCTTCCTCGACGACTACCTCGACCCGTCCGCGACCCCCTACGACGACGACGACACGGCGGACGACGACGACGACACGGCGGACGACGACACGCCGCCGCCGCTGGCCCAGCTGCCCGCGCCCCGGGTGGACGAGGACAGCTACGACATCCCGGAAGGTTGCACGTGTACGAACGGCCGTGCTACTCCCACGAGTCCGATCCTCGGGCTGCTGCTGACCACCGGTGCGGCCCTGCTGGTACGCCGGCGCCGGTGACCGGAGCGGGCCGCGGGCCCGCACGCGGAAAGGAAGCTTGCGAGCGATGACGTCGAGGAAGAACGGCCCCCGCGGGCTCTTCAGCCCCCTGTTCCTGCTGCTGCTGCTGGTGCCCGCTCCGGCCCTCGCCGCCGGGGGCGAAGACCCCGGTCCCGTGCTCGCGGGGCTCCAGCCCACCGAGCTGCCCACGCCGATCCCCCGGGCCCGGAGCGGGCGGGGCGGCGACCGCCGCGCGCCGATCCGGTTCAACCTGAGCGTCGGCGGCGGCGTCTACATCGGCAACCTGTGGATGGACTACGTCACCGAGTCCCGCTACCTGGCCCACCGCGACGGGCTGGTGGAGGACACCGAGACCCGGGCGTTCTACTTCATCACCCAGCCCGCCCTCGAGGTCCACGCCGGGATCGAACTGATCGACGAGCACCTCTCGCTGGGGCTGCTGATCGGGCTGGGCCGCATGAGCCAGCGGGTCACGGCCACGATGATCGCCGAGTGGGACGAGGACACCGAGGCGATCCTCGACCGCCAGAAGGAGATCATCTACTACCCGCCGCTGTTCCTGATCGGCATCGACGCGGCCTACGTGTTCGTGCCCGACCGGCTGTTCTCCCCGTTCGTCGGGATCCGCGTCGGGATCGGCACCTACTGGGACCTCGACTACCACATGATCGACGCGTGGGAGGAGTGGTACGACGGCGAGGAGCCGGACACCCGCGACGGCGAGTACTTCCTGACCCGCGTGCCCGTGCGCGGAGGCGCCGATCTCGGGGTCCGGCTGAACAT
This sequence comes from uncultured Rickettsiales bacterium, assembly GCA_964584075.1. Classification (GTDB taxonomy): domain Bacteria; phylum Myxococcota_A; class UBA796; order UBA9615; family CAYRNR01; genus CAZOYV01. The sequence goes on along the minus strand of CAZOYV010000431.1, from coordinate 1,436 downwards.
CACCAGCAAGCTCGGCGCCGAGGTCCACGTCCCCGTCGAGGTCCTCGGAACCCACGGCTATCTGCGCGGCGTGATCACCGGCGTCAACGCCCGTTTCGTATTGCGCCTATAGTTCGTCCGGCCTCGCGCCCCGCCGCCCGTCCTGAAACTCCACTTTCCGTACACCGTTCCATTTGGCAGAATCTACAGTGATATCGCTTTTGTAGTTTTGACCGAGCGGGCGGTATCGGTCACAATTGTCGGAAGCTCGCGTGACAACCGGGGGGTGGCGAGCGAGAGGACCGCATGGTGGACACAGACGCGAGAACCGGTTCTGCCTCGCCGGCCCCGGGGGCCGAGGCGTGGGAGCCGGGGTCCCTCCAGGGACACACCCTCGCAGGCAAGTACACCATCGAGAAGCCCGTGGGCATCGGCGGCATGGGCGAGGTGTACAAGGCCCGGCAGGAAGCCCTCAACCGCGACGTGGCCGTCAAGGTCCTGAGGCACCCCGACGACGCGGCCGTCGAGGCCGAGGTCTTCGACAAGATGTTCCTCCAGGAGGCCGCCGCCGCGGCCTCGCTGACCAGCCCGCACAGCATCACGATCTACGACTTCGGGCAGACCGAGGACGCGGTCCTCTACATCGTGATGGAGTTCCTCGAGGGACAGACCATCCGCCACGCCATCGCGAGCAACGAAGACAAGGCGTTCCCCCCCTCGCGGGCGGTGCACGTCGCGATCCAGGTCTGCCGCTCGCTGCGCGAGGCGCACGAGAAGGGCATCGTCCACCGCGATCTGAAGCCGGCCAACGTGATGCTGGTCGAGCGCAACAACGATCCGGACTTCGCCAAGGTCCTCGACTTCGGCCTGGTCAAGCACATCGGGGAGATGGGCGAGGACAGCGAGCTGAGCCTGGTGGGCAAGTTCGTCGGGTCGCCCAAGTTCGCCTCCCCCGAGCAGCTCCAGCGCCGCAGCGACGTGGACCACCGCGCCGACATCTACGCCTTCGGGCTGCTGATGTACTACATGCTGACGGGCAAGGCGCCGTTCGACGGCGACACCCGCCAGATCATCACCTCGCAGCTGCTGGACCCGCCTCCTCCGATGGAGGAGATGAACCCGGACGCCAACATCCCGATCTCCCTCGAGGCGATGGTCTACCGCTGCCTGGAGAAGGACCCCAACCGCCGCTTCCAGTCGATCACCGAGGTGATCCGGGCGCTGTCCGACATCGAGTTCCCGGACGGCCACGAGGAGCCGGACATCACGGCCCACGACCTGGCCGAGTTCGCCAAGGAGATCGACCTGGACGAGGAGCCGGCGACGGAGGACGAGGAGGAGACGGAGGAGCCGTTCAGCCCCTCGCCGCCTCCCCCGCCCAAGGCCAAGGGCGCCGCCGCGGCCGCGGCCGCCGCACCCGCGGCGCGCCCGACGCCGGCGCGGGCGCCGGCCGACGA
>CAZOYV010000430.1:0-4498 GCA_964584075.1 uncultured Rickettsiales bacterium | reverse complement strand
GATGAGCGGAGCGAGTCGTCCACGAGGAGGGCGAAGCCCGACGAGCTTGGCCTTGAGGCACCTCTCCTGGGCCGACATGCTCGAACGGCGACGGGCTCCCCCCCCCCGCTGGGCCCGATTCCCACACGTCTCCGCCACCTCGCTCGACTCCCCGGCACCGCGCCGGTGTTCCGCAGGCAGGTGTCTGGAGTGCGATGATGGTCTGCAGCGAGGACGGCGATGGGAACGGTGACCTACGACAGGCACTACCGTGCGGACCCGCGAGCATGCGGTGAACCCTTCGAGGAGTTCGTCCGATTCGCCGAGCGCCTCGGTGTCGAGCACGCGAACATCCTCGACATCGGCTGTGGACAGGGGCGAGACGCCTTCCTGTTCGCTCGCAAGGGTCACACGGTCCTCGGGATCGACGTGTCCGAGGTCGGCATCCATCAGATGAACGAGCAGGCCACCAGGGAATCGGTGGCGGTACGTGGCGTCGTCGCCGACATCGTCGTCTGGACCCCACCGGGCGAGTTCGACGTGGTGATCATCGACCGCGTTGTGCACATGCTCGCGGACGACGACGAACGGCTGGCTGCCATCGACAAGGCCGCGTCAGCCACCCGACCGGGTGGGTTCGTGCTCATCGCGGACGGTCCCAAGCATCGGGAGGTCATTCGAGGCTACTTCACCGCTCGCCGGCGTGACTGGACCCTGGTGAAGGACACGAAGAACCGACTGTTCGCCCGGAGAGCCCGCTAGCGGAATCTCCGGCCGCCCCCGCCCGGCCTAGAACTCCAGCCGTAGCCCGAACCACGGCCGGATCGGCAGGTGGGTGAAGGTCTCGCGCCGCGGCTCGGTCAGGTTGCCGTCCGCGTCGATCCCCCCGTCGCCCCAGATGTACCAGAAGTCGCTCTTGAAGTTGGCGACGTTGAGCACCTCGACGTAGGCGGTGAACTTGACCTTCTTGCCCTGGTGGAAGAGCTCGTTGCGGATGTTGATCTCGTGGAAGTTGCCGTAACGCTCGCTGTTGACGTCCCCCATCTCGAAGAGCCACCCGTCCCCCGCCGCGCTGGGCGCGTACGACACCGGCGTGACCGGCCGCCCGGTGTGGAACTGGTAGCTCACCGTGACGATGAAGTTGCGCTTCTTGCCGATCGCGACGTTGCCGCCGACCAGCGCGGTGTGGCGCTGGTCCTGGGACGGCGCGTAGGTCTGGGGGTGGACGCGGTTGAGCGGGTTGGTGCGCTCGGTGAACATCAGGCTGTACTGGGCCAGCGCGCCGATCCGGCCGGTGCGGACCATGAACGCGGTGTCCACCCCCGCGGACCACCCCGAGCCGTCGTTGGTGTAGGTGATGCCCCGCGCGAGATCCGCGCGGTTGTCCGGGTTGACCACCAGCTCGTCCATGTACTTGTAGTAGCCCTCGACGCGGACCAGCGCGCCGAACGGCAGCAGCTGGTCGACGGCCAGCACGAGGTGCAGGTTGCGCTCGGCGCCGATGTCCGGGTTGCCGTAGGTCTCGTCGTGGATCATCGGGTCCAGCGGCGCCTGGTGGTACAGCCCGCCGCCGAGCTTGACGGTGGTCATCGTCGGGAAGCGGTAGGCCAGCCCCAGCCGCGGGCTGAGCAGCTGCTGGCCGGTGGGGTTGGCGAAGCTCCAGCGCACGCCGACGCGGGCGTCGAGGTTGCCCACCACGTTGCGCCAGTCGTCCTCGACGTAGGCCGCACCGTCGGGGAACAGCAGCCGCGGGTCGATGCTGATCAGGTCGGCGCCGTAGTCGGCCGCGGGGAGCGCCGCCCAGGTCGGGACCCAGCGCTCGTCGACCACCTCGCCCTCGGTGCCCAGCTCCACGCCGGCGAGATCGAGCCCGAAGCGCAGCACGTGGTCTTCGCCCAGCGGCACGGCGCCGTCGGCGCGCCCCCCGATGCGCCGGAACACGGTGCGGTTCTGCAGCTCGAACGCCGCCCGCTGCTCGAAGTCGCTGGTGTCGGTGACGAACGAGGCGGTGACCGCCAGGCCGCCGCCGCCGGGGGCGTCGTAGAACACGTCGCTGGAGGCCACGAACATCCGGTTCTTCATCCGGATCTTGCCGCTGACCTGGAACAGCGGGTCCTCGTCGTCGGGGCTCTCCTCGAAGTGGATCAGGTCGTCGGTGTACAGCGCCGAGAGCCGCACCCGGGTGCGCGGCCCGGGGCGGAACACGTAGCGCCCGAAGACGTCGCCGAAGGTCGGCGTCAGGTACATGTCGCCGATCGCGCCCACGGCGCGCATCACCGCGAACACCGGCTCGAGGTAGGTCCGCCGCGCGCCGAACACGAACGTGCTCTGGCGCTCGGGCCCCAGCGATCCCGAGAGGATGAACTTGGCGGTCATCGTCGACAGGTCGACGGTGCCGTCCCAGCGCCCCGGGGTGCCCTCGATGTAGCGGGCGTCGACGATCCCCGAGAGGCTGTCGCGGTAGATCGCCGGCGGCGCGGCGAGGAACACGTCGGCGGTGTCGAGCAGCTCGGGGTTGAACGAGCTGGTGAACCCGGCCAGCCGGAACGGGTTGTACAGCGGCACGCGGTCCAGGTAGAAGACCGTCTCGTCCGAGTCCCCGCCGCGGATCCAGAACTGCCCGTACAGCTCGTCGCCGGCCACCCCGGGCTGGCGCCCGACGGCCTGGACGAGGTCCTCCATCCCGCCGGGGGTGAAGTCGATGTCGCGGCGGGTCATCGAGTAGTGCGAGGTGACCGTCGACGGCGTCGCCGCCAGCGGGGCGCGCTCCACCTCGCGCCACGGCGAGCGGCCGCGCACGATGGTGACGTTGGGGTCCTCCGCGAGCAGCGCCAGCGAGCTCTCCACCACGATCCGCTCGCCGGGCCCGATCTCCAGGCGCTCGACACGGCGGTGGTAGCCCTCCTTGAACAGCACGACCGTGATCGCGCCGGTGCGGATCTGGGTCAGCTCGAAGCGGCCGTCGAGGCCGGTCTTGATCTGGCGGTCCTGCTCGCTGATCGAGACGAACACGCCCTGCAGCGGCTCGCCGCTGGACTGGTCGACGACCGTGCCGGCGATCGCCCCGGTGGGCTCGTGGTCGCTGGTCTGCTGCACCGCGGCGAGGCGGAACTGGAAGGTGTAGAAGATCGCGATCGCGCGGATCTCGCCGTCCACCTCCGCGGGGGTGAAGCGCAGCTGCTTCGCGGCCTCGAGCCCGGCCTCGTCCAGCCCGTGGCCGGGCCCCGAGATCACGGTGGCCTCGGTGATCGTGCCCTCGGTGCCGATGGTGATCTGGATCACCACGTCGCCCTCGACCCCGGCCTCGATCGCCCCGGGGGGGTAGACCGGCGGCACCTCCTCGAGCAGCTCGGGGGCCCTGGTCAGGACCGGGCCCTCGGAGGCGGCCTCCTCTCCGTCGGCGGGCCCCTCCCCGAGGGCCACGCCGGGCAGACCGATCCAGATCGCGAAGAGGCAGCTCGTCAACAGGGCTCGCGGCATGGTTCCACGCTACTTCTCCGCGCGCGCGGGGTGCAACCACTGGCGCGCCGGCGAGCCCCAACATTCGATTGTCGCTTGCGTTGTTTCGACGGCGTGGTAAAGAATGTCCAATATAGGCGCAGTAGCACACGTGTCGCAGTACGCAGGATCCGGCGCCCGACGCCGACGCAGAAGCTGAAGTGGAGGTGGAACGTGTCCAACAACGGGGTGACCCCCGACACCATCGATCTTCTCGAAATGGCAAAGGAGATGGGCACCGCCGGCCAGTTCGACGGTGCGATCAAGGCCTACGACGAGGCCCTCCAGGACCTCGACTCCGGCGACGTCAGCCCCCTCGCGGCGTCGACCCACAACGACATGGCCGTGGCGATGTTCCAGCTCGGCGACCTCGACGGCGCGGCCCAGCACATGCTGCGGGCGGTGTTCCTCCACGGGCACTTCCAGCAGTGGACCGACTTCTACCTGTCGCTGCTGAGCCTGGCGCAGATCCATCGCGCGCGAGGCGAGCACCGCATGGCGATCACGTGCCGGATCCACGCGGGACGGGTGCGGGGCGTGCTGTCCCAGCTGCAGCCGATGAACCGGCTCGAGGAGTCGCGGCTGCGCAGCTTCCAGCAGGTCGTCGACACCGCGGTGATGCGCTCCGCCGCCAAGGGCTGAGCGCACCGCGAGACGCATCCATCCGCTTCCCCGCCCGGGTTCCTCGGGCGGGGCGTTTCCTACTCCGTCACACCGATCGGGACCCCCAGAACGGAAAAAGGCCCGAGCCCTTTATTGCCGAATGTGGGGGGGGGGGACGCACTCGACAATGGGGTCAAGGGCTCGGGCCACAAGCGCGGTTGTCAAACAGCCCCTGCGTTCACCCCCAGGGCTGTTGCCGCTCTCGATTCCAACTTGAACATAACCATCGTCCTGCCCGGATGTCAATGGCAAAACACCCAGATCTCGTCGCCGAGCCGTCACATTTCGAGGACAGGGCGGAAACTACCGCGTCCAGATTCGGTTGTTCGAGTCGCTGATCACCCCCCGAGAGCCGCCA
>CAZOYV010000429.1:0-4604 GCA_964584075.1 uncultured Rickettsiales bacterium | reverse complement strand
TCGAACCCAGCCGAAGGAAGACGAGCCCGTCGATATTCGAGCGTGTCAGCCCAGGAGAGGCGCCTCAAGGCCAAGCTCGTCGGGCTTCGCCCTCCTCGTGGCCGGCTCGCTCCGCTCGCCGTCCAGCCTTGACCCACCTCTCCTGGGCTGACGTGTAGATGGTGGGCGACGGAGGCCGACCGGGAGCGGGGGCCGTCCCGGGAGCGGGTGGGCTCGGGTGGAAGGTAGTTGTGGGGCACGGGCGCACCCAAGTGCCACTGAATGCGCATTCTGTGTGCATTCAGTCCAGGTTGGGCCCCCCAAGTGCCGCTGAATGCGCATTCTGTGTGCATTCAGTCCGTGTTGGGTACCCTCTTCCCCAAACCACCTTCCACCCGAGCCCACCCGCTCCCGGTAGCAATGGCACGCTCGAAAGGCGACGGGCTTCCCCCCCCGCTGGGTTCGACTCCCACACGTCTCCGCCATCGGACGACTCCGACGACAAGTCCGTAACCTGTTCGGTGCTCTAGCAGCCTGTCTCACATTGGCGCGTGCCGAGCCGCGCTCGACTGGCGAGTCGGATCTGGACCGCCTCGACCGACGCCTATCGGGCATACGGGGAGGGAGGGGCTGTCGATTCCCGGAAAGCGGCTTCAGGGGCTCTCATGGCGATCGGGGCGAGAAGGGGCGGCGCCCGAGAGCCGGGTCGTCCCGGAAGCGGGCGGCGGGGTGGGCCGGCCCGGCCGGGAGCGGACAGCGGCGGATCGGGAGTTCAGCCCGTGCCTCCTGTGGCCACGGGGCGGATCGGGCGCCTGGTGCGAGCGGTCCGGCGTACCGGTGGATTCCTGCCGGTGGTGGCGGGCTTCAGTACCTTCGCGCCCCGAAGATCGCCGTGCCGACCCGCACGAGGGTCGCGCCCTCGGCGATGGCGACCTCGTAGTCGCCGCTCATGCCCATGCTCAGCTCGGGGAGCGGGTGGTCGAGCGACCTGGCCAGCCGGTCGCGCATCTCGCGGAGCTGCACGAAGTAGGGGCGGATCTGCTCGGGGTCGTCGAGGAACGGCGGGATCGCGGTCAGGCCGACGACGTCGAGCCCGTCGAGCTCGAGGATCCGCCCCAGGTCGTCCTCGGCGCGGTCCGGGACCAGCCCACCCTTGGAGTCCTCCTGGCCGACGTTGATCTGGATCAGCACCCGCGTCGTCAGCCCGGCCTTGACCGAGCGCTTGCCGACCTCCTTGGCGATCCGCAGGCGGTCCACCGAGTGGATGCAGTCGACGTGGCCGATCAGGGACCGGACCTTGTTGCCCTGGAGCCGGCCGATGTAGTGCCAGCGGACGCCCTGGCCGTCGAACTCGGCGGCCTTGTCGCGGAACTCCTGGACGTAGTTCTCCCCGAAGTCGAGGTGCCCGGCCTCCACCGCCTCCTGGATCTTGTCCACCGGCTGCGCCTTGCTGACCGCCACCAGGGTGATCTCGCCGGGATCGCGGCCGGCCTTGACCGCCGCCGAGTTGATCCGCGTCAGGACCGTCCTGAGATCCTCTGCGACCCGCCTCCCGGGCACGCCTTCCGTCATCGTCTACTCCCGATGGTGAACGGGCGGGGTCCGCCCAGCCGCCCGAGTGTCTCGATCACCTGTCCGAGGGGCAGCCCCACGACGTTGGTGTAGCTGCCCTCGACCCGCGCGATGAGGAACGAGCCGATCCCCTGGCACGCGTACGCGCCGGCCTTGTCCAGGGGCTCTCCGGTGGAGACATAACCCTCGATCTCGTGGTCGTCGAGTCCGCGGAACTGGACCCGGGTGTCCGCCACCGCCCGCTCCGCCTCGCCCGTGCGCTGATCGAGGATACAGAACCCGGTGACCACCAGGTGCTCGCGGCCGCTGAGCCGTCGCAGCATCGTCACCGCCTCGTCGGGGCCGTCCGGCTTGCCCAGGGTCACCCCGTCGAGGACGACCTCGGTGTCCGCCGCGAGGATCAGCCCCTCGCCGCGCGGCCGCCGCTCGTGGGCCGCGCGGGCCTTGGCCTCGGCCAGCCGCCGGACCGTGTCGTAGGGCGGCTCGCCGGGCCGCGGGGTCTCGTCGATCTCGGGCACGACGACCTCGAACGGGATGCCGACGCCGCGCAGGAACGCCTGGCGCCGGGGGGAGGCCGAGGCCAGCAGGATCGGGACGTCGCTCATCCGTCGCTCCGTTCGCGCAGGGGGGCCTCGGCGGCGCCGATCAGCAGCACGCGCAGCATCTCCGCGACGCGCGCCTCGCCGGCCCCCGGGGCCCCGTCGTCGCCGCCCTCGCGGAACAGCACGTCGCGGAGGTTCTCCTTGAACGCACCGATCAGCGTGCAGGCGGCCATCCGCGGGTCGAACGGCGCCAGCCAGCCCAGCTGCTGCCCCGCGCGGATCGAGCGCTCGATCATCGCGATCACGTTGTCCTCGAGGGCGCCCACCTGCGCGTCGAAGTCGGGGTCCACGCCGTGCAGCCCGCCGAGCACCACCTGGGCCATCCGGGGGTTGCCCGCCAGCGCGTCCCACGCCCGCTGCAGGTTGCCCTGGAGCTGGGCCCGGGGCGGGTCCGCGTGGTCCAGCGAGATCGGCCGCACCCGCCGGTCGATGTCGGCCAGCAGCTGGCCGAGCAGCGCCTCGAGCACCGCCCGCTTGCTCTCGAAGTACAGGTAGAAGGTCCCGCGCGCGATGCCGGCGTGGCGGATGATGTCGTCCACCGAGGTGCGGTGGTACCCGTCGGCGGCGAACCGCGCGCAGGCCGCGTCGAGGATCCGCGCCTGGGTCTCGGCCCGGCGCTTCTCCGCGCGCGCCGTCCGGCCGTCCACCTTGTCGTGTCCGGGCGTGTCGTCGCCGGGTCCGCTCATGGCGGCGCAGGGTACCACGTCGCCCCGGGGCTCCCAACCGCTTCCTGCGGCGCGCGTCGCGCTGGTCCCCATCGGGGGATTGCGGTATAGGGAGCCTCCACCTGTCGGGAGGCACGAGATGACCGAGCGCACCGCCGAGGCCGAGGCCCGGATGAAGACCATCGTGTCGCTGTGCAAGCGGCGCGGCTTCGTGTTCCAGTCCAGCGAGATCTACGGGGGGCTGAAGAGCGCCTACGACTACGGCCCGCTGGGCGTCGAGCTCAAGCGCAACCTGATGAACGAGTGGTGGCGCGCGATGGTCCACTCCCGCGCCGACGTGGTCGGGCTCGACGCGTCGATCGTGATGCACACCCGGGTGTGGGAGGCCTCGGGGCACCTGGCCGGCTTCAAGGACCCGCTGGTCGACTGCCTGGTGTGCAAGGAGCGGTTCCGCGCCGACAAGGCCCCGGTGGCGGAGCCGGGCGCCGACGCGCCGATGACGTTCGAGGACAAGGGCCGGGCCAAGGCCGCGCTGGCGGTGGTCGAGGCCCTCGGGCACGCGCTGGAGCGGCGGGGCAAGACCGTGGTCGGCGCCGTCGCGGACGACCGGGGCTACGTGTGCCCCAACTGCGGCAGCCCGTTCCTCGGCGACGAGCGCGCCTTCAACCTGATGTTCCGCACCAGCATCGGCCCGGTGGACCCGCTCGGCGACATCGCCGCGTTCATCGAGGGCGGCGACCTGCCCCGCGGCGCCGAGCTGCGCAAGGCGCTGGAGGAGATCACCGCCCGCTCGGCGGTCTACCTGCGCCCCGAGACGGCCCAGGCGATGTTCGTGCAGTTCCAGAACATCCAGCAGACGATGGGGCTCAAGCTGCCGTTCGGGATCGCCCAGATGGGCAAGTCGTTCCGCAACGAGATCACGGTGGAGCACTTCACCTTCCGCTCGTGCGAGTTCGAGCAGATGGAGATGGAGTTCTTCTGCGAGCCCGGCACCGACGACCACTGGATGGACTACTGGGTCGGGCAGCGGATGGAGTGGTGGAAGCAGTTCCTCAACCACCCCGAGGACATCCGCGCGCGGGCCCACGAGCCCGAGGAGCTGGCGCACTACGCCCGCGCCTGCTACGACCTCGAGTACCGCTACCCGTGGGGCTGGGACGAGCTCGAGGGCATCGCCAACCGCACCGACTACGACCTCGCCAAGCACCAGAAGCACTCGGGGGTCAAGCTGTCCTACTTCGACCCGGCCAAGACCGATCCGGAGACCGGCAAGGAGGGCGTGCGCTACCTGCCCTACGTGATCGAGCCGGCCGCCGGCGCCACCCGCGGGATGCTGATGTACCTGCTCGACGCCTACCACGAGGAGGAGGCGCCCAGCGCCAAGGGCGGCACCGAGAAGCGGGTCGTGCTCAAGCTCCACCCGCGGCTGGCGCCGTTCAAGTGCGCCGTGCTGCCGCTGGTCAAGAAGGAGGGGATGCCCGAGGTCGCCGCCGAGATCGTCGACCAGCTGCTCGCCGCCGGGATCAACAGCCGGATGGACGCCCAGCACGCGATCGGCAAGCGCTACCGCCGCCACGACGAGGCCGGCACGCCGTTCTGCCTGACCGTCGACGGCCAGACCCTGCAGGACCGCACGATCACGATCCGCGACCGCGACACGATGGAGCAGGAGCGGATCTCGGTGGACGAGGCGGTCGCGCGGGTCCGGGACAGGGTGTGGGGTTCCTGAGCCGACCTCAGAGCTTGTGAATCTATCCCCGGACCGAGCCTGAGTGCCGCAGCGCCA
>CAZOYV010000428.1:0-4617 GCA_964584075.1 uncultured Rickettsiales bacterium | reverse complement strand
CCCGTCGCACTGCTCGGCCGCCCCCGGCTAAGTGGCTCCGTCGGCGTCGTCGCAGTCGCTGCACGCACCGTGGCCGTCGCCGTCGCCGTCGGGGTCGTCGTCGGTCTGCGCGTCGCAGTCGTTGTCCACCCCGTCGCACGGGATCTCGGCGACGCCGGGGTTCACCGCCGCGTCGCCGTCGTCGCAGTCGACGCACACCGTGTACCCGTCGCCGTCCCCGTCGGGGCCGTCGACGGTGCCCGGGTCGCAGTCGTTGTCCACCCCGTCGCACAGCGTCTCGGGGGCGTTGGGGTTCACGGCCGGCTCGCCGTCGTCGCAGTCCCCCGCACAGATGCGGAACCCGTCGCCGTCGGCGTCGGCCTCGTCGGCGGGCACCGCCCCGTCGCAGTCGTCGTCCACGCCATTGCAGGCCTCGATCGCGCCGGGGTGGACGGCCGCGTCGCCGTCGTCGCAGTCCCCGGCACACACGATCACGCCGTCGCCGTCCGCGTCGGCCTCGTCGGCGGGCACCGCCCCGTCACAGTCCCCGTCGAGCCCGTCGCACAGCTCCGTGGCGCCGGGGTACACGTCGGCGTTGCCGTCGTCGCAGTCCCCCTGGCAGGGGTTGAAGCCGTCGCCATCGCCGTCCACGCCCACGTCCTCGTCGATGGACCCGTCGCAGTCGTTGTCCACCCCGTCGCACTGCTCCGGCGCGCCGTCGTAGGTCGCCGCGTCGCCGTCGTCGCAGTCCCCGGCGCAGACCCGCTGGCCGTCCCCGTCGGCGTCGGCCTCGTCCGCGGGCACCGCTCCGTCACAGTCGTTGTCCACCCCGTCGCACTGCTCGGGCGCGCCCGGGTGGCTCGTGGCGTCGGCGTCGTCACAGTCCCCACCGCAGATCGAGACCCCGTCCCCGTCCCCGTCGGCGTCCTCGTCGGTGGCCGGGTCGCAGTCGTCGTCGATCCCCGCGTTGCAGATCTCGGCGGCCCCGGGGTGGATCGCCGCGTCCGAGTCGTCACAGTCGCCGTCGCAGATCGAGGCCCCGTCCCCGTCGCCGTCGGCGTCCTCGTCGGTGGCCGGATCGCAGTCGTCGTCGATCCCCGCGTTGCAGATCTCGGCGGCGTCGGGGTTGATCCCGGGCGCCAGGTCGTTGCAGTCGCCGGAGCAGGTGCTGTAGCCGTCGCCGTCCAGGTCGTGCAGGTTCAGCAGCGGATCGCCGTCGTCGCAGTCGACGCACGCGTCGAAGCCGTCGAGATCGGCGTCGGGGGCATCCGGCGTCGCCGCGTCGCAGTCGTTGTCCACCCCGTCGCAGGGCACCTCGGCGGCCCCCGGGTTCACCGCGGGATCGGTGTCGTCGCAGTCGACCGTCTCGTCGTAGCCGTCCCCGTCGAGGTCGTCCGGTGCGCTGTCGTCGTCGCCGCTGTCGTCGTCGCCCGAGTCGTCGTCCCCCGAGTCGTCGTCGCCCGAGTCGTCGTCGCCCGTGTCGTCGTCCCCCGTGTCGTCGTCGGAGGTATCGTCGTCCGCCGCGTCGTCGTCGCCGCTGTCGTCGTCGGCGGCGTCGTCGTCCGCGACGTCGTCGTCCGCCTCGGGACAACCGGTCAGCAACAGCACCGCGCAGAGCGCGAGCAGCCGCGCCGGGCGAGAGTGGTTCGATCGCATCCTGCCCCCTCGGACCGGCGTCGGTCCGCTCCAGGCCCCGCGCTGGCAGCCTGGAGCTGCTACGTCGGGTCCAGCGTGGTGTCGAAGGTCCCCGAGATCCCCATGCAGCCCGCGATGAACAGCTCGCCGTCGTCCGGGTCCTGCTCGGTGTAGACCAGGATCGCGTCGTAGCTGCAGCGGAACGGCGAGCTGACCGCCGGCGCCTGGTCGCAGGTGACCGTCCCCCCGGAGACCGTGAACTGCGGGTGCACCGCGTAGATCGCCAGGTCGGACTTGCCCTTGGGGAAGTTGGGCAGCACCGTCACCGACAGCGCCGCGCCCTCGGCGCCGGTGGCGTTGAGGTCCTGCTCGCCCTGCGAGACCAGCGAGAACGGCGACGAGGTGAAGCTGGCCGAGAGGTAGTCCTGGCCGGTGACCGGGGTGCCGGGCGGGTTGCCGTTGTCGACGTCGACGAACAGCCCGCTGGAGATCGAGCTGATCACGTGGCGGTAGGGCAGGTTGTCGACGGTCACGTCGGCGCCGTCGGCGGTCATGTAGTGGAACCCGTTGGCCCCCGTGTAGCCCGGCGGCGCGACGTCGGTACACTCCGCCGGCTGGCCGTCGTCGTCGGAGGCGTCGTCGTCCCCTACGTCGTCGTCCCCGGCGTCGTCGTCGGACGAGGAGTCGTCATCGTCATCGGTGGTCGCGGGACAGCCCAGCGTCAGCATGGAGAAGGTACCCATCAGGGCCAGCAGGATGCGCAGGGTCATGGCTCGGTCCTCCCGGGGGGAATCGTACCACCTTGAACGCGGGCGGGAAGGGTCGGGAGACGCCCGGCTGCACGATGCGCGGTCGCCCCCCGCTCAGACCTCGGCGGCCCAGGGATCGCCGGCCTCCTCCTCGCCGCGCCGCAGCAGCCAGCGCACCAGGAGCACGGGCCACATCGCGAACAGGGCCAGGAACACGCCCAGGAACAGCGGGATCGCGGTGCTGGCCAGCATCCCGGCCAGCAGGTCGTCGGTGCCCCGGCCGAACATCCTCCCGGCGAAGATCGCGAACACCACCACGTCGAGCACGCCGGTCAGCACGACCCAGCAGACCGTGTAGACCCGGACCCACGACGCCGGCCGCCCCCACAGGGACCTCATCAGCGATATCCCGGCCAGCAGGGCGCTGACCAGCAGCATCCCACCGAACCAGAACACGCCCTCGAGGTTGTCGCGGGTCATCTCCCCCTCGCGCTCGACCTCGAGCAGCGCCCCCGCGGCGATCAGGGCCGCCGGGACCGCCATCGCGACGAGGAACAGCGCCGTGACGCCGGCCTTGGCCGCGGTGGGCCAGCCCAGCGCGGGCGGCCGTGGACGATCCCACCTTCCCATCAGTCCTCTCCCCTCGTCGATCCCCCCGCCGGCGCGCGCGGGGGCCCGTTCAGTCGACCCGCGTGTAGATCATCCTCGTCTTCGCGAGCGGGGTCAGCACCAGCTCCCGCTCCGTGACCTCCTCGATGCGCTCGTACTTGCGGTCGCTGGTCCACAGGAAGCGCTCGTCCACGGTGTAGGTCAGGTCCCGCTCCCGGGGCTCGGGTGGACCGCCCAGGGTCTCCTGGACCGTGGCGTGCAGGCTGCCGTCCGCGCCGAACTGCAGGCGCTTGACGCGGAACGTCTCGCTCTGCTGGGTGATGCCCATCACGTGAATCTCGGTGCGGTCGTATTCCCACGTCCCCACCAGCGCCTCGGCCAACGCCCGCTCCTCGTCGTCGGGGGGAGGCGCGGCGGCGCCAGCCCGGAAGAAGTGCGACCGCAGGGTCTCCCCGGCAACCAGGACCAGCTCGTCCTCCGTCAGGGAGACGACCTCGAGCTGGTCCGGACTGGGCAACGCCCTCCGGATCGTGCGGCCGTCGACGGTGTAGACCGCACCCGGCTCGCCCTCCAGCAGCGGCCCCTCCTCCCCGAGCTGTCGTGCCCAGCGGTGTGTCCCGTCGGCCTCGAAGGTCAGGGACCACCGGTGGTACTGGGTGAGACGGAGATCTCCATCGTCGGTCGGATGGTCGGTGTAGCGGTACTCCCAGGTCCCCACCAGCGCAGCGGGATCGATGCCATCCCCCTTGGCCGGTTCCCCGGCCTGGCTCGCGGACGCCCCGCCGGGCTCGACCTCGGCGGAAGTGGGCAGAGCGGGGTCCCGACCGCATGCCGCGAACACCAGACCCAGGACCAGCATCGGGATCATCGCGCGAATTCCCATTCGTCTCCCCTTCTCGGCTCGCACCTCGTCGGCCGGGTCGGCGCCCGGACCGCGGTTCAGGGAATCTCGAAGCCGAAGGCGTACTGCACCAGCACGCCGCCCTGGAAGGTGTAGGTGCCGTAGTAGCCGGTGACGTTGTACTCCTCGAGGAACGCCGCGGCCTCGGGCTTGCGCAGCCGGTACTCGAGGCGCACCTGGCCGTCGGCCTCGACGACCCTGTGGGGCGTGCCGAGCCGCCGCTCGACCTCGTCGCGGGCCATGCCGAGCCGAACGCCGCGGCCGCTGACGAACTCGTCGACGGCAGCGAGCACCTTGCAGGTCCGGCACGGCTCGTCCAGGGGCTGCACGTCGACCTCGCTGACGGCGTTGCGCACGTCGCCGTGGTGCGCCGCCAGCGTCAGGATCTCGGTCCCCGCGGCGTTGGTGTAGCGCGCGGTGGCGCGGCTGGAGTGGTACGCGAACGGGACGTCGCGGCCGATCCAGACCACCGTGCTCTCGGGGTCGGAGAGCTCCATCTCGCCCACCTCGACGTCGGCGCACTCGGGGCGACGCACGCCGGGCGGCTCGAAGGCGGCGGCGAGGCCGGCGGCGGCCAGCACGGCGGTGGCGGCGATCGGCAGCGGGAGTCGGCGGTCCATCGCGGCCCTCCTCGGTCGGGGTCCCTCGCAGCCTATCCCAGCCGCCCGCGGGCGCCAAAGGGAAACGGGGAGCTCAGAGCTTGTGAATCTATCCCCGGACCGAGCCTGAGTGCCGCAGCGCCAC
>CAZOYV010000427.1:0-4664 GCA_964584075.1 uncultured Rickettsiales bacterium | reverse complement strand
GGTCCGAAGGGGACTCTCACCCCCAGTCCTGTGTGCATGCCTGGCGCAACAAGGGCAAGCGAGGCTTCGCCTCGTCGCTCGCTCCGCTCGCGACCCTTGACCCGCCCCGGCCCGACGCGGCGTCCTGTGGGTGGGCGACGGAGGGGGCCGTCCCGGGAGCGGGTGGGCTCTGGTGGAAGGTGTGTTGAAGGCGAAGAAAAGGGCATTCTGACCAGTTAGGACGGGAGTTACTTCGCAATTGGCGAAGTTACGAGCTTTTCAACCAGTCAGGACGGAAGTTACTTCGCAATTTACGAAGTAACAGGCTTTTTGACCAGTCAGGATAGGAGTTTCTTCGCGTTCACGAGGTCAATACCACCTTCCACCAGAGCCCACCCTGTACCGTCGCCCACCTACCATCCGCCTGTTCGTGACGGGAGGGTCAAGGGCCGGCCGCGAAGCGGTCGGCGAGCGGAGCGAGTTCACCCTTGAGGCTCCCGTCATGAGCAGGCAAGCTCGACCGGCGACGGGCTCCCCCCCTCCGCGGGTTCGATTCCGACACGTCTCCGCCACATCGACCCCACCAACCCCCACGAGCCGATCGAGGGCCGGCAGGGTCTACACTTCACCGTCCCGGTCTGGCTCTGGCTCTTTTGGCCGCTCGACCCGGGCACCCCCGGACCCGGGTGGCGATCGACCCGTGATCCCGCCTCGTCCCCTCCCCTACGCTAGGGGTGGGGGGCCTGATTCACCCCCCGCAGGGGGCACCATGATCCGACACCACGCCTGGCTCTGGCTGGCGGTGGCCTCGCTCGCGGGCTGTCCGCCGTCCGTCGACCATGTCGACGACGACACCACCGCGGACGACGACGCCGACGACGACGACACCGGGGACGACGACGCCTCGGACGACGACGCCGGAGACGACGACAGCGGCGATGACGATAGCGGAGACGACGACGCGGGACACATGGGCTTCGACATCGACCTGTCGTTCGAGGCCAGCGGCGGGCTCGCGGGTGGGCCGGCCACGACCACGATGGTCCACAAGGTCGTGGATGGGAGCTGCGACGAGCTGTGTCGCATCGAGATCGAGTTCCAGGGCGAGTACACCCACGGCACCGACCAGGGCGTCGACTTCTGGCCGTCCCAGGACGAGATCGTGACGTGGACCAGCGGACAGGAGGTCTACAACGACTGCCCGCCGCAGTGGCAGCCCTACAAGGGCGACCCCGCGGACTGGTTCCGCTGGTACCTGCACCCCATCGCGGTGGTGGGCTGCGAGCAGATCGCGGCCGACCCCAAGCTCGCCGCGACATTCGTCGGCGACGACCCGTCGCAACTGGGCGACGGGACGCTGGGGGAGTACTGCTCGCTGACCGGCCCCGGCGTCCAGGCGCAGCTGGGCAGTGGGCCCGTGGAGGGGATCTGGTTCGCCCCGGGAGTCTCGGGGAGCCTGGATGGCCTGGGGGACTACGCCTACTTCGCACCGGCGGACACGACCCATGTGGAGGTCTGGATGCTGATGGGGCTCCTGCTGGCGGCAGACTCCAGCGACGAGCCCACTCCGGGCCTGGACGGGAGTTACGAGCTCCACTGGTTCTGGCACTGGATGTTCGGGAACTACTGCTAGCCCTTGCCCTTGCTGGCGTCCAGGCTGCGCCGCTCCGGCGGCGGCTCGTCGTCGAACAGCGGCTCGGGTGGATCCTCGACGTAGGCCGGGAAGGCCGCCTTCTGGGCCTGGGTGCGGGCCAGGAGGGTGAACCACGCCTCGCGCAGGGCGGCGCGCTCGGCGGCGGGGAGGTCGCCGTCGGCGCCGAGGCGCTCGCGGACGCGGCGGGCCAGCTCCCAGATCACGATCGCGGCGGAGACCGAGACGTTGAGCGAGCCGGTGAAGCCCACCATCGGCAGGTAGAACCGGGCGTCGGCGCCGTCACGCATCGCGGCGGAGAGGCCCTCGTGCTCGCTGCCGACGCAGACGGCGAGCCTGTCGGGGAGCGCCAGGCGGTCCAGCGGGCGGGCGCCGGGGGCCACGTCGGCGGCCCACACGGTGTAGCCGTCGGCGTGCAGCTGGTCCAGGCACGCGGCGGGGTCCTCGAAGCGGTGCAGGGTCAGCCAGCGGTGGGCGCCCTGGGTCACCTTGGGGTGGACCACCTCGCCGGGGTCGGACTCGACGCGGTAGAGGTGCTGCACGCCCAGGGCCTCGGCGGTGCGGACCACGGCGTCGATGTTGTGGCCGTCGTGCAGATCCTCGACCACCACGGCGAGGCTGGCCAGGCGACGAGCCAGCACGGCCTCGGCGCGGCGCAGCCGGCGGGGTGCGGCGTCGCGGGGATCGTCCGCGTCAGGGGGCATCGGGCGGGTCGCCGTCGGCCGGGGCCGCCTCGGGCTCCCCGGCGCCCTCGCCGGCCTTGCCCTCGGCCTTGGGCTGCCTGGGCACCGGCCCGGCGGGGAACGGCTTGTACTTCTCGTGCTCGATCTGCTTGAGCCGTCGCTCGGCGCGCCGGGCGTAGGGGGTCTCCGGATCGAGCTCGATCACCTGCTGCAGGTACCCCGCGGCGTCATCGAGGCGACCCTGCTTGTACGCGCAGATCCCCAGCCGGTAGCGGGCCCGCGAGTGGATCGCCGGGTACTCGTCGTACTCCAGCAGCACGACCTGGTAGCGCCGCTCGGCGGCGTGCCACGACTTGCGCCAGTAGTAGAAGTCCCCCACCTGGGCCTCGGCGCGGCCGAGCCGCCCGTTGCACTTGTAGCGCATCTCCTCGACGGTCGGGATGTGGTCGCTGTCGGGGAACCGCTCCTCGTAGCCCTCGAGGGCGCGCAGCGTCAGCTCGGTGTAGGTCTGGTCCTTCTGCGGGATCGCGTTGGACTGCTTGAAGTACGAGCGCCCGACCCGCATCTGGGCGTAGTCGATCTCCTCGTGGCGCGGGTGCAACCGGGCGAACTGCTGGTAGGCGTCCACCGCCGAGATGAAGTCCGCCTTCTCGAACAGGCAGTCGGCGACGCGCAGCTCGGCCAGCACCGAGTACTGGTTCAGCGGGAAGTGGTTGCGGACCTTCTCGAAGCTGAGGATCGCCTCCTCGTAGTAGCCCCGCTTCATCTGCCGGAGGCCCTGGCTGTAGAGCTTCTCGGGGGTCTCCTTGCGCGGGCGCGCGTCGACCGGCGTGGCCACGGCGACGACCAGCGCGAGGGAGACGATCCACAGCAGGTTGCGCATGCGCGGCGCTCCTTCCGGGGCACTGGATACCCTCCCCGCGCGTTCTTGACAAGCCCAGGGGCGCTGATTACGTTTTCGTCGATTTCGGCAAAAGGGCCGAAAAAACAACGGTTTAGGTGTTCATTCGAGGGGCGGCGAGACGATGAGCGACAGCGAGGACAAGGGCTTCAAGGTCACCGACCGGCGCATCGACCACGAGGACGGCGACGAGACCGCGCAGGAGCCGCAGGCCGCGGCGGACGCGGAGGAGCCCGAGGAGGCCCCGCCGGGCGAGCCCGAGGCGACGGACGATGCGGACCCTGCCGCCGCAGCGGACGACGACGAGGGGCCACCCCCGGTGCCGATGACGTTCTCGACGCTGCTGATGTCGCTGGGGACCAGCGCGCTGGCCGCGCTGGGCGACGTGCCGGAGCTCGCCGGCGCCGGGGCCGGGAAGAACCTGCCGATGGCGCGCCAGACGATCGACATCCTCGGGATCCTCGAGGAGAAGACGAAGGGCAACCTGACCGACGAGGAGGCCAAGCTGCTGGGCAACCTCCTGTACGATCTGCGCATCCGCTACGTCCAGGCCGAGTCGAGCGCCGGCTGACGACCGCGACCGCGGCGTCGACCCGGAGCGTGCGATGCGCACCGCAGTGGACCCGTGCGTGACGACGGGGCGGGCCACGGGAGAGGAGAGAGACGATGTCCATCCGGTTCGACCGGTTCACGCTCAAGGCCCAGGAGGCGATGGCCGACGCCCAGGACGTGGCCAGCCGCCACGGCCAGCAGGAGGTCGAGGTCGAGCACGTGCTCGTGGCCGTGCTGCAGCAGACCGACGGGGCGGTGCCCCCGATGCTGCGCAAGCTCGGCGTGCGCCCCGACGACCTCGCCGGCCAGCTCGAGGAGGCGATCGCCAGGCGGCCCAAGGTCCAGGGCGGCGGGATGCGGGTCTACGTCGGCAACCGCCTGCAGCGGGCGCTGGACCGCGCGATGGGCGAGCTCGCCGCGCTCAAGGACGAGTACGTCTCCACCGAGCACCTGCTGCTCGCCGCGGTGCAGGACGACGGCGACGCCGGGCGGCTGCTGCGCGAGCTGGGCGTCACCCGCGACCGGCTGCTGCAGGCGATGCAGGACGTGCGCGGATCGCAGCGGGTCACCGACCGCAGCCCCGAGGACAAGTACCAGGCGCTGGAGCGCTACGGCCGCGACCTGACCGAGATGGCGCGCAACGACAAGCTCGACCCGGTGATCGGCCGCGTCGAGGAGATCCGCCGCGTGATCCAGGTGCTGAGCCGCCGGACCAAGAACAACCCGGTGCTGATCGGCGAGCCGGGCACGGGCAAGACCGCGATCGTCGAGGGCCTGGCGCGGCGCATCGCCGAGGGCGACGTGCCCGAGGGGCTCAAGGACAAGAAGCTGGTCTCGCTGGACATGGGCGCGCGTCGCGTGGCCGACGAGGTGGCGAGCAGTCGGGCGTTTCTCGAGC
>CAZOYV010000426.1:0-4681 GCA_964584075.1 uncultured Rickettsiales bacterium | reverse complement strand
GTGGCGCTGCGGCACTCAGGCTCGGTCCGGGGATAGATTCACAAGCTCTGAGGCGCGCCGGCGCACGCCGCGCACCCTACTCCGCCGGCAGGTCCTCGAGGAACGGTCCCACCGGGCCGAACGCCTGCTTCTCGTACTTCCACGAATCGTCGTCGTGCTGCTGGAAGAGCGGGTCCTGGGTCACGACGATCACCATCTCCTGGCCGCGGCGCAGCAGGATCAGCTGACCGCCGTGGCCCAGGTCCCGCGAGGTGTAGCCGAACACCGCGTGGTAGTAGTCCTCCGGGTCCAGGTACCACTCGCCGGGGCCGTGCCCGATGGGGTCGAAGGGGTGCTCCTGGGCGTAGTCGTGCAGGTCGACGCCGCACTCGCGGGTGAACACCACGCCGAGGATGTGTCGGGGAAGTAGTCCACCATCCTGTCGTCGAGGTCGGGGAAGGTGACCAGCTCGGGGTCGAGGCCCTGCTCCTCCGGCGTGGAGACCGGCCAGCTGCCGTCGTCGTACGGGGTGAAGTCGATGGCGTCTCGGTCGCAGGGGGTGCAGCCGACGGCGGCGGTCAGCGGTGCGGTCAGTAGCAGGGGCAGCCTGGAACGTGGGGACATCCTGTCTTCCTAGGCGGCGTCGCGGGATTCGTCGTCGGCAGCCGAGGCGCGTGTCGCGGCGTCCACCAGCGCGTCGATGATACCCGCACAGCCGCCGCTCTCCAGATATCGGGCGTGGTCCGCGTCATCGGCGAACTCGCGGCCGGCGATCTCGCTGCACTCGAAGGTGTGGTCCGAGGCCTGCAGGAAGCGATCGATGACGACGCCGATCTTGGTGCCCTCGGCGGTCAGCCAGGGGGTGTCGTCGGGGTCGGCGAGCTGGGTCAGCCACACCGCCGCGCCCAGGGCGCCACAGGCCCCTCCGGAGAGGCCGATGCCGCCGGCCAGCCCCGCGGCCATCACCTGGTGCTGCTCCGACGCGCCCATCCGGCGGGCCACGCGGGCCGCGCAGCTGGCGCAGGGCGAGATCGCCGCGGGCGGCTCCTCGTCCAGGGCGCCGTCGATGGCGTCCTTGAGCAGCGGGGCGGTGTGCATCGCCATCCGGGCGCAGGAGATCGGACCGGCCTTGATGAGGTACTTCATCACGCCGGCGAAGGTCTGCATCCCGGTGTCCTGCATCTCGGTCAGCTCGAGGCAGTCGATCTCGGTGTTGCGCCCGGTCCAGGCCTGGACCATCGCCTGCGAGGCCCGCACCGCCGCCGCCTCGCCGCGGGGGCCGGCGCCGTACCGCCGGTGGGCCTCGGCGCCCGCCGCCAGGGCCGCGCCCCAGACCTGGCCGCACTGGTATCCGTGCTGCACGATGCCGCCGGCCAGGGGGTTGCTCGCCACCTCCTCGTCCCGCATCGGGAACCCGTAGGCCCGGTCGAGCACGGTCATCATCGTCGCGGAGCAGGCGCCCACCGTGGCGAACGTCTTGGCCGTGTTCCACCTGGTGATCGGCTTGGGGTCGGCCTCGGCCGTCTCGGGGATGCGGTCGGCGGCGGTCTCGGTGGCGGTGGTCATGTCGTCCTCCCTGTTGGCCCGGGGTAGGAGCACGACGTGTGCCAACCAGCGACAGCAATCGATTTGTTTAACGAATTCGAGTTGTTACGTCTTGATTCTCCTTCGCGGCTCGTGGGGGGCTCGCGAGATCCCGCGGTGTACCAGTCTGGGATCGCGAGATCCCGCAGGGCCCGTCTCGCGGGGCTCCCGCACCGTTCGTACCAGAATGGTATAGGTCGATCTGGTCGCCACCGCGAAGGAGCCCCCCGTGAAGACCTCGATCCTGGTCGTCGACGACGAGCCCGCCTTCCTCGACAGCGTGGTCCGCGTGCTGCGCCTCGAGGGGTACGACGACGTCACCGCCGTGCCCGATCCGCTCCAGGTGGAGGGTCTGCTGGCCGAGCGCAGCTTCGACGCCGCGTTCCTCGACATCACGATGCCGGGCCTGGACGGGCTCGACGTGCTGGCGGTGATCAAGGAGCACTCGCCGCAGACGGAGTGCGTGATGGTCACGGCCAACGACAGCATCCCGCTGGTGATCAAGGCGGTGCGCCGCGGGGCCTACGACTACCTGGTCAAGCCGATCAACCCCGAGCAGCTGATCCACGCCCTGGACCGCGCGCTGGAGCGCAAGCGGCTGGTGGAGGCGCTGCTGGTGCGCAGCTCGCGGGCCACCCGGCGGACGCTGGACCACCCCGAGGCGTTCGCCGCGATCGTCACCGGCGACCGCGCGATGCTGACGCTGCTGCGCGAGGCCGAGCTGCACGCGGCGTCGGACATCCCGGTGCTGATCACCGGCGAGACCGGCGTGGGCAAGGAGCTGTTCGCCCAGGCGATCCACGCCGCGAGCCGCCGGTCCGGCGGCCCGTTCGTGGCGGTCAACATGCTGTCCCTGTCCCCCACCCTGTTCGAGTCGGAGTTCTTCGGCCACGTCAAGGGCGCGTTCACCGGGGCCGACCGGGCCAAGACCGGCTACCTGGGCAAGGCCACCGGGGGCACGCTGTTCCTCGACGAGATCGGCGATCTGTCGATGGAGATCCAGGGCAAGCTGCTACGCATCCTCCAGGAGGGGGAGTACATCCCGGTGGGCGACACCCGGGCGCGGCCCGCCGACGTGCGCTTCGTCGCCGCCACCAACCAGGACCTGCAGAAGCGGGTCCAGCAGCACGAGTTCCGCAAGGACCTGTTCTACCGCCTGCAGTTCGCCCACCTGCCGATCCCGCCGCTGCGGGAACGCGGCGACGACCTGCCCCTGCTCGCCGAGCACTTCCTGGCCGACACCGCTCGCGGTGCCGCGGCGATCACCGACGAGGCGTGGGACAGCCTGCGGGCCCACGCCTGGCCCGGCAACGTCCGCGAGCTGCAGGGCGTGCTGCAGGCCGCCGCCAACCTGGCCGCCGGCGGCGAGATCACGCCCGAGCACTGCAAGCTGCCGCGGGTCCGGGCCGCCACCGCGGTCCAGGGTGAGGCCACCCCCGTCGGCGAGCTCGAGCCGCTCGAGGAAGTGGAGCGGCGCCACATCCTGGCGGTCTACGAGGCGGTGGGGAACAACAAGAGCCAGGCCGCCCGCGTCCTCGAGATCGGGCTGCAGACGATGCACCGCAAGCTGCGGGCCTACGGCGTGAAATAATCACGTGTGCAGATGCGCGAGGACGCCATGGACGACGCCGACAAGACCCGCGAGCAGCTGATCGAGGAGCTGGGGCAGCTCCGCGCCACGTGCGCCGAGCTCGCCGACAGCGAGCGCAAGTTCCGCATCCTCGCCGAGTCCACCGACGCCCAGATCAGCGTGATGAAGGGCGACCGCTACGTCTATGGCAACCAGGCGCTGCTGGACTACTTCGGCGTGGACCTCGACGACCTGCTGGTGACCAACGTCGACGACCTGACGATGGGGATGATCGCCCCCGAGGAGATGATGCGCATCGCGCCGCTGTACGAGGCGGCGATGGCCCGCGGCGAGACCCACGTCCGGATCCAGTTCCAGGACCGCGACGGCCGCTGGTTCCAGACCCACGCGACGCAGACCGAGCTGGACGGCGAGGAGGCCTTCATCGCCGTGATCTTCGACGTCACCGAGCTGAAGCGGGCCCAGACCGAGATGTACCGCGCGGACAAGATGGCGGCGCTGGGGCAGATCATCGCGGGGGTGGCCCACGAGATCAACAACCCCAACAACTTCATCTACTTCAACCTCCCCATCCTGCGCCGCTACGTCGAGGCGATCCGGCCCCTGCTGGAGGATCGGCTGGAGCGGGAGCCGGAGCTCCAGATCCTGGACATGCCCTACGAGGCGTTCCTCGAGGACGTGTTCAAGCTGCTCGAGAACATGGAGCACGGCTCGGCGCGGATCACCAGCATCGTCCGCGATCTGAAGAACTACGTGCGGGACGACGAGGACCAGGCACGCCGGCCCGAGCCGCTGGGCCCCACCGTCGAGCGGGTGATGACGCTGGTGGGCAAGCAGGTGCGCAAGATGGTCAAGCGCTTCGACGTCGACGTCGCCGACGAGCTGCCCGACGTGGAGATGAACGCCGGCAAGATCGAGCAGGTGCTGATCAACCTGGTGATCAACGCCGGCCAGGCCGCGGACAAGGAGGACTCCTGGGTCCGGCTGGCGGCCCGGCCGGCCGAGGACCGCGCGGGCTGGGTCGAGCTGGTCGTCGAGGACAACGGCGCGGGGATCCCCGAGGGGATCCGCGACCGCATCTTCGAGCCGTTCTACACGTCCAAGGGCCGCGACCAGGGCACCGGCCTGGGGCTGTCGATCTCCCACCGCATCGTCGAGGAGCACGGCGGCACGCTGACCGTCGAGAGCGCCGTCGGCGAGGGCACGCGGTTCGTCTTGCGGCTGCCCGCGGTGACCTGACGATCCTGCACCATCCCAATCTGGGGTGATCGGCGGAATCCGCCGGGATCCGGCGGGGTTGCGCCGCCGACCATACCATTCTGGCATCCTCGCCGTCCGCCCCGTCGGGGAGGGACACGCCTCCGCGACCCACGGGAGCCACGAGCTCTGCCGTCGTGGCGGGCTCTGGTACGCGACGTGCATCGACGGTGTTCCATGGAACGCCCGCTCCGCATCCCGGCGGGCGCTCGCGGGCTCGTGAGAAACCTGTGTCCAGCTGGCGAGTGCAAGGGGTACTCCCCGCTCGCT
>CAZOYV010000425.1:0-4682 GCA_964584075.1 uncultured Rickettsiales bacterium | reverse complement strand
GTCGGCGACGTCGTCGTCCGAGGCGTCGTCGTCTTCGACCTCGGTGTCGCACCCCGCGCCGACGAGCAGCAGCAGTGCCAGTACACACCACCCGGTCCAGAACGCACCCGTCCGCATCGTGTCCTCCGTGGTTCGGGCCCCTCGTCCGCGGATCATCCCGCAGCCGGCTCCATCGGGCAAGGACCCCGGGATCGCCCCCCGCCCCCGGCTCGTCTAGAATAGCGGCATGGTCGACTTCGGCGTCCCCAAGCTGCTGCACGAGATCGCCCACGAGGACTCCGGCTGGGTGATGGTGCTCGAGACCGAGCAGGCGACCCGCGATCTGACCCACCTGCTGCTGCGGCAGCTCACCCCGATGCCGGTGGCGCTGTGCCACTCGGCCGCGGTCGCCGCCGGGTTGCTGCGGCAGCGGGCGCGGCCGACCCTGTGCGTGGTCGGCGTCAAGTTCATGGACCAGGAGACCCTGGCGGTGCTCCGCGCGCTGCGGGACAAGTTCGAGGGCACGCGGACGCGGATCGTGCTGCTGTCGGCGATGCCGCGGCACCGGGTCGGCGACCTGGTGATGGAGTTCCGGCCGTTCGTGACGCTGCACAAGCCGATCGAGATCGACGAGCTGCGCCGCGCGCTGGCCGGGGCCCTCGACGCCGTCGAGGACTCGGTGGAGATGTCCCAGGAGCTGCTGGAGGACATCTCGGCGATCCTCGACACCGACGACGACCTCTCCGGCGAGATCTCGTTCGGCGACCTCTACGAGGTGCTCAAGCGGTCGTAGCGCGGCGGCGGCGCGGGGCGCTCGGCAGCAGGGCGCGCCGGTGGCGGCGCGGGGCGCTCAGCAGCAGGGCACGCCGGCGGCGGCGAGGTCGCCGCACAGCCCCTCGACCTCGGTGGGGTCCACCACGTCGATGGACCCGGCGATGGTCAGCGAGCCGCCCTCGACGGCGGTGACGTTGGACACGTTGGTCGTCGTCAGCGAGGGCCCCCGCCCGATCCCGAACACGCAGGCGCTGCTGGCATCGAGGAACTCCATCACCAGCGCCATCGCCTGGTTCTCGAGGATCCCCGCGTCCCACACCGAGCCCTCGGTGATCGCGCTGTCGGGCATCAGGTCGATCTCGACGCCGTAGGTCGGGGTGCTCACGTTGGCCATCGCCGTCTGGGCCACGGCGACCACCGGATCGCTGGGGTAGTGCAGCCCGTAGGCCATCACCATCGGGTCGGCGGCGATGTCGGTCCCGTCCACGGTGCCGGTGATGCAGTACTGCTGCAGCAGCGCGTCCATGTGCTGCATCAGGTACGCCTGGTCGCCCAGCCGGCCGCCGTCGAGCAGGTACGGCAGCGCGCAGTCGACCGACAGCGAGCCGATCGAGGTGGCGCCCGCGAGGGGGTCGGCGTCGTCGTCGCCGGCGTCGTCGTCCCCGGCGTCGTCGTCCCCGGCGTCGTCGTCCCCGGCGTCGTCGTCTGCGGCGTCGTCGTCCGCCGAGTCGTCGTCGTCGGTCGGGACGTCCGAGGGGCAGCCGATCAGCGCCGCCGCGGCGATCACCAGCGCGAGCAGGGCCAGTCGAGCGTGGTCGAGGGTCATGGCGTCTCCTCCTCTCCGGCCGCGCGAGGGGCCGGGTCCTCCGCGGGGCGCATCCTACCGCAACCAGGTCGGGGGGCAAGCGGTGCAGGTCCGGGGATCGCGCGCGGGCCGGCCCGTCCCCACGGGTGCCCACCACCGCAGCCGAGCCCGCGGGCCACACCGCTGCGTCTCCTGGCCGATCGGGCTGGCGACGGCTCTCTCCCCTACGCCGCTGGCCGCGCATCGGGTAGGCTACGCGATGCTACGCCGGCTCCGCCGCGGAAGGGGACCCGCACGATGGCTCGTGTTCGGCTGTTCAGCAAGGGCAAGTTCGTCCGCGCCAAGTCGCTCGGCGCCCACCCGTTCTTCGTCGGCCGCGATCCCGTCAGCGACCTGCTGCTCGAGGAGCCCGCCTGCTCGCGCCAGCACTTCTGCCTCACCGAGCAGGAGACCGGCGGCTACCTGCTCGAGGACCTCGACTCCTCCAACGGCACGTTCGTCGACGGCGTCCGCGAGTACAAGCGCGTGCTGACCGACCGCGCCGTGATCCAGGTCGGCCGCGACCTGATCCTGTTCGAGCCCGACGAGGAGGGGCCCCGCGAGGAGCTGCCCCAGTGGGCGCTGGACTCCACCAGCAAGTCCGGCATCGTCCTCCCCGCGGACGACGGCGCCAGCACCGTGCCGGTGGCCCCCGCGATCCAGCGCCGCGCGCTGGCCGAGGTCCGGGCCCAGACCCGCCCGCACCTGGTCAGCCAGTCCGGCGACCTGTCCCGCATCTACCCCCTCGACACCCAGGTGGTGGCGATCGGCTTCGGCCCCGTGGCGGTCTCGCTGGGCCCGTCCAAGAAGGGCGACGCGCAGGTCCTCGCCGAGATCGTGCACGTGAGCGGCTACGACTTCCGGATCCGCGCCAAGGGCCTGTTCGCCAGGATCCAGATCAACGGCAAGCCCCAGGGCCGCGCCAGGCTCGACCCCGGGGACCGGATCACCGTCGGCGGCGTCGACCTGGTGTTCCGCCTCGGGCTCGTCGAGTAGCCGCGCCGACGAATCCCCCTCGCCGCATTCCCCCGCCGATGATATCCTGGTCGTCGGGAGCCATCGGAGGACGGGGGCAAGGTGTGAAGACGATCCTCGTGGTCGAAGACGACGTGGTCCACGCGCAGGTCCTGCACGACTTCCTGACGGCGCACGGCTACTTCGTCTCCGTGGCGCGCAACGGTCAGGAGGGGGTCGAGCGCTTCACCGCCGAGCAGCCGATGATGGTCATCGCCGACGTCGCCTTGCCCCGCAAGAGCGGCTTCGATCTGTGCTTCGACATCCGGCAGCACCCCGAGGGGCGGGACACCCCGCTGATCCTGATCAGCGCGGTGTACACCGATCTCGAGCACGCCGAGAAGGTCGCCGTGGACGGGCTCACGGCGCAGGGGTTCCTGGTCAAGCCGCTGGACCTGTACGACCTGCTGGGGCGGGTCCACACGCTCATCGGCGAGGCCTGATCGTCCCGGCCGCCGGGGGCCGGGACACGGCGAGAGGTCGGAGATGGCGCGCCCAGCGTTCCTGACCGAGCTGGACCACCAGGCGTTCCGCGCCAAGCAGGCGATGGGCGTGCCGCTGGGCTACGGCATGGCCGCCGCATACGGCCTGCTCGCGCTGGCCGCCCAGATCGCCGGGATCATCCCGTGGTCGTGGTCGTTCTACGCCCTCGTCGCCGCCAAGTTCGCGACCAACACCGCCTACTGGTTCGCCCTGAAGCGGGACCGCGCGGTGATGGACGTCGGCGGGCTCAACGTGATCGTCGACATCGTCGTGATCACCGGCGCGATCTACCTCACCGGCGGCCAGCTCAGCCCGCTGTTCGCGTTCTACGTGATCGAGATCGCCGTGATCGCGCTGCTGACCAACGTCGGCGTCACCGCGATCGTCGCCGGGCTGTCGTGGACGATGTACGCCGCGATGGCGGTCCTGGTGCACACCGGCGTGCTCCCCCAGCAGCCGGCCCCGGTGCTCGACGTGGTCGCCGAGATCCCGGCCTCGTACCTGGGGATCAACCTGGCGCTCGGCGCCGTGATGCTGGCCATCCCGGCGCTGCTGACCGGGATGATCCTGCGGCTGCTGCGGGCCAAGGAGCGCGCGCTGGAGGAGCGCACCCGCGAGCTGGTCGCCGCCAACGAGCAGAAGTCCCGCTTCCTGGCCAACATCACCCACGAGCTGCGCACCCCGGTCTCCGGGATCGTCGGGCTCAGCGACCTGGTGCTGGCCGGGATCTACGGCCCGGTCACCGACAAGCAGCGCGAGGCCCACGAGGGGATCCAGCGCAACGCCGCCAGCCAGCTGCAGCTGATCGACGAGCTGCTGCACCTCTCCCGCGCCGAGATCGGCCCCGCGGAGCTGCGCGCCTCCCGCGTCGAGCTCCCCGCGCTGGTCGAGGGCGCGGTGTCGTCGGCGCGGTTCATGATCGGCACCAAGGACCTGCAGGTCCGCACCGATCTGGAGGCCGTGCTGCCGCCGCTGTACATCGACCGCGCCAAGCTGACCCAGATCCTGGTCAACCTGCTGTCCAACGCCGTGAAGTTCACCCCCGAGGGCGGCCACATCACCGTCCGCGCCCGCCGCGACGGCGTGCGGCAGGTGAAGATCCAGGTGATCGACACCGGGATCGGGATCCCCGAGGACCAGGTCGACCGCATCTTCGAGGAGTTCCAGCAGCTGGACACCTCGACCCGCCGCGAGCACGGCGGCATCGGCCTGGGCCTGGCGCTGACCAAGCGCCTGGTGGCGCTGCTCGGCGGCGAGCTCGACGTCACCAGCGAGGTGGGGGTGGGCTCGACGTTCACGGTCACGGTGCCGGTGGGCAGCCCGCCGGACGAGGGATCGGTGGAGGAGCCGGCCGACGGCCGCGAGAAGGCCGCGTCCTGACGCGGCTCGGGGCGAAGGCTCAGCGCCGCCGCCGCAGCAGCAGCGTCCCCAGCAGCATCGTCAGCAGCGCGAACCCCGCGCCCTGGTGCAGCCCCGCCAGGCTCGAGGTGCAGGCGCAGCCCCCGGCGACGTAGCCCGCGTCGTCATCCCCGGCGGCGTCGTCGTCGCCGCTGTCGTCGTCGCCGCTGTCGTCGTCGCCGCTGTCGTC
>CAZOYV010000424.1:0-4712 GCA_964584075.1 uncultured Rickettsiales bacterium | reverse complement strand
CAGTCCCCGCCGCAGATCGTGACGCCGTCCCCGTCGCCGTCCACGGCCTCGTCGGTGGACGGATCGCAGTCGTCGTCGATCCCGTTGCAGACCTCCTCGGCCCCGGGGTGCACCGCGGCGTCGTCCTCGTCGCAGTCCCCGTCGCACAGCGAGTAGCCGTCGCCGTCGGTGTCGGCGTCCTCGTCCGTCGCCGGGTCGCAGTCGTCGTCGACGCCGTTGCACAGCTCGGTCGCGCCGGGGTGGATCGAGGCGTCGCCGTCGTCGCAGTCGTCCCCGCCGTGGGCCGCGCTGTCGTGGCCGTCCCCGTCGGCGTCGAGCAGGTCGGCCCCGTCGCAGTCCTGGTCGATGCCGTCGTAGGGCACCTCGGTCGCTCCGGGGTGGATCGAAGCGTCGTCGTCGTCACAGTCCCCGTCGTCCGGCGCGTAGCCGTCGCCGTCGTCGTCGAACCAGTCGTCGCTGTACAGCACGAACACGTCGCCGACCAGCGTGCCGCCGAGGTTGCCCTTGTAGGCCGGCACCACGATCTCCGGGTGCCCGCCGCCGTCGAGGTCGCCCGCGCCACCGAGCATGTAGCCGAACTCGGCGGACACGTCGTGGGCCGTCACCACGCTGTCCGCGGCCGACAGCGAGCCGCCCTGGGGCGAGGCGCTGCCGAGCAGCAGGTAGGCCCGCCCGGCGTCGATCCCGCCGGCGTCCGACCCCGTCGCCCCGATCAGCAGATCGTCGAAGCCGTCGCCGTCGAGGTCGCCGAGGCCCCGCTCGGCGCGGCCGGCGTAGTCCCCGGGCGCCTCCCCGAGGAAGCAGGCGTCGGCCGTGGACAGCGAGACCGTGCCGCCGTAGGCGGCGCCCGGGACCCCGCGCACGAGGTAGACCGCCCCGGCGTTGGTCCCGCCTGCGTCGTGGCGGTACGCCCCGATCAGGAAGTCGTCGAGGCCGTCGCCGTCCACGTCCCCGGCCTCTCCCAGGTTCAGCCCGGCGCGATCGTCCGCCGCCTCGCCGGTGAACGCGGCGTCGGCGAAGGCGCCGAGGTCGGCGTCGGCCTGCCAGCCGGTGGATCGCCCCAGGATCAGGTAGGTCTTGCCGGCGCCCGCGCCCCCGTCGTCGTTGCCGTAGGCCCCGATCAGCAGGTCCTGCAGGCCGTCGCCGTCCACGTCCCCGGCGGCGCTGACCGCTCGGCCCGCCCAGTCCTCGACGTGCTCCCCGACGAACGACGCGCCGGCCTCCGCCTCCACGATCAGATCCGGCCCCCACGGGCCGTCCCCGCTGCGCATCAGGTAGACCTTGCCGGCCTGGTAGCCGGCGTCGCTGTTCCAGCACCCCCCGACCAGCCAGTCGCCGAGGCCGTCCCCGTCGGCGTCCCCCACCCCGCCCACCGCGCGCGCCAGGTGGTCCCCGGCGTCCTGGCCGGCGAACGAGGCGTCCGCGACGGCGATCGAAGCATCGGTCGCCCAGCCGCTGGAGCGCCCGTAGATCAGGTAGACCTTGCCGGCCTCGGCGCCGTTGTCGCTGTCGTGGTACGCGCCGATCAGCAGGTCGTCGCGTCCGTCCCCGTCGATGTCGGGCGCGATCGCCAGCTCCAGGCCGGCGTAGTCTCCGGCGTCCTCCCCGATCCAGGAGGCGTCCGCCGCGGCGGCCAGCGACATCGTGCCCGAAAGCCGCTGGGAGTCCCCCAGGATCAGGTACGCCTTGCCCGCCGCGCTCCCGCCGTCGTCGTTGGCGTACGCGCCGATCAGCAGGTCGTCGAGCCCGTCCCCGTCGACGTCGCCGCCACCGTAGACCTGGCGCCCGCCGTAGTCCCCGTAGGCCTCGCCGTGGAGCACCGCGTCGGCGTCCGAGGAGTCCAGCGACGCCGGCAGCGCCGCCCATGCCTGCGGCACCCCCGCGGCGACGAGCGCACCCAGCGCCGCGGCGATCCCGATCGCCTGCTCGAGCCTTCCCATTCGCTCCCCTCCCCTCCCTTCCGCGGCCGGACTCCTTCCCTCAGCTTCCGGCCGCGACGAACCGCTCGATGCGGTCGAACGCCTCGTCGATGGTCTCCAGCGGCACGCAGAACGACATCCGGCAGTGGCCCTCGCCGTTGGGCCCGAACGCCACGCCGGGGGTCGTCGAGACGTGTGCCTCGCGGAGCAGCCGCTTGCAGAACGTCGTCGAGTCCCCACCCCCCTCGAGCTCGATGCGGGGGAACATCAGGTACGACCCCGCCGGGCGGCGGTAGGAGAACGCGCCGGGGAGCCGGTCGAGCCGCGCGCACAGCGCGTCGCGGGCCTGCTGGTAGTGCGCGGCGAACGCCGCCACGCAGTCCTGGGGCCCCTGGAGCGCCGCCAGCGCGGCGTACTGCGAGACCGTCGGCGCGCAGATCGACAGCGGGATGTGCGCCTTGGTGATCTGCGGGATCAGCGACGCGTCGGCGTGCAGGTAGCCGATCCGCCAGCCGGTCATCGCGTAGGTCTTGGTCAGCGTGAAGCAGCTGACCGCCAGCGGCCGCATCTCGGGGATCGCCCCGATCGCGAAGTGCCGCCCGCCGTCGAACACGAAGTACTCGTAGGCCTCGTCGGCGATCACCGTGAGCTGATGCCGCAGCGCGATCTCGGCCAGCCCGCGGAGGTCCTCCTCGCCGAACACCGCGCCGGTCGGGTTGCACGGCGAGCAGTACAGGATCGCCCGCGTCCGCGGGGTCACCGCCGCCTCGATGGCGGGCAGATCCAGGGCGTAGTCCCGGTCCTCGCGGCACGGGACCAGCACCGGCACCGCCGAGGCCAGCTGGACCATCCGGATGTGGGTCGAGTAGGTCGGGACCGGCAGGATCACCTCGTCCCCCGGGTCGACGGTCGCCAACAGCGCGGCGGAGAGGCCCTCCACCGCCCCGACGGTGACCATCACCTCGGCGAGGTTGGCGGCGATCCCGTTGTCGCGCTGGAGCTTGGCGAGGATCGCCTCGCGCAGCGCCGGCATCCCCGCGGTGGCGGTGTAGCCCCCGGTCACGCCGTCGCGGATCGCCCGGATCGCCGCGGAGCGGATGTGCTCCGGGGTGTCGACGGTCGGCTTGGCCCACGACAGGAACGCCACGTCGGGGATCGAGGCCGACAGCCGGGTCATCTCGTGGATCGCGGAGCTGGCGATGCGGCCCACGCGCTGGGAGCGGGGTGCCGTTGCGGTCATCTCGCTGCTTCCCTTCCGGGCGGCCCTCCCGGGCGGGCCCTCAGTGGTACTCGTGGGTCCGCAGCACCACCGGGATGCCCGTCTTGTTCTCCAGGATCGTCGCCATCTGCTCGGGGCTGGAGTACGGACACTCCGGCTTGGCGTTGACCAGGCACGACGACAGGTGGATCACGTCCGGCCTCTGCTCGGCGAGCTTGAACGCCATCCCCACGTTGGGGGCCAGCGAGCGGCCGGGGCACTCGCACTTGACGAACGCCATCACCTGCGACGGCTCCTCGAAGTGTCCCTCGCCCAGCGCCGCCGCCTTGAGGCAGCGCCACTCGCCGGGGCACCCGTACCCGCTGTCCATGTACGCACCACAGCCCACCACCGCGACCTTCTTCATCGTTGCTCCCTCCGGGACCCGATCGTCGGGTCCTTGCTTCCGCAACCGGGACGTGCACGGATCATGCCGCTCCCCGTGCCGCGGCGCACCTACTCAGTCGGGATCGCACGCGGCGGCCGGATCGTCGCCTCCGCACACGCCCCCATCGGAGAGCAGCTCGGCGGCCCGCGCCGGCGGCGCCACGGCGGACGTGCGCTCGTCGAGGGTCGCGTTCTGCAACCTCGGCGGCCCCGGCTGCGCCCCCGCCGGCTCCAGGGGACGCAGGATCGCGTACGGTGAGGAGCGACGCCACCGCACGAAGCTGCAACCCACGGCGGTCGCGGTCGCGGGTCACTACCACCCCAGGCGCGGCTGCGGCGGTCGATCGAGCGACATCCCGGGCACGGTGATCGCCTCCACGGGGCACAGCTCGAGGCATACGCCGCAGCCGGTGCAGCGCTCGCGGTCCACCACCGCGACGGGCTCGAGCCGGGACTTCAGGGACAGCGCCCGCTCCGGGCACTGCATCACACAGACGGCACAGCCGATACAGGCATCCGGGTCGACCTTGGCCTTCATGCGCACCTCCGATCACGTCGGCATGACACGCGTAGCAAGTCCGGTGCCAATCGGCGCCCGGGCGGGGTCACCCGGCACGCATCGTGCATGGGGTCGAGGGCGTGGCCGGGAGGCCACGACGAACAGGAGGTACGCACGATGAAGCTCGCCATCCCCGCAGAAGGTCCCTCGCTGGATGCCCCCGCCGATCCGCGCTTCGGCCGCTGCACGACCTTCGTGCTCGTCGATCCCGACAGCATGGAGGTCGAGGGCATCCCCAACACCGCCGCGGCCGAGCCCTCGGGTGCCGGCATCGCCGCGGCCACGCTGGTCGTCGACGCCGGCGCCGAGGCGGTGATCTGCGCGCACCTCGGCCCCAAGGCGATGTCGGTCCTGCAGCAGCAGGGGCTGTCCCTGTTCCGGGGGATCGACGGGACCGTGCGCGACCAGGTCGAGGCCTACCGCGAGGGCCGGCTGGCCGCGCTGGCGGCGCCCAACGTGGGGGAGAAGTTCGGGCTCGGCGGCCGCGGGATGGGCGGCGGCGGCCGCGGGATGGGCGGCGGCGGTCGCGGAATGGGCGGCGGCGGTCGCGGGATGGGCGGCGGCGGCGGCCGCGGGATGGGCGGCGGCG
>CAZOYV010000423.1:0-4763 GCA_964584075.1 uncultured Rickettsiales bacterium | reverse complement strand
GGGGCGGATCCCCTCGCTCGGCGTGCTCATCCCCGGCAGCGCCCCGCTGGGCCCCAGCGACGACGTCCGTGGAGCCTCGTCCGGGTCCCTCAGCGTCGGCGCGATCACCGTCGCTGCCTCGCTGATGTCGACCTCGCCGTCGCTGGCCTTGAGATCGACGCCGCAGGCCATGCAGAACCGGCTCCCGTCACGGACATCCGCACCACAGTTCGGGCACTTCATCCGACCGTCTCCTCTCGCCGAAGATCAGAAATTCCCCAGGAACGCACTATCGTACAGCAACGCCCCCCCGCGGTCATCACCGCCCTCGACGACGGCTCAACGACCCCCGGAGCGTGGTTTTCTTCCCCCTCGCTTCGCGGCCCCGCGCGGGCCGCCGCCCTTCCCCCCGCGAGGGCTGCCGCGCTTGCCCCCCCGGGTCCCACCACGACCGCCGCCGCGGCTCCCCCCGCGGCCCGCTCCCCGCGGGGCCGATCGCCCGCCGCTGCGGCCGGCGGCCGAGCGCCGCTGGCGCGCCTCCATCCGGGACAGCATCCGCGCGAAGACCTCGACCCCCTGCTCCGAGGTCTGCCGCAGCTGCTGCACCTCGGTGGAGTCCAGCACCCGGAACTCGCCGCGCGGCAAGGACCCGAGCTCGACCCCGGCGAACGACTCGCGGCGCAGCTTCAGCACCCGGTGCCCGACGAACTCCATCATCCGCCGCACGATCCGGTTGCGGCCCTCGTGGATCAGCAACCGCACCCAGGTGTTGCGCCCCCGCGCCTCGACGATCTCGACGCCGGCCGGGGCGGTCCGCCCGTCGGGCAGCGGCACGCCCCTCCGCAGCGAGCGGGCCTTGCGCTCGTCGAGATCGCCGGTGACCTTGACCACGTAGACCTTCGGGACGTGGTAGCGGGGGTGGGTCAGGCGGTAGGCCAGGTCCCCGTCGTTGGTCAGCAGCAGCACGCCCTCCGAGCCGTAGTCGAGGCGGCCCACCGGGTGGACCCTGCCGTGGTAGCGCGTCCCCTCGAGCAGGTCGAGCACGGTGTCGCGCTCCTCGGGATCGTCCTCGGTGGTGACCGTCCCCGGCGGCTTGTGCAGCAGCAGCACCACGGTGCTGGGCTGGGGCGGCAGCCGCTTGCCGTCGACCTTGACGTGGTCGCGCTCCGGATCGACGTCGAGCCCCGGCTCCGCGGCGACCTGGCCGTTGACCGTGACGCGCCCGTCCTGCACCAGCCTGTCCGCGTCCCGGCGGGACGCGACGCCCCGCTGGGCGATCAGCCTACTCAGCCTCACCCTCGTCCTGCCCTTCCTGTGCGTCGTCTTCGTCGGGACCACGGTCCTGTTCCTCCTCCGCCGGCGGATCGTCCAGCGCACTCTCGCCCGGGAACAGGCCGGCCTGCTCCCCCACCGCCAGCGACTTGAACTCGGCCATCGAGGGCAGATCGCCCAGCGAGCGCAGCCCGAACACCTCGAGGAACCGCCGGGTGGTGGCGTACAGCATCGGCCGCCCCGGCTCCTCCTTGCGGCCCGCGATGCGCAGCAGCTCCTTCTCCAGCAGGCTGCGCAGCACCACCGACGACTCGACCCCGCGGATCTCGTCCACCTCGGCGCGAGTCACCGGCTGACGGTAGGCCACGATCGCCGCGGTCTCCAGCGCGGCCCGCGACAGCCGCACCGGCCGCCGCCGGGTCATCGCCCGGACCCACGGCGCGTTCTCGTGCACGGTGCGCAGCCGGTAGCCCCCGCCGATCTC
Source organism: uncultured Rickettsiales bacterium (assembly GCA_964584075.1). Taxonomy (GTDB): domain Bacteria; phylum Myxococcota_A; class UBA796; order UBA9615; family CAYRNR01; genus CAZOYV01. The sequence goes on along the minus strand of CAZOYV010000423.1, from coordinate 3,028 downwards.
CGCGATGCGCAGCCCGCCGCCGTCCCGCTCGAGCTCCGCGGCCCACGCCTGCAGCACCTCGCGCACCGCGCCGGCGTCGATCCGCTCGTCGCCCAGCAGGGACACGATCCGCGCCGGGGCGAGCGGCTGCTCGGCCACCAGCAGCAGGCTCTGGACCACCGAGCGCAGCCGCGCCGGGTCCTGCAGCTGCTCCACGGGCAGGCCCTCGCCCTCGGGGCCCAGCACGTCGATCAGCTTGCCCGCGACGCGGACCCCGTCGTGCTCCTCCGGGGGCTCTCCGTTCATATCTCCTCCTCCCCCGGGACGGGCAGATCCTCGGCCGACCCGACGTAGTCCAGGCGGATCGCGATCGCCTCGAGGTGGCCCCGCTGCACGACCGTGACGTACTGCAGCCGGATCATCTCCAGCAGCGCCAGGAACGTCACCAGGATCTCCTCGCGCGAGGTGGCCTGGTGGAACAGCGCCGCGAACGGCAGCCTGCGCCGGCGCTGCAGCCGCCGCACGGTGGCCCGCATCTGATCGCCGATCGTGAAGCGGCTGACGGACACGCGGTGCTCGTCGATCACCGACGCGCGGCGGGCGAGCAGCTCGCGCAGCGCGTCGAGCAGCTCGAACAGGTTGCTCTCCACGGGCCGCTCGGCCGGGTCGTCGTCGCCGGGGTCCGGGGGGGGCTGCTCGAAGGTGTCGCGATCGAGGATCTCTCGGCCGGCCAGCTGCGCCGCGGCGTCCTTGTACTGCCGGTACTCCAGCAGCCGCTGGATCAGCTCCTGGCGCGGGTCGGGGCCGTCCTCGTCGTCGTCCCCCTCGCGGCGGACGGTGGGGAGCAGCACCAGGCTCTTGATCTCGCACAGCGTGGCGGCCATCGCCAGGAACGAGGCCGCCACCTCCAGCTCGAGCTGCTTCATCAGCTCGAGGTACTCCAGGTACTGCTCGGTGATCGTGGCGATCGAGATCTCGGTGATGTCCACCTCCTGCTTGCGGCACAGGTGCAGCAGCAGGTCCAGCGGACCCTCGAAGATCTCCAGGCGGACGCGGTAGGGCTCGTCCTGTCCGGGGCTCACGCGGTCACCGGGAAGCCCACGACCATCTCGATCACGATGTACACGATCATGGCCGGCAGCAGCAGCAGCGACAGCAACCCCGACACCATCAGCACGATCAGGATGATGAACGAGTAGCGCTGCAGGGCGTTCATCCTCTCGCGCCAATTGTACGGGAGGAAGTAGTACAGGATCTTGCTGCCGTCCAGCGGGGGGATCGGGATCAGGTTGAAGCTGGCCAGGATCAGGTTCCACAGCACCCCGGCCATCATCATCTCGTGCAGCGCGAACAGCACGCTGCCGGAGTCCGGGTTGGGGCCGATGGTGTAGCGCAGGCCGAAGGCGGCGGCGACGAACAGCGGGATCAGGATCACGTTGGCCGCCGGCCCCGCGGCGGCGGTGATCATCATGTCCCTGGTGGAGACCTTCGGGTTGATCGGCACCGGCTTGGCCCAGCCGAACATGAAGCCGGTCCCGGACAGCATCAGGAACACCGGCAGCGCCACCGTCCCGATCGGATCGATGTGCGGCAGCGGGTTGAGGGTCAGCCGCCCGTAGACCTTGGCCAGGTCGTCCCCGCGGCGCAGCGCCATCCAGGCGTGGGCGTACTCGTGGAACACCAGCGAGAACAGGAACACCGGGAACGTCAGCACCAGGTGCCGGATCGCCTCGGCCGAGAACCAATCACCCATCGAGCTCTCCCAGCTCCTCGCGGGCGGCGTCGAGCGCCTGCTCCCGCGTGCGGACCGCGCCGCGCAGCTGCCGGTGCCAGACGCTGCGCAGCACCTCGCTGACGCGCGGCCCGGGGGCCAGGCCGAGCTCGAGCAGGTCGCGACCACGCAGCAGCGGCCGTACCCACCGTAGTTCCTCCGCGTACCACCGCAAGGCCTCGCAGGCCGGCTCGCCGTGGGCCGCGCACAGGGCCGCGCGGGCCGGCCCGGGCAGCGCATCGAGGCCCTCGCGGCAGGCCACGGGGTCGGTCCAGTCGTCCAACACCGCAGGCGGCGCGAACCAGCCATGGCGCGCCTCGGGGACCCCCAGGCGCGTCAGCGCGGCCTCCCGCGCGTCGTCGCCGGCGCCACGCAGCCACGCCGCGAGGAACCCCTCGGCGGGCTCGATCCCGGCGCCCCCCAGGCCCGCCACCGCGGCCACCGCCGCGAGGTCGCGGTCCAGCTCCTCGCGGTCCACCTGCGGCAGCCGCAGGGCACGCGATCCGCCGTCGCGGTGCAGCGCCCGCAGCGCCGCGACCGGGTCGTCCTCGGTGGCCAGCAGCGACCACTCGGCCCACAGCCGGTCGCCGGAGACCGCGGCGGCGACGTCCTCGCTGACCGCCGCGGCCCGCCACCGCGCGGTGGCGGGGCCGAGGGTGAAGCCCAGCCGCGCGGCGTAGCGCGTGGCCCGCAGGATCCGCGTGGGGTCGTCGCGGAAGCTCTCGGGGTGCAGGACCCGCAGGCGCCCGGCCTCCAGGTCGCGGCGGCCGCCGGTGGGGTCCAGCAGCGGACCGCCGCCGTCCGCGCCGAGGACCAGCGCGATGGCGTGGATCGAGAAGTCGCGGCGGCCCAGGTCCTGCTCGAGGGTCGCCGGCCCGACCTCGGGGAGCACCCCCGGCCTTGCGTAGCGCTCGGCGCGCGCGGCGGCCAGGTCGACCCGCACCCCGTCGGCGGTCCACACCGTCGCCGTGTCGAACCGCCCGTGGATCGCCAGCTCGCCGCCGAACGCGTCGGCCAGGCCCCGGGCCAGGCCCTCGGCGTCGCCCTCCAGCACCACGTCCAGATCCCGCAGCGGCCGCCCGGGACGCCGGTCCGCGAGCAACAGGTCGCGCACCGCGCCCCCGACCAGCGCGGCCCGCCCCGGGGCGGCGCGCACCGCCACCTCGGCGAGCAGATCGCGGGCGTGGCGGGAGAGCCCGCCGAGCAACGCCCCGGGGTCCCCGGCGCTCATATCTCCACCTCCCCCGTCAAGGGGTGGGGGTATGGGGATTCAGAATT
>CAZOYV010000422.1:0-4772 GCA_964584075.1 uncultured Rickettsiales bacterium | reverse complement strand
GTCGTCCCCCGCGTCGTCGTCCCCCGCGTCGTCGTCCCCCGCGTCGTCGTCGCCCCCCGGGCAGCCGAGGGCCCACCCCAGCCACGCGATCGCGAACAGAACGCGGGCGAGCTGCGCGCGCGCGTTCATCGATCCAGCTCCTCCCCGCGCGGGCAGGCCCCGCGGAACACGCACTTGCCACACTTCTGGGTCGCCTCGGTCAGCGCGAAGCGCTCCTCGCGGGCCACGTTGCGCTCCGCGTCCTCGAGCAGCCCCTGCATCTCCTCGACGCTGCCCGCGATGGTGCGCGCGGCCCAGTCCAGATCCTCACGAGACAGCGTGCGCCCGACCCGCTGCCCCGACGGCAGGAACACCAGCGAAGCGCGGATGCGATGCACCGCCGGCCGGCGCGGGACCCGGTCCTGCAGCAGCCGCCCGTAGAGCACCAGCTGCAGCCGCTGATCGTCGCGCGGGTCCCCGTCCAGCTCCTTGCCGGTCTTCCAGTCGAGGATCTCGATCACCCCGTCGGGACGCTCGTAGGCCAGGTCCGGGATCGCGTAGATCGGGAACGCGCCGACCTCGTCCCAGCGGAACCGCTTGGCGTCGAAGTCGCGGCTGTCGGGGTCCTCGGCGTAGTGGTAGCGGCCGTCGGCCCGCGCCTCGCGGTACAACCCGAGGTAGGGCAGCTCGGCGAACGCCCGCAGCGAGGCCTCGACCTTCTCCCAGTTGGTCTTCCACCGCACGTCGGGCACCGCCTCGCCGTACTCGTGGACGTCGAGCCCGAACGACTTGGACCTTCCCGGTTGCTGGAACACGCGCGCCCGCGACGCGCGGAACTCGTCGCGCATCCGCCGGTGGATCGCCTCGATGGTCTGCTCCAGCGTCCGCTCGCGCCCCGCCATCTCGGCGACGCCGCGGTGCACCGAGCTGCCGGCCCAGCTCGCGATGCTGTGCAGCTGCTTGAGCCGGTACACCTGCTTGGTGCGGTCGGGGGCGTGGTCCTCCCAGCCCTTCCAGTGGCCGTAGTAGGAGAACCAGTACTGGCGCCGGCAGTACTCGAAGGCCTTGTACCGCGACACCGACCAGGAGAACTCAGGGTGGGGTCCGAGTGCCATGGGGGCATGCTACCACCCTCGCCCGCCGCGCCCCGCCTGCTATGCTGGGCCCGCACCGGAGGGACGCCATGACCGCCTCGACACGTCGCACCCTGCTCCTCGCCGGCCTGGCCCTGCTGGTCGCCGCCGGCTGCGAGGAGCAACCCGAGCCCTACGACGGGCCGCCGGTGGGCCTGATCGACGACTCGATCCTTCTGCCCTACCCCTCGATCCACCTGATGTCCGCCGACGACACCAGCGCCACCGGGTACCGCGTCGCGATCCCCGCCGACCTGCTGCCGGTCCCCGACGGCGGCAGCCCGCTGCCGGTGGAGCGCTTCGACCGCCACGACGGGTTCTCGGTGGCCAACACCTCGGTGGTGCTGCTCCCGGACGCCGACATCGACCCCGCCACGCTGCCGACGGTCCACGACCTGGCCGCGTCGCTGGACGCCGGCGCCAGCGTGCAGATCGTCGACCTCACCGCCGGCGCGCGGGTCCCGTGCTTCGCCGAGCTCGACGCCCACCCGGACACCACCGGCCCCGCCGACCGCGTGCTGCTGATCCGCCCGATGCAGGCGATCCCCGGCGGCCACCACGTCGCCGTGGCGCTGACCACCGCGCTGGAGGATCTCGGCGGCGCGACGATCCCCAGCCCCGAGCGGTTCGCCGCGCTGCGCGACGGCGGCGACGTCCACCCCGGGCTGGCGTCGTACGCCGACCACTACGACGCGCTGCTCGACGACCTCGCCGGCCTGGGCCTCGAGCGCAGCGACGTCGTGCTCGCCTGGGACTACTGGACCGCCACCGAGGAGGTCACCCACCGCGCCTTCGACGCGGTCGTCGAGGCCACCCGCGCCTCGCTGCCCAGCGACGCCTCGTTCGACCCGGCCGTGACGATCGACTGGATCAGCGACAGCGACGAGGGCTACGAGCTCAACGAGCACCTCTGGCGGCGCGCCCAGGGGAGCTTCGAGCTGGCCAGCTTCCTGGGCGAGGACGGGATGTTCACCCTCGACGAGGACGGCCTGCCCGTGCCCCAGGGCTCGGACGACGTGTACTTCATGGGCATCGTGCCCGCCTCGCTGCACGACGCCCCGGCCGGCTCGGCGCCGGTGCTGGTCTTCGGCCACGGGATCTTCGCCGCGCCCTACAACTACATCGGCGACGAGGACGACCCCAACTCGATGCTGGCCCTCGCCGACCGGCTCGGCTTCATCGTGATCGGCAGCAAGTGGCGCGGCCTGACCGGCAGCGACATGCCCGACGCGGTGCAGGTCGCCAACGACTTCGGCCAGTTCCCGCTGATCACCGACAAGCTGATCCAGGGCGTGGCCAACCAGATGGCGCTGCCCCGCCTGGTGCGCACCACGTTCGCCGACGAGGCGTGGCTGCAGGCCAGCGGCGGCGGCAGCCTGGTCGACCCCGACCGCGTCTACTACATGGGCATCTCGCTGGGCGGCATCGAGGGCGCCACGCTGATGGCCAACACCGAGGAGATCGAGTACGGCGTCCTGCACGTCGGCGGCGGGATCTGGTCGACGATGCTGGAGCGCTCCAGCAACTGGCCGCCGTTCGAGACGTGGCTCACCGACGCCGTCCCCAGCCCCGTCGACCGCCAGGTGCTGTACGCCGTGTCGCAGCTGCTGTGGGACCCGGTGGACCCGATCACCCACGCCCACCACCTGGCCGACCGCTCGCTGCTGTGGCAGGAGTCGATGGGCGACGAGCAGGTCCCCAACATGACCACCGAGGCGGTGGTCCGCTCCGCCGGCGTGCCGATGGTCGTGCCATCGATCGAGAGCCCGTACGGCATCGAGACCGTCGAGGCCCCGCTGGGCCCCGGGTCGGTGGCGCTGATGCAGTTCGACCCGCAGCTCGGCCGCCCGGTGGACGCCAACCGCCCCGCGGCGGTCACCGGCGCGCACCACTACATCCGCGGCACCGACGAGGTCCACGAGCAGATCGAGGCGTTCTTCGCCGACGGCAGCGAGGGCACGATCATCCACCCCTGCGGGGACCAGCCGTGCGTGTTCGAGGGGACGCCGGAGTAGCGGCTACGAGCCCGGAACGACCGTGATCCCGCTGGCCGACATGGTGGGGAACCCGCCGCGGTTCGAGTCGCCGTAGGCGCCGCTCTCGGCGCCCCAGTAGACGTACGAGTCGATCAGGTTGGTCTCGCCGTTGCTGTAGTTGGCGAACAGGATGTCGAGGTACCCGTCGAGGTCGGCGTCGGCGACGGTCACCGCCGAGCCGCCGTGGGTCGTCAGCTCCTGGCGCAGCGCCTCGGAGTACCCCGCCTCGGAGCCCCAGTAGACGTACGAGTCGAGGTTGCTGGTCAGGCCGTTGTTGCGGTTGCTGAACAGCAGGTCGACGTACCCGTCACCGTCCAGGTCGGCGGCCGCCGATCCCGAGGTGCCGACGGTCTCGAGCTTGATCTGCTCCGCGGGCGAGAACCCGTCGGGCCCGTTGAAGTAGACGAACGACGGAGTCACGAAGCTGTCGTCGGTCTGGCTGTTGGCGAACACCAGGTCGAGCCAGCCGTCGCCGTCCACGTCGTGGACCGTGACGTGGAACGCCCCCACCGTGGGCAGCTCGTCGCGGTGGGCCGTGGAGTAGCCGTCCGGCCCGCCCCAGTAGACGTACGAGTCCACCAGGTGGGTGTGGTCGTCGCGGCGGTTGGCGAACACGATGTCGGGGTAGCCGTCCTGGTCCAGGTCGGCGATCTCGACCCAGTTGGCGGCCACCGTGGGCAGCAGCCCGGCGCCGTCCAGCGAGTAGTCCGCGTCGGCGTTGCCCCACAGGATGTACGAGTCCAGCAGCCGCGTGACGTCGTCGAAGAAGTTGGCGATCACCACGTCGGGGAAGCCGTCGCCGTCCAGGTCCTCGATCGCCGCCGCGGTGGCCCCGTGGGTCGGGAACGCGACGCGGCGATCCGGCGAGTAACCCTCGGCCGAGCCCCAGTAGATGTAGGAGTCGACGTTGCGCGTGTCGTCGTCCCAGAAGTTGGCGAACACGATCTCGAGGTAGCCGTCGCCGTCCAGGTCCGCGGCCCGCGCGCTGGCCGCCCCGGTGGTCTCGATCGCGTCGCGGCGATCCTCGCTGAACCCGTCCTCCGACCCGTAGTAGATGTACGAGTCCACGAGGTAGGTCTCGTCGTCGCCGCGGTTGGACCAGATCAGGTCCGGCCAGTTGTCGCAGTTGATGTCGACGCAGGCGTCGACGCCGTCGCAGTTCTGGTCGACGCCGTCGCCCGGGATCTCCACCGCGTGGGGCCAGATCCCGGCGTCCCCGTCGTTGCAGTCGCCGTCGATCTCGGCGACCCCGTCGCCGTCGTCGTCGACCACCTCGGTGCCCTCGTCGACGGCCCCGTCGCAGTCGTTGTCGATCCCGTCGACGACCTCGGCGGCCCCGGGCCACACCTCGCGGTCGAGGTCGTCGCAGTCGCCGTCGGCGGTGGTGTACCCGTCCCCGTCCAGGTCGCTGCCCTCGCCGCAGGGGCAACCCGGCAGCAGCAGCAGCGACGGTACCAGCAGCAGCGCGTATCTCGACATCGGCACCATCGTAGCAGCGCCGCGGGGTGGAACGAAGCAGACGAGCCGGGTCGGGGGGGTGTTCTCGCGCAGAGGCTGGTCCGGCACACCGGCACCCGGCTTCCGCAGCCCTGATCACACGCACCCGCGAAACCCCTTGAGATCA
>CAZOYV010000421.1:0-4978 GCA_964584075.1 uncultured Rickettsiales bacterium | reverse complement strand
GGTGGCTGCGCGGGGCTCCTCCGGGCTCCCGGCTGCGGCGCTGGACGGTGGCCGCGGAGGTCCTGGGGCGGCGCCGGACGGCGGGCGTGGCGCGCGCCGCGAGCACGCGCACCGCCCTGGGGCGGGCCTCGGGGTGGCTGCTGGCGGCGGGCCTCGCCGTCGTGATCGTCAGCGCCGTCGTGCGGGCCGGGGCGCCGGGGCCGACGGTTCGCTTCGAACCTGCCACCCTCGCCACCCGGCTCGGGGTGCTCGAGGTGAGGGAGATCGAGGACGGGCCGTTCCCGTTCTACCTCTCCCCGGGAGCCCAGGGCGATCCCCTCGTGGCGGTCGCCTCGCGGGCCGTCACCAGCGAGATCGAGGGCTACGGGGGGCCGCTCAACCTGCTGGTGGTCGTGGATTGGGACGGCGCGATCGTGGACGTGCAGCTGCTGGAGTCCGAGGAGACGCCGGCCTACCTCGTGGGGGTCGACGGCTGGCTCGGCGGCCTTCGCGGGCTGACGCTGGACGCGCCGATCGACCCCGGCCGCGGCGAGCCGGTCGACACGCTCACCGGTGCCACGGTGACCACCACCGCCGCGCTGCAGACGGTGGACGCCGTCCGCCGCGAGGTGGCCACCGAGGTGCTGCACCTCGAGGTCCCGCACCAGCCACACTCCCCCTCCCCCTGGACGCGACTGCCGGTACTGGCGCTGGCCGGGCTGTTCGCGGTGGCGATCCCGGTGCTGATCAGCGGCGACCGGCGGGTCCGGTTCGCGCTGATGCTGCTGTCGGTCGCGGTGGCCGGGGTGTGGTTCAACCAGCAGCTGTCGGCCGAGCTGCTCGCCGTCCCCGCGCGGCTGGACTGGCCCGGCGGCGGCCACCCCGAGGGGTGGATCCTGCTGGCCGGCGCGCTGGGCCTCGGGCTCGCCTTCGGCCCGGCCTACTGCGGCGTGCTGTGCCCGTTCGGCGCGGTGCAGGAGTGGCTGGGCCGCCTGGGGCTCGCCCGCCGCCCCGGCAGGCAGGTCGACCGCGCCGGCCGCGCGCTGAAGTACGGGCTGCTGCTGGTCGTGCTCGCGGGGTTCCTGATCAGCGGCTCCCACGGCGTGCTGGCCTTCGACCCGCTGCAGACCCACCTGGGGTGGCGCGCGGGCGGCGCGCTGCTCGCCCTGGTGCTGCTCGCCACCGCCGGGGCCGCGCTGGTCCCGCGGTTCTGGTGCCGCTACCTGTGCGTCGTCGGCGCGGCGCTGGCGCTGACCAACCGCCTGGCGCTGCTGCGCCGGTTCCTGCCCCGCCGCCGCTACGACCGCTGCGAGTACGGGGTGGCGTCGGCCGGCGACGGGGACTGCCTGCAGTGCAACCGCTGCCGCTGGCTCCCTGCCCCCGAGCACCTCGACGCCGCGGAACGCGCCGTGCGCCGCGAGCGCCAGCGCGCCACCGACCGCCTGCTGATCGCCCTGCTGGCCGCCGCCCTGGTGCTCGTCGGCGTGACCATCGGCGGTGCGGTGCAGCGCCCCCCCCTGGACGGCCTCGGCGAGACCCACCCCGTCGACGTGGATCGAGTCCGGGAGCGGATCGAGCAGCGCGAGCTGTCCGCTCACCCCGCCGAGCACTGGGAGCCGGTGGACTGATCTGCCGGGACGGGGCGAGCGGGCGTCAGCCCCGCCGACGCCTCCCCCGACCGGCGGCGAGCGCCGCCAGCGCGAGCAGGGGCACGGTCGCGCTGGCGGCGCTCGCCCCACCCCCGGACCGGCACTGGCAGTCCGAGGGCGGCGCGGCGGCGTCGTCCCCGCCCCCGTCGTCGTCCCCGGCCCCGTCGTCGTCGCCGGCTCCGTCGTCGTCCCCGGCGGTGTCGTCGTCGTCCCCGCCGTCGTCGTCCCCGCCGTCGTCGTCGCCCGTGTCGTCGTCGCCCGGGGCCTCGCCGTACTCGTACGCGCCGATGTCGAGGGCGCCGACCACCGGCCGCGGCTCACCGGCGGTGGGGTGCACGTAGTGCCGCTCGGGCCACAGGTCGAAGGCGCCGGCGGTGCCCGGGTCGGTGCCGGCGTCCACCGCCGCCGAGGCGGCCTCCAGGTGATAGTCGAAGCCCGCCTGGTCGACGAACCCGGGGGCGTCGGTCTCCAGGCACGACGTCACCGTCCCGGGCCCGTCGAGCACGGTGCCGGGCCCGACGAAGACGTTGTTCGTCACGACCGCCGGGGCGCCGGTCGCGTTGCGGACGAAGGTCCCCGCGAAGCGGTCGTTGACGATCGTGTTGTTCACCACGTACAGCTCCTGGGTCGGGTTGGTCGCGCCCTCCGCTCCCACGGAGATGATCCCGCCCTGCTGCGCGATGTCGCTCTGGTGGATCTGGTTGCCGACGATGATCGTGCGGCCGCCGTTGGGCACGTCGATCTGGTAGCTGCCGTCCCCCCCGGTCTCGTCGCCGAGGCGGTTGTACAGCACGTGGGTCTCGTGGGCGCGGGACTTGAGCTGGTGGCCGACGATCGAGTGGTGCGAGTAGTTGTGGCGGAACACCAGGCTGCGCACGTGGTTGATGTACAGGTTGTGGGTCTGGCCGTCGCCATAGCCGTTGTACGCGAACTCGCTGTACTCGATCAGGATGTCCGACTGGTCGTCGTCGCCGGCGAGGATCCCGTTCTCGTTGTCGTGGAACGAGCAGTGGCGCACGGTCAGGCCGGTCCCCTGCTGGCGGATCCCCGCGCCGTTGTGGTCCGGCACGGTGGCACCCGAGAACTCGATCCACTCCACCGTGGTGTCGTCGCCGTCGAGGACCCAGATCGCCTTTCCCGCAGCGTGCTGGCCGTCGGCCTCGAGGTGGGCGTGGCCGCCGACCCCGCGGATCGTCAGGTTGCTGGCGGACCAGGTGCAGACGTCGCCGGTGTAGGTCCCGGCGTCGATCTCGACGACGTCGCCGTCCTGCGCGTCGGCGGCGGCCGCGCACGGCGTGGCGTAGGGCTTGCCCGGCCCCACCTGGAGCGTGGCGCCCCGTGCGGGCGGCGGGCACGACACGAGGCCCGCCGCGAGGGCGAGCCCGAGGGCGACGGCGCTTGCATTCCCGGGTCGACGCATGGAACCTCCCAGCTACCATTCTGCGACGAGGAGGGCCGCTTGATCCACCAGGCCACCGTGCTGGCGATCGCCGCGGGCGCCGCGCTGCTGCTGCTGGCGCTGGGGATGGTGGTGCTGGACGCGCTGGCCCGCCGCAAGCTCGCGGCGCTGCAGCGCGCCGCCGCGGACGGCCTGCTGGGCCAGGCCCGCGCCCTGGTGCCGACCCCGGTGGCGGGCTCGGACTTCGAGACCGTGGTGGACGCCCTCGACGACGGGGACGTGGAGCGGGCCCGCGGCGCGTTCCGGCGGATGGAGCGGCGCGTCGGGCGCTTCCGCGTCACGGGGTGGTCGGTCCTGCCCCCGATGGTGGGGGGGCTCGCGGTGCTGCCGCTGGTGCCCGCGGTGTGGGCCGCGTGGGAGACGCGCGCGGCAGGGGGGCTGGCCCCGCCCGAGGTGTTCCACGCCACCGCCGCCGGGTTCCTGTCGATCGCGGCGCTGCTGCCGCTGGCGGTGGCGGTGACCACGCTGGCGATCCACCTGCACCGCGCCGAGGAGGCGCGGCGCACCGCGGCGGCGGCCGGCCTGCTGCACCACGCCGGCAAGGAGCTGCGGTGAACCCCGCCGACGTCACCCACTGGGCGTGGCTGTTGGTGTTCCTCGCCGCGGCCAACCTGCTGGTCCAGGCCGCGGCCGCTGCGGTGCTGCTGCGGGCCCACCTGCGCCGCAACCGCCCCCTGCAGCAGCTGGCCGAGGTGATGCTCTCCGGGGACCTGGAGAAGGCCCGCTACCTGCTGGGCCAGGTCCCGGGGGATCCGGGCGACCAGCTGCGCGCGATCTGCACGCCGACCTTCGCCAGCGGCCCCCTCGAGACCGCGCGGGAGCGGTTCCTCACGGCGTTCCTGGTGGCCTACCCCGGCGCCCCGCTGGGCCCCAAGCTGGGCACCGCGCTGGTGTGCGGCACGGCGGCGCTGCTGCCGTTCCTGGTGGGCGCCGCCGGGCGGGCCGCGGTGGTCGCCGCGGCGATGACCGTCGGCGCGGCGGTGCCCGATGCGGCGCTGGACCTGTACCGCCTCGGCCTGCTCGAGACCCTCGCCGCGGGCATGGTGGCGTGGGCCGTGGTGCTCGGCGTGCACCACCTCGACCCCGGCGCGCGCGCGGTCCGCCGGCGGCTGGTCGAGCAGCTCACCGAGCTGCGGCGTCAGAGCAGGAGGAACGTCGCCAGGTCCAGGCCCGCCAGGCCGAGGCCGAGCAGCACCAGCCCGCCGACGTAGCGCAGCGCGAAGCCCATCAGCTGTAGATCCTCGCCAGGTCGTCCTGCAGCTCGGTCCAGAACCGGCCCACGTCCGCGGGACCGGCCAGCAGCCGGACGCCGACCTGCGGCTCCCCCTTGAACGCCAGCAGGCGGGTGGCGGGGTCGAGGCGCACCAGGTCCATCCAGAATCGGACCCGCAGCAGCCCGTCGCCCTCCTGCTCGACCCGCAGCGAGAACCCCTCCTCGAGGGTCTCGAAGTGCAGGGCCCGCAGATCCCCCGAGGCCAGCCCGCCGAGCTGATCGCACAGCGACCGCAGCTCGGCGATCGTCTCGCGGTTGCCGTCCACCGCCAGCACCGGCGTCAGCTGCGCCGAGCCGTCGGCGCGCAGCACCGCGACGCGGTACGCGCACCGATCGCTCGCGCCGTCGAGGCGCAGGTCGCTCAGCTCGATCGCGACGCAGCGCCGGCCGTCCCTGAGGATCGCCATCGGGCCCTCCCGTCCAGGTCCGTAGGCATTGTGCAACGCCCCCAAAAAAATGTCCGACCCGTTTGAATGAACCCCCGGACCCTGCGTCAGAACCCAGCGAACACACTGATTCGGACGATGCGGTTGATCCCCTCCACGACGCGCGCCCGTGTCGTCCGGGCCCCCGAGGAATTGGTCCTCGGGGGTCTTTACTTTTCGAAGATCCTCGCCC
>CAZOYV010000420.1:0-4988 GCA_964584075.1 uncultured Rickettsiales bacterium | reverse complement strand
CGCGTCGTCGCAGTCGGTGTGATCGGCCACGTAGCCGGTGGGCGGCGCGCAGTCGTTGACCGGCGTGCCGTTCATGTCGCCGTAGCCGTCGCCGTCGGTGTCCGGGTAGTAGTCGGTGTACGCGATGCCGTCGTCGATCTGCCCGTTGCAGTCGTCGTCCACGCCGTTGCAGGTCTCGGTGGCGCCGGGGTTGACGCTGGCGTCGCCGTCGTCGCAGTCCGCCACCGGCGTGTCGCAGGTGGTGTAGCCGTCGCCGTCGGCGTCGAAGCCCTCGTCGGTGTCCCCGTCGCAGTCGTCGTCGTGGCCGTTGCAGACCTCGGTGGCGTCGGGGTTGACCGCCGCGTCGCCGTCGTCGCAGTCGGTGTCGTCCGCCACGAAGCCGGTGGGCTGGTCGCAGGCCACGTCGGAGATCGAGGCGTTGCCGAACCCGTCGCCGTCGCTGTCCTGGTACCACGTCGGGGCGTCGATCGCGTCGTCCTCGTCGGTGAACCCGTCGCAGTCGTTGTCGACGCCGTCGCACTCCTCGTCGGCGTCCGGGTTGACCCCGGGCCCGGTGACCGGGTCGTCGTCGCAGTCGCCGCCACAGGTGGTGTAGCCGTCGCCGTCGAGGTCGAAGCCCTCGTCGGTGTCCCCGTCGCAGTCGTCGTCGTAGCCGTTGCAGGCCTCGACGGCGTCGGTGTTGACCGCCGCGTCGCCGTCGTCGCAGTCGGTGGCGTCGGCCACGTAGCCCGAGGGCTGGTCGCAGGCCAGCTGCGAGTCGTCCGGGTCGCCGAAGCCGTCGCCGTCGCCGTCCGCGTACCAGGTGTCGGCGTCGATCGCGTCGGGCCCGTCGATCGTGCCCTCGCAGTCGTTGTCGATCCCGTCGCCGCAGACCTCGTCGGCGTCGGGGTTGACCGCCGCGGCGCCGTCGTCGCAGTCGGTGCCGTCCGCGACGTAGCCGCTGGGCTGGTCGCAGTCGATGTCGGTGACGCTCGGATCGCCGAACCCGTCGGCGTCGCTGTCGGCGTACCAGGTCACCACGTCCGCGGCGTCGTCGCCGTCCACGAACTCGCCCTGACCGTCGTCGGCGCAGTCGTTGTCGATCCCGTCGCAGACCTCGGTGGCCGCCGGGTTCACGGCGCTGTCGAAGTCGTTGCAGTCGCCCGCGCACTCGGTGTACAGGTCGCCGTCGTTGTCCACCTCGTTGGGGTCGATGTTGCCGGAGCAGTCGTTGTCCTCGAAGCCGTCGCAGACCTCGGGCGCGCCGGGGTAGATGAAGTCGTAGTTGTCGTTGCAGTCGTCGATCAGATCGACGCACTCGGTGCCGGCGGGGAACCCATAGCCGTCGCCGTCGTTGTCCAGGCAGCAGTACGGGTTCTCCATGCCCGGAGTCCCCTCGTTGTCCGGGTCGTAGCTCCCCAGCCCGGTGCACCAGTGGGCGCCGACGTTGTTGTCCAGCAGGTAGTCCTCGAGGTCCAGCGAGAGGCTGGCCCCGGTGACGTCCGGCCAGTCGACGCCGTCGTCGTACCAGACCTCGTCGAGGATCGGGGCGCCGTCGCCGGGATCCCCGTGGTAGAGGATGATCTCGTCGTCGGAGTTGCCGAGCGCGAAGCCGCTGTCCGGGTAGTCGAAGTCGCCCACCACGCCGCCGTTGACGGCCGGATCGCCGTTGCGCACGAAGACCGCGTACGCCCCGGCCGGGATGATCACGTCCTGGTCGATCACGAAGTCGTCGAAGTCGATGTCCCAGACCTGGCTGCCCAGCAGGTTGATGTCGTACGGGGCGACGTTGAGGATCTCGAACCACTCGCCGTCGCTGTCGCTGATCACCGTGGGGTCCTTCATGATCTCGGTGATCATCAGGTCCCCCGGGAGCAGCAGCCCGTCGTCCGCGATCCCGTTGCAGTCGTTGTCGACCGTGTTCGGCTCCCCGGTGTTGCCCGGGTCCTCGCTGGCCCCCGGGTAGACCGTCCCGTCGCTGTCGTCGCAGTCCGGCGTCGGGTCGAGGCAGGCGCTCAGGTCGTACAGCGGATCCCCGAACCCGTCGAGGTCGACGTCCACGCAGCCGTCGCAGGCATTCCCGATGCCGTCGCCGTCCAGGTCCTCCTGGAGGGGGTTGGGCACCGTCGGGCAGTTGTCGTCGTCCTCGCAGACGCCGTCCCCGTCGCTGTCGGTGCACGCCGCGTCGAGGGCCATCGTGTAGTCGAAGCCGGCCTGGAACAGGTCGAAGACCAGCGCGTAGTAGGTCCCGGCCGGCAGCGCGTCGTACTGCAGCGAGAAGATGTCCTCGGTGATGTACGTGTACAGGTCGTCGTACAGCACGACGAGCGGCAGGATGTCCGGGGTCTGGGGCTCGAGCAGGATGTCGGAGGTCTCCGTGATCGTGAAGACGTAGTAGTCCTGGTCCGCCGAGGGACAGATGTTGTGATCGGGCTGGGGCACCCCCGCCTCGAGCAGGGTCGCCGACGCGAAGTCGTCGTCCGGCTCGTAGGCGTCGCTCTCGCAGCCGGGGTTGATGTTGACCACGTAGGTCCCGCACCCGAAGATGCTGAAGGCGTGCACGGCGATGTAGACCGTCTGGCCCGCGGTGAGGTTGACCTCGACGGCGGACTGCAGCCCGCAGGCGGAGTCGTCGTTGGTCGCGATCGACGCGCAGGTGTCGTCGAAGACCTCGAGCCGCGTGTCGTAGCCGGAGCCACACAGATCGATCGCCCAGTTCCCCTCGGAGGGCGCCGTCCACTCGTACACGATCTCCTCGCTGTCGGCCGCGAAGGTCGTGTCGAGGTCGTCCAGCGCGCCGCAGGTGTTGCCCGCCCCGACGGCGTCGCCCACCGCGGAGCCCAGGTCCCAGTCGGCGCTGCCGCACTGGCCACCGCCGACGTAGGTCGTGTTGATCACGTAGTTGCCGCAGTCGCCGCCGAAGGCGTCGACCACGACGTAGTGCTGCCCCGAGTCCATCGGCGCCTCGATGCCGGACTGGAATCCACAGTAGTCGTCGTTGCAGTCCACGGATGTGCAACCGTCCCCTTCGACGACCTCCAGGCGGGTGTCGTACGCCGACCCGCACAGGTCGACGATCCAGTTCCCGGGGATCTCCGGATACCACTCGTAGATGTTGTCGTCGTAGCCCGCGGGACCGCACGAGGGGTCCCAGTGTTCGCCGTCGCCGCAGGTGTTGCCGTTGGCCAGGCCGGCTCCCGCACCGTAGAGGGTGCCGATCACGTCGGCGGGATCGGGACAGGTCTGAGCCTGCGCGGTCAACGCCCACGGGGTCGTCAGCAGGACCGCGGCGATGATCAGGATGCTCGAGGTTCGACGGAACATGGAGTGTCCTCCGAGGGTCATATCCGATGATGTCGTGGCACGGATCCCCATCCGCGTATCGAGCTTGTCTTTTAGAAGGGATCCCGCGAAATGGCAACTGTTTCGCAGCGCGGTGGCGGTGGTGACCCCAACGGGATTTGAACCCGTGTTGCCGGGATGGAAGTAGACGGAGTTCCACAGGCATAGGGGATGCTGGCAAGTGCCCTGGGCATGGGGGTCCTGTTGGTTCCTCTGCACCCCTGGTGGTTCCCGGAACCTGCTCGTTCGTGTCCGCCTCGTGCCCAGACGTGAGATGGCCCCCCTACCCCGTCTGCGTTCGATCCGCGATGTTCCTCTGAGGACTTCGTCGTCGAGCCGCAGCCCTACTCCAAGTCCACCGACACCTCGACCAACGCGTAGACTCCGCCGTCGTCGCCCAGGACCCGGTGCGTCGTGACCTCGCCCGAGCAAGCCCGCCCCACGCGGCGCAGGAGCCTGGCGATGGTCACCGCTGCTGCCCCGGCGTCGGCCACGCCCACGACCTCGTACGCCGGCTCGTCCTCCTCGTCGTCCTCGCCGTCCTCGTAGTCGTTGCCCCAGACCTCCTCATCGTCCCCGTCGTCGTCCTGGTCGTCTTCTCCGTCGTCAGCGGCCCAGGGGCGGTACTCGGGGAGCAGCTCGTCGTCGTCCTCGTCCTCCATCTCGGGCACCTGCTCGACCTCGGTCACCGGCTCCATCACACGCAGGCCCACGACCACGCGCACCTCGTCGCCCTCGGGGCCGTCGGCAACGGTCCGCGCCAGCGCCAACAGGAAGTCCTTCCCCGTTTCGGGGGCCAGGAGCACCCGGCCCTCGTCCACGTCGGACAGCAGCTTGCGGGTGTCGAACGCCTCCGCTGCGACGACCTCGACGTCGGCCTGGTCTTCCAGGAGCGGTGGGCTGCCTAGGACCATCTGGGCCCGTCGCACGCGCCGGGCGAGTGCATCGATCTCACGGTCGAAGGGCGACCGCGGCGGCATCCTCTCGCGCCGAGGGCGTCGGGGGCGTGCCCTCGTCGGGGTGCCCAGCCCGGGCGGCTCGACCTCGTGGTCGGCTGGCGCTCGCGGTGGGTCGGGTCGCCGCTTTACGGGGGACACGGTCCTATCGTCGGCTGAAACCTCCCTGCGGCGGCGAGCCGCAGTCCGTGTGCCCTGCGAGGGGGTTTTCCGCTGCTTCCTGCGGGTCTGAGGCGACGTAGTGGGCGCCGTGCTCCCGATCGAGAGCTTCAACAGCGTTCGCATCACCGAGCCCACGGCCTCGGGGTCGCCGACAGCGGCGTCCACCCGGGCCCGCAGGGTTGCTGGCACCCGGGCGTCGATCCGGACGCTCCCCCGGCGGGGCGGCGGTGGAGTGGGACGCGCGACCAAGGTGGCCCGCTTCTCCGATGGCGCAGAGACGAACCGCTGGGCTGCTTCACGAACCCACCGAGACCGGGGCTTCCGCCCCAACGTGGCGTCCAGCGCCTCGGCATCGGCGCGTTCGACGAGGAAGGACAGACGTACGGTGCTCATGGCCCATCATCACGTCTAGAAAAGATCAGGACAAGATCGAAAGCGGGGCGACGACGGCCCCAAGATGGTTGGGAACCGGGAACGCCGCGAAGGCAGGTGCCATCGGGCGCATCCTCCGAGAGGGGGCATTTCGGACCTCCAATCATGCTGCTGAGT
>CAZOYV010000419.1:0-5101 GCA_964584075.1 uncultured Rickettsiales bacterium | reverse complement strand
GGCGGTCCAGATCCGACTCGCCCGTCGAGCGCGGCTCGGCACGCACCAATGTGCGACAGGCTGCAGCTCCCCCCTCCCCGCACCGCTCCTCCCGTCCCCCAGCCCGCCCGGTGGTACCCTGCGGGGACCCGGACGCCCATCGCCCGGGGTGGAGGCGACGATGGCGGAGATCCGGTTCTGCCCGCAGTGCGGGGGCCCGCTCGAGGCCCGGCCGATCGACGGGCGCGAGCGGCGCGCCTGCCCCGCCGACGGGTGCGGCTACGTGCACTGGGGCAACCCCACCCCGGTGGTGTGCGCCATCGTGCAGCGCGGCGACGACGTGCTGCTCGCCCGCCAGCCCGACTGGCCGGCCAAGATGTTCGGGCTCGTCACCGGGTTCCTCGAGGCCGACGAGGACCCGGCCGACGGCGTGCTGCGCGAGGTCGACGAGGAGCTCGGGCTGCGCGGCGAGGTGGTCTCGCTGGTGGGGCTGTATCCGTTCGCGCGGGCCAACCAGCTGCTGATCGTCTACCACGTGCGCGTCGACGGCGAGGTGGTGCTCGGCGAGGAGCTCGCGGACTACAGGGCCGTGCCGATCGCCAAGCTCGAGCCGTGGCCGTTCGGGACCGGGCTGGGGCTGGCCGAGTGGCTGCGGACCGTTCGCGGGGGGGACGCCTCGGGCGCCGATTGACGTCCTGTCACCGCGATCCAGCCGATCGTGGCGATCGCTGACAATCTGTCGGGATCCCGTGTGGAGCCGGGTCCGCGATCCGCCAGGGACGGGCCGCCGCGCGTTGGCCCGGATCTTGAAACACCTCCCGGCAGAAGGAGGCGACGATGCGACGCGATCGGTGGCGGCGAGCTGCGCTGGGCGTCACGGCCACGACCATCCTCCTGACCGCCGGTGTGTGCGGTCTCCTCCACCAGTGGCTGGCCGTGCCGCACCCGGACGGGGCACCCGGGTCCGCGGCCGCCGCCCCGGTCGCATCGCAGGCGCCCCTCCTGGACCCCCGCGACGATCACGACGACGTGATCCTCGGCCGCTCCCTGTTCGACTCCACCCCCCGGTCGAGCGGGGGCGGCGGGGTCCGCACCGTCGACGCGATGCTGATCCTGACCTCGGTGGCCACCGACCCGGCGTACTCCACCGCGCTGATCGTCGAGGGGGACGCCGTGGACCCGGAGATCTACGCCGAGGGCGACGACCTCGACGGCGCCACCGTCGAGCGCATCGAGCGCGCGCGGGTGGTGGTCCGGCTGCCGGGCGGGGACCGCGAGACGCTGACCCTCGGCACGCGCCGCGGGCACGAGCTGACGCCGGTGGAGGACGCTCCCGCGGCGGCGCCGTCCCGCGCCGAGCTGAAGGCCGGCATCACCCGCCGCGACGACACCCACTTCGCGGTCGAGCGGGAGGCCCTCGAGGGAGCGCTGACCCAGCTGCACCTGCTGATCGAGGACGCCTCGGTGGTCCCCAACTTCCAGGACGGCCACGCCGCCGGCTACCGGCTGGTCAAGGTGCGCAAGGGCGGGCTGGTCGACGAGCTGGGCCTGCGCGGCAACGACCTGCTCACCGGCGTCAACGACCTCTCCGTCGACCCGGCCACGCTGTACGCGGGGCTCGGCGATCTGAAGCAGGCCGACGAGATCCGCCTGCAGCTGGAGCGCAACGGCGCGCCGCTGGTTGTACAGTACGAGATCCGGTGACCGAGATGCCCGAGCCGTCGGGCGGGGGCGCGCGGGTCGGCGAGCCGGCCCCGGACTTCGAGCTGTCCAGCACCCTCGGCCGACCCACCACCCGCCGCACCGAGCGCCTCGCCGACGGGGGGCGCTGGCGGGTCCTGGTGTTCTACCCCCGCGACTTCACGTTCGTGTGCCCCACCGAGCTGATCGAGCTGTCGGCCCGCTTCGAGGACTTCCGCGACCGGGAGTGCTCGCTGCTGGGCATCAGCGCCGACGACCTCGAGACCCACGAGCGCTGGATCGTCACCCCCGAGAAGGACGGCGGCGTGGGCCCCCTGCGCTTCCCGCTGGCCAGCGACCCGGACGGGGCCGTGGCCCGGTCCTACGGCGTGTGGGTCGAGGACAAGCGGGTGGCCAACCGCGGGCTGTTCGTGGTCGACCCCGGCGGCGTGCTGCAGTACGCCGTGGTGCACAACCTCGGGGTGGGCCGCAACAGCGCCGAGGTGCTGCGCGTGATCGACGCCCTGCGCGGGGGCGGGCTGTGCCCCGCGGGGTGGCGGCGCGGCGACGGCACGATCGACCCCGGCAAGCTGCTCCACGAGGGGCGCGTGCTGGGCCGCTACCGGATCCGCGGCACGCTGGGCAAGGGCGCCTTCGGCCGGGTGCTGTCCGCCTGGGACCTGTGGCTCGAGCGGGACGTGGCGCTCAAGGTCGGGGCCCCCGGCGGCCGCGCCGACATCGCCCGCGTGCTGGCCGAGGCCCGCTCCGCCGCGGCGCTGAACCACCCCAACATCTGCACCGTGTACGCCGTCGAGGAGGAGGAGGGGCTGCCGGTGATCGCGATGGAGCACCTCTCCGGCCGGCCGCTGTCGCGGGTGCTCGCCGGGGGCCGGCTCCCCGAGGAGGAGGCCCGCCGCATCGCGCGCGGCATCGCCGAGGGCCTCGCGGCGTCCCACGCGGCCGGGGTGGTGCACGGCGATCTCAAGCCGGCCAACGTGATGATCACCGACGAGGGGCGGGTCGTGATCCTCGACTTCGGCATCGCGGTGCGGCACGGGCGGATCCCGCGGCCCGAGGCGCGGCTGATCTCCGGCGGGGTCCCGATCTCGAGCCCAGACGCGGTGGGCGCCACCGTGGAGACCGCCGACCTGCTCGGCGCCACCGCGGAGACCGCCGACGACCGCGCGACCGCCGGAGGCGCCACCGCTCCGGGCTCCGCGGGCTCGGGGGTCGGGCTGCGCGGCACCCCCGGGTACATGGCTCCCGAGCAGCTCACCGGGGCGCTGGCGACCCCCGAGAGCGACGTGTTCGCCTTCGGCCTGGTGCTGTTCGAGCTGCTCACCGGCCACCGCGCGATCGCGGGCGCCACGGTGACGGAGCTGGTGGCACGGCTCGGCACCCTGGAGCCGTGCGCGCTGGTCGAGCAGGTGCCCCGCGACTGGCGGCTGCCGCTGGAGGGCGCGCTGGCCCGCGATCCGGCCTACCGCTGGTCGCTGCAGCGGATCGTCGAGGCGATCTGAGCCGCGGGCCTACGGCTCGATCCCGTGGGCCAGGACGCCGCCCTCGTAGACCGGGATGTGGTCGGTGTGCTGGGTCTGGCTGGTCAGCCCCTGGTACGACGGGTCGGTGCTCGAGTCCCAGTCCGGGTCGTTGGAGTCCTGGGGCAGCGAGATGCGGAACTGCACCTCGCGGCGGTGCTCGCTCTGGCCGCCGGGGTAGATGTCCTCGCCGGCGAAGCAGACCTCCACGTAGTACACGTCCTCGGCGGCGTCCCAGACCTGCAGCCCCGAGACCGTCCCGCCCTGGCAGTAGCCGGTGGTGACGGTCAGGTCGGCCAGCGTGTAGCCCAGCGCGAACTCGTCGGTCAGGTCGACGAAGTAGCGGTAGGTCAGGTCGTCGGTGGTCCGCGCCGGCCACGCGGTGTGGTTGCAGACCGTGCCGGCGATCTCGACGTAGCGCGGCCCCTCGCAGTTGATCTTGGCCTCGACCATCAGCTCGTCGTCGCGGGGCTCGGCCGGGGGGAACGCCCCGCTCGCCGACCCGCCGAACTCGCCGACCATCCGCGCCAGCGCGCCGACGAACCCGGCGTTGTAGTCGCAGGCGACCTCGTTCATCACGTAGTCGCCGCGATCGTCGACGTAGTTGTCGCCGGCGTCGGGGCCGCCGACGAGCGCGCCGTACAGCACGTGGCGGCTGTCCACCGGCGTCTGGATGCTGTTGGCCCACGAGCCGTGGGCCGTGCGGTGGTGGGGCTGCTGCGGCGGGTTGGTCCCGTAGCCGACGACGTACGAGCGGCCCTGGGGGTTGTCGCCGAGGATGTAGTCGATCTGGGACACCGCGAAGTCGTGGTAGCGGTCCACCCGCAGCGGGTCGCCGCCGGTGGCGTCCAGGTGGTCGGCGTAGACGAACGCGACGAACGCGGTGTTGGCCGCGTAGCGCAGCGAGCCCCAGGTGTCGAGCCACGCCAGCCCGCCGGGGGTGGTCGTGATCTGCGAGTTGTCGTACCCCACCGTCCAGTAGTCCAGCCACGCCTCGGTCTGCTGCGCGGCGGCGGCGTCGCCGGTCAGCTGGGCGAGCAGCACCCGCGCGCCGTAGGACTTGTCGTCCCAGGCGTGGGTCCACTGGTGGTCCTGGGGCATCTGCGGCTCGTAGGCCTGGGCGGTCTGCAGGTAGGCCGCGTCGCCGGTGGCGCGGTAGAGCCACAGCGCGCCCCACACCAGCTCGTCGTGGTAGCCGCTCCACGAGTTGTAGAACGCCTGGGCGTCGGTGATGCAGTCGCTGTAGCGGCCGTGGTGCTGCTCGGCGAAGGCGTACAGCTCCTCGGCGTGCTGCAGCAGCGTCGCGGCGTAGGCCGCGTCGTCGGGGGCGAACACCAGCGAGGCGGCGGCCAGCGCCGCGGCGGTCTCGCCGGCCAGGTCGGACCCGGGGCAGCCCGCGTCGATCTTGTACGCCGGGCGCGCCATCGGCATCACCTCGGCCGAGCCCCAGAACGAGTGGTCCAGCGAGCCCTGGCCCACCTGGCCCCACAGCTCGGTGGGCCCGGTGTGGGCCCGCAGGAAGTAGTCGGTCGCCCAGCGCAGCTGGTCCTGCAGATCGCCGAGCAGCCCCGCGTCGACGTAGGCCTGGCGGTACTCCACCGCGCCCCACGCCAGCATCGTGGCGCTGGCCGCCATCGGGAAGCCGAACTTGACGTGGTCGCCGGCGTCGTACCAGCCGCCGGTGAGGTCGACGCCGACGTCGGCGCCGTCCATCAGGCCGGAGTCGTCGCGCCACTCCACGCGGTTGCCCACCGGCAGCGAGCCGCTGCGCTGCGCCTCGTAGAAGAACAGGCCCTTCTGCAGCGCGGCCCCGTAGTTGTACGAGCCGTCCAGCTGGAAGTCTCCGACGGTGTCGTCGTCGTCTCCGGTGTCGTCGTCCCCGACCGTGTCGTCGTCGTCTCCGG
>CAZOYV010000418.1:0-5109 GCA_964584075.1 uncultured Rickettsiales bacterium | reverse complement strand
GGGGCTCGGGGGTCCCGGCCTCGGTGGGGGGCTCGGGGGACCCGGCCTCGGTGGGGGGCTCGGTTCCGTCGTCCGCGGTGGGGGGCTCGGCTCCGTCGTCCGCGGTGGTCGGCTCGACGCCGTCCTCGGTCGGGGTGGCGTCCGCGCTCTCCCCGGCGAGCCCGTCCCTGTCGTCCCCGGACGCCGGCGTGGGCGTCCCGTCGGCGAGCCCGGTGGGGTCCGGCCCGCCCCGCAGCTCGCGGGCCAGGTACGACCCGCCGTAGCCCAGGGCGCCGAGCAGCAGCAGCCCGAGCGCGACGCCGCCGGCGATCCACGGCAGGTTGCGGCGCAGCTGCCGCGGCTCGAAGGTGTTCTCGAGCTTCTCCTCGAACCACCCCAGCGAGGTGGTCGACCCGACGATGCCGCCGACCACCGCCTCCCGGGAGGGTTCGGGCGTGTCGTCGTCGCCGATCAGCTCGGAGAGCGGCTCGGGGATCTCCGCGTAGTCCTCCTCGGAGACCCGCTCGGGATCGGTCAGCTCGGCCGCCCGCCGCGCGTCGCCGGTGAGCTGGCTCCAGAACTTCAGCACCGGCGTCTGGCGGCGCTGCTCCTGGTGGGCCTGCAGGATCCGGAACGCGTGCTTGGACAGCTGCGAGATCAGCTCCTCGCCGAACGGCGGCGGCTCGATGCTCTTCAGCGCCTCGACCAGCGCCTCCCCGTTGGGGATGCGACTCGACGGATCGGCCAGCAGGCACTCCTCGAGCACCGGCACGAGGTGCGGGAAGCGCTTGCGGGCCGTGGCGAGCGCCTCGCCGACGTCCCCGTCCCGGACGCGCGAGACGATCCCCTGCACCGAGCTGGCGGCGAACACGGGGCTGCCCGTGATCATCTCCAGCACGGTGGTGCCGAACGAGAACACGTCCGAGGACTGGCTCAGGGGCTCGCCGCGCGCCTGCTCGGGGGACATGTACAGCGGGGACCCGCGCGGGCCCTTCTGGTCCAGGGTCTGGTAGAAGTCCGCGGCGAAGCGGGTGATCCCGTAGTCGGTGATCTTGGCCTGGCCGTCGGCGGAGAGCAGGATGTTGCCGGGCTTCAGATCGCGGTGGATCGCGCCGAGCTCCCGCCCCTGGACGATGGCGCCGTGCAGCCCCTTGAGGCCCCGCGCGGTCTGCATCGCGATGGCCAGGATGACTTGGTCGTCGAGGGGATCGACCAGGTCGGGGACCATCCGCATCACCTGGGCCAGGTTGGGCCCCGCGACCAGCTCCATCGCGATGTACAGCCGGTCGCCGACGCGACCGCACTCGTAGAACTCCACCAGGTTGGGGTGGCGGATGCTGGCGCCCAGCCGCGCCTCGTTGAGGAACTCGGCCGAGACCCGCTCCTCGAGGCTGTGGAGCCGGCGCCGAAGGACCTTCAGCGCCACCTCCTTGCGGAAGCCGAACTCCCCCATGAACTCCGCGCGGTAGACCGTCGCGAAGCCGCCGTGGCCGATCAGCCCGCGGACCAGGTAGTTGCCGAACTTCTGGTCGGCTTCCCCCGTGAGATCGTCCGGAGCGGGGTGTGGCGTCCGTGCCATCGGCCACAGTCTAGCGCAGTGCGCGCGCGTGCGGATCGGCCGGTGGGGAGGTGGCGCGGGTCAGCCGCGGATGTCGGGGAGCGGGCCATCGCGGTCCTCGTCCCACAGCGTGTCCATCGTGTCCTCGAGGCTGTGCTCGTCGATCTCGCCGGTGCCCTCGAGGGACAGCTCGGTGTTGGCCAGCAGCAGGTTCATCAGCTGCTCGGCCGAGGCGAAGCGCTCCGCCGGGTCCTTGGCCAGCAGGGTCAGGACCACCTCCTCGAGGTAGCCGGGGACCTCGGCGTTGAACACCCGCGGGGACTGGGGCCGGGCCTGGAGGTGCTGTCGCACCAGGTCGGCGCGCTGGTCGCCGACGAACGGCGTGCGGCCGGTCAGCGCCTCGTAGAGCACCACGCCCAGGCTGTACAGGTCCGAGGCCGGGCCCAGCGTCTCGCCGCGGCACTGCTCGGGGGACATGTAGGCCACCGTCCCGGTGACCAGCACGCGGCCCTGGCGCGGGCCCGCGACGTCGCCCTCCTCGTAGCGCGAGATGCCGAAGTCGAGGAGCCGGACCTCCAGCGGCCGCTGCAGCATCCCGAGGTGGTCGCCGGCGAGCATCACGTTGGAGGGCTTCAGGTCGAGGTGCAGCACGCCGGCGGTGTGCACCGAGCGCAGCCCTTGCGTGGCCTGGATCGCGATGTCCTCGACGTCGGCGATCGGCAGCGGGCGGTGCAGCTCCAGCAGCTCGGCGAGGGTCATCCCGTCGAGCAGCTCCATCACCAGGTACGGGCTCTGCCAGGCGGTGAACCCGAAGTCGTGGATGCTGACGATGTAGGGGCTGCGGATCCGGGCCAGGATCCGCGCCTCCTGGACGAAGCGCGTGAACGGCGCCGGGGCGGGGACCTCCTGGCGCGGCAGGACCTTGATCGCCACCGGGCGGTCGAGGTAGATGTGCCGCGCCTCGTAGACCTCGCTCATCCCGCCGCGGCCGATCAGGTCGAGGATCTCGTACTTCTGGTCGAGGATCTCGCCCTCGAGCTCCCCCTCGCCCTCGTCCTCGGGGTCGATCGGGACGTCGAGGGTCAGCTCGTACTGCGGCGCCAGCCCGCCGGCCGGCCGGGCCGGCTCGCCGGACCGCTCGGAGGCCAGCCCGAGCAGCAGGTTCTCGATCTCCGTGCCGAGGGTCGCCACGTCCACCGGCTTGGTGACGTAGCCGCGCAGCCCCCGCTCCATCGCCCCGCGCATGTCGTAGACCTCGAGCGGGTGGGTGCAGAGGATCACGCCCACGTTCCGCAGCCGCGGGTCGCGGCTCACGCGGTCCGCGAGCTGCAGCGCATCGATCCTGCCGACCTCCATCTCCGTCAGCACCCCGTCGAAGCGGTCCCGCGAGAGCATCTCGAGGGCCTCGGTGCCGGTGGAGGTCTGGACGACTTCATGTCCGCAGGCCGTGAGCGAGGCCGCCACCATCCGGCGATAGGCGACCTCCTGATCGACGACCAGCAGTTTCAAGGTGGGTACCTCCCCAGTCCCTGCTTCGCGGTGGACATACACCACCCGAAGGTGGCGAGTCTAGCACTTCCTATTCAATAGAGAACCCCTTTCTTCGAACAGATGTTCGGGACCGTTCGAACGATTGTTCGGGGAGGGAGCACGGCGATTCTGGATCGGGGTCGGATCGTTTCAGGTCTTCCTCAGCTGCGGCTGCTACGCTCGGAAGGCTCCAGGTTCTCGTGCCTGGCCCGTTGTTCCAGGTGAACCGGGCACTCCCGAGGAGAGAGAGGTCACCATGAACACGATCCTGCGTTCCCTGATCCCGATGGCCGCGGCCGGGCTGCTCGTCGCCTGCGCCGACCAGGGCACCCTGCGCGTCGACGGCCTGCTGGCCCAGTCCGAGGCGATGACGGCGGCGACCCAGGCGGGCGACAGCCTCGAGCTCGGCGGGGGCCTGCTGATCCTCGAGCGAGCCCGCGTGGCGGTGTCGGAGATCGAGTTCGAGGGGTCCGGCCACCCGGGGGAGGGCGAGGACGAGCGCGAGGCCGAGCTCGGCGCCGCGGTGGTGGACCTGGCGCTGGACGGCAGCCAGACCGCGGTGGCGGCCAGCGACGTGCAGGCCGGCAGCTACCACACCGTGGGGCTCGAGATCCGCGTGGGCGGCGGCAGCGGCGCTGCGTTCGGCGACTTCGGCGGCGACGCCCCGGCGAGCATCCTGGTGGACGGGACCTACGACGGCGCCGCGTTCACCTACCGCAGCGAGGTCCACCCCGAGGTCGAGTTCCCGATCGATCCGCCGGTGGAGGTGACCGCGGGCGGCGAGGCCGCGGTGGGGGTGACGTTCGACGTGGCGGCGTGGTTCGTGGACGCCGACGGCGGGGTGCTCGACCCGACCGACGTGGCCAACCGCGGGATCATCGAGGCCAACATCCTCGACTCGATGGCGGCGTTCGCCGAGCTCGAGGACGACGACGGCGACGAGGACGACGACTAGTCGTCGCGCGCCGCCGGGCGGTCACTCCCCCGAGTCCGAGGGGAGGTCCTCCTCGATCCACAGCTGGAAGTGGCCCTCGAGCTGGGAGCCGTTGCCGACCAGGTCGGACCACTCCCCGTACAGCTCGACTCCGTCCGCGTGGCCGGACCAGTTCAGCGTGATGCTGGGGATCCCCGACAGCGCGCCGGTGATCTGGCCGTTGGCGTTGCCGTTGTTCGCGGCGTGGCCCTCGATGGCGAGGGGCATGCTGGTGGGCCCCGGGCCGGGGACCTCGATCTCGCCGGCGACCTGGCACTGGCCGTCGATCGCGGCCCAGGCCGGCGCGTTGAACGACCACGCCTCGCCGCTGACCGGATCGGAGCCCTCGATCGTGGCGTCGCCGCTGTAGGCGCCCTCCCACGAGCAGCTGTTGCCCGTGTCGTCGTCTCCGGCGTCGTCGTCGGCCGCGTCGTCGTCGGCTGCATCGTCGTCTCCGGCGTCGTCGTCGGCCGCGTCGTCGTCGGCCGCGTCGTCGTCGGCCGCGTCGTCGTCGTCGTCCGGCTGCACGATCGATCCGGGGCAGCCGGCCCACGCCAGCGCGGCGACCAGCCCGGCCAGCGCGATCCACGGGGTGCGTGTCATCGCCGCCTCCTCACTCCCCGGAGCCCGCGTCGTCCTCCGGGTCGTCGTCTCCGCTGTCCCAGTCCTCGCAGAGCAGCTCGAGGGTGCCCTCGATGGTGCCGCCCTGGGGCGTGGTGCTCTGGAACGTGCCGTGGATGTCCTTCCCCATCGTGTGGCCGCTCCACGGCCAGCTGACCGGGCCCTGCGGGCCGTTGGCGAGGATCTCGCCCGACAGGTCGCCGCCCGGTTCGCCCGCGCCGATCAGCTGCCAGCCGGCCCCGTCGGGGGTGTCGCACTCGACCACCCCGGTGATCTGGCACGCGGCGACGTCGGCCCACGTGGGGCACTCGATCTGCATCGCCTGGCCGTCGGGCATCGTCATCTGCACGGCCGTCCAGCCGTCGTAGTAGTTGCAGCTCAGCGGGCACTCCTCGCCGCTGTCGTCGTCCCCGGCGTCGTCGTCGGCCGCGTCGTCGTCGGCCGCGTC
>CAZOYV010000417.1:0-5124 GCA_964584075.1 uncultured Rickettsiales bacterium | reverse complement strand
CGCATCACAGCGTCATGAGGGGCGAACTCGACATAACGCGGCGCTCGACATTAGCTACCGCTTCGCCCCCGATCCCGACGACCACTACCTGCTCGCCGAGGGCCACGGCGGCCCGGTGAACCTGGGCAAGGGCGGCGCGTCGATCCGCCTCGCCGGCCGCTTCCTCCACGCCGGCGGCCGCGACATCGGCCAGGGCGAGCTCGGTCTGGAGACGCCCCTGCTGCAGCGGCGCCTGGATCTGGGCGCCTACGCCCTGTTCAGCGGGTCGCCGTCGCCGATCGCGGGCGAGCGCGCCACGATCGGGGTCTACGGCGACCTGTTCGTCACCGCCTGGCTGGGCAAGGGCTGGTCGCTGGCCGGCGCCGCCCGCGTGGGCTGGGAGGACACCCCGGCCAGCTCGGCGGTGACGGTGGACGGGCTGCTCAAGCTGCAGACCCGGTTCGGTTCGGCCCGGCGGAGCTACCCGCCCCGGCCGGCGATCGCCGAGGAGGAGGGAACATGATCACGCCACGCCACTCCTGGTGGCCCCTCGCCGCGATCCCGCTCGCGGCGCTGTGGACCGCGTGCCAGGTCTACTCGTCCCCGACCACCTCGAGCTTCGACCTCGAGGGCGCCCACGTGGAGCTGACCTGCTCCGACTGCCACGACGCCGACTTCAGCGAGACGCCGCCGAGCCGCTGCGAGGGCTGCCACGCGGACGACCGCCCGGTGGTCCACTGGGACGAGGACGACTGCGGCGAGTGCCACTCCCAGGAGCGCTGGGACGACCTGGAGTTCGATCACGAGGAGTGGCCGCTGACCGGCGCGCACCTCGAGACGCCGTGCGAGGACTGCCACGTCGACGGCAGCTTCGACGCCGACGAGAGCTGCGCGGGGTGCCACGAGGACGACCTGCCCACGGGCCACCTCGAGCAGGAGTGCTGGCACTGCCACGACACCAGCAGCTGGGACCCGCTGTTCGCCCACGGCGGCTTCCCGCTGGTCGGCGGCCACGCCGGCGTGCCGTGCCTGTCGTGCCACGTCGGCGGCGAGGTCGACGACACCCCGGACGACTGCTACTCGTGCCACGCCGACGACAAGCCGAACAGCCACGGCGGCGGCATGAACAACTGCGAGGAGTGCCACAACGTATATAGCTGGCACAACTGACGATCGCGCCCCGCCGAGCCACACCCCGGGGCGCGCTCAGTCCCCCTCGAAGTCCGCCGTCCAGACGTCGACGTCCTCGTGGTCCACCGAGACCACCACCGTGCGGTCGTCGGCCGACAGCGCCAGCGGCTGGCGCATCGAGAACCGGCCCGGCGCGACGGAGAACAGCTCGGCCTCGGCGCCGGTCTCGGTGTCGAACACGAACACGCGGTCGTCCTCGGCCACCAGCAGGCGCCGGTCGTCGGCCATCCACACCGGCCAGAACCCGTGGTCGAGCAGCTCCTCGACGGCACCGCTGGCGGCGTCCATCCGGCCCAGCCGGGTCGAGGTCGAGACGGCCAGCCAGCGCCCGTCCGAGGCCCACGAGGTGGCGACCCAGCCCAGGGCGTCCGGGTCGGGCTCGGCCGGGATCTGCTCGTCCCAGTCGCGGGACAGGTCGATCACGATCGGCCGGGGAGCCTCGTCGCTGACCACCAGCCGCGTCCCGTCCGGGGAGTACTGGGGGAACCGGTAGCGCGCCGAGGCCCCGGAGAGCCGCCGCAGCCCGCTGCCGTCGGCCCGCACGGTGTACACGCCGTAGACGTCGTCGCGGGCGCCGTCGAACACCAGCGTCTCCCCGTCCGGCGACCACCGCGGTGTGCGGGTCCGGGACGCGCCCGAGCTCAGCGGCCGCGGGTCCGAGCCGTCCGGCGCGGCGACCCACAGGTCCTGCTCGCGGCCCTGGGAGACGAACGCCACGAGCGCGCCGTCGGGGGACAGGTCGGGGCTCGTGAAGTCCTGGCTGCCGTGGGTGATCGGCTGCAGCGGCCCCGCCGCGGGGACCGCCCCGGGGCCGAGCTCGACCCGGCTCAGCGTGGTGCTGTGCTGCACCGTGGTGAACACCCACACGTCGGCCTCGGCGGCCAGCGCCAGGTGCCAGGCCTCCACCGCCGGGATGCGCAGCACGGTCTCGAGCTCCGAGGCGGCGCCGCCGTCCCGCGGATCGACGGCGAGGCGGACCACCGCCATCGCGTCGCCGACGATCGCGAGCCCGTAGACCGCCCTGCCGTCGCGGGACCAGCGCGGGGTGATCAGCCTGTGCTCGCTGACGCGCTGCAGCTCGCGGCCGTCGGTGCGCACGGTCCAGGTCCCGCGGTCCTGCTGGTGGTTGTCGACGAACACGATCCGCTGGCCGTCGGGGGACCAGTCGGGCATCAGCGCCAGCCGCCCGGTGAGCACGTCGCGGCTCTCGCCGGTGACGACGTCCACCACCCGCAGGTCGCTGGACGACTCGGTGAGCACGTAGGGCGGGCGGGCGTCGTAGGTGCTGTACGCGATCTCGCGGCCGTCGGGGGACCAGCTGGGCCAGTAGGCGCCCTCGAGCACCTTCCGGACCCGCTCCCCGAGGGCCCCCATCACGTACAGCGACGACCCGGCGACGAACGCGATCTCCTCGCCCCCCGGCGACCACGCCGGCTCGCGGGCCGCGGGCTCGAACGCGGCGGTCAGGTTGACGCTGCCCTGGCCGCCGACGCGGCGCAGCAGCAGGTCGGTGCCGTCGCTGTACACCACCTCGCCGCCGTCGGGGGACAGCGTCGGGCCCATCTCGGCGCCGGGGTCGAACGTCAGCTGGGTGATCACCGGGTCGGGCAGCGGCGCCGGGGCGCCCCCGCCCAGCGGCCAGGACCACCACGCGAGCAGCGCGGCGAGGGCCACGACGGCGACCACCAGCCCGGCCCGGCGCCACCACCCCGTCGGGGTGCGCTCCGGGGACGCGGCCGGGCGCGCCGCGGACCGCGGGACCGCCAGCGTGGTGGCGTCGGTGGCGATCCCGGCGCCGTCCCCCGCCAGCGCCCGCAGCAGCGCCGCCGCCGTGGGGAACCGCTGCTCGGGGTCCTTGGCCAGCGCGCGCTCCAGCGCCGCGGCCACACTGGACGGTACGTCGGCGCAGACCTCGTCGGCCCGGGCCGGCGGCTGGAACAGCACGTTGGCGATCAGCTCGGCCTGGGACGAGCCCTTGATCGGCGCCTCGCCGGTGAGGCAGGCGAACAGCACCGAGCCCAGCGCGTAGAGGTCCGCGGCGGGCGTGACCTCGCGGTCCTCGAACTGCTCCGGCGCCATGAACGCCGGCGTGCCCACCGCGGCGCCGGTCTGGGTCAGGCGGGTCTCCTCGGCGACCACCCGCGAGATCCCGAAGTCGAGGATCTTGATCTCCCCGCCGTCGCAGACGAACAGGTTGGCGGGCTTCAGATCCCGGTGGATCACGCCGGCGGCGTGCATCCGGTCCAGCGCGTCGGCGACCCCCGCGAAGCGCCGCTGCACCTCGTCGAGCGACATCCTCCCGTGGGACCGGTTGTACGCCACCAGGTCCTGGCCCGCGAGGTGCTCCATCACGATCGCCAGGGAGCCGTCCGCCAGCTCCTCGAGGTCGTAGACCGACACGATGTTGGGGTGGGCCAGCCCGGTGGCGATCGCGGCCTCGCGGCGCAGCCGCTCCAGCGCCACCGGATCGGCCCCCGAGACCAGCACCTTGACCGCCCGGACGTGGTCCAGCTTGCGGTGCCGGACCCGGTAGACCGCCCCCATCCCGCCGCGGCCGATCAGGCCCAGGACCTCGAACTTGGGACCCAGGTCGGGCAGCGCGGGGGCGGCGGCGGCGCCCGTCGAGGGCGGCTCCGGGGTGCGGGTCGGATCGGCGTCGGAGATCGTGCGTTCGGCGTCGGCGACGGTCCGATCGGCGTCCGATCCGCCGCCGGCGTCGTGCTCCTCGTCCTTGGCCATCGTCCCGCCGGGACTACCAGGGCATCTGGGCGTCGACCACGGGCATGTAGCCGTCCCCGCCGCTGGCGGTGCGCACCTTGTAGAACGTCGACGAGGCGTCGAACCCGTACCAGTCGAGCTTCTCGCCCTTGGTGCGCGTCTCGAGCACGCCGGAGCTGGTGGAGCTGGAGGCGTAGACGCTGGCGGTGTCGGAGATCACGGTCACCTGGCCGAGGTAGACCTCCATCTCGGCCTCGCCGAGGGCGACGTAGCCCTCCTCGCCGCCGGTGGTCTTGACCCGGTAGAACGCGCCGCTGTCGTCGAAGCCGTAGTAGTCGACCTTGGTGCCCCGCTGCCGGGTCTCGGTGACCGACGCCGCGGTGCTGTTCGAGGAGTACACGTTGGTCGGGTCGCCGGTGAGCCGGATCTCGCCCCACGCGACCTCGCTGATCGCGGTGAGCTCCTGGGTCTCGTACCACGGACCGCCCCACGCATACTCGTACTGCTGCTGGGGCTGGTAGTACAGGTAGTAGATCACGCCCCCGGCGACCGGGAGCACGCCGCACAGCAGCAGCACCAGGCAGCCCCCGGCCACCGCGGCGACGATCGTGCCGGTGCTGGAACCCCCACCTTCGCTCATCTGGCTCACCCTCGCCCGTCCGGTCGCGGTCACTCCGCCCCGCGGAGCATACCATCGAGCGTGACCAGCGCGTGGCGGTCCAGGACCTCGAGGATCCGCGCGCGGAACACGCGCAGCAGCCGCGGCAGCCGGGCACGGACCTCGATCCGGTCGGGGTAGACCACCAGCTCCACGGTCTGCTCGCCGTGGATCAGCGGCACGTGGAATCTCGCGCGCGCGCGGAACGGCCCGGTCCACTCGTAGGTGGGCCGGAAGCGGGGGTGGCGCGCCGCCTGTGCGGACATGGCGGCATCGACCCGGTCGCGGGCCTCTTCCCGAGAGCCCTCGAAGCGATAGATCCGCTGCATCTTGCTCTCTTGGAGTCTAGCGATGCACGGCGTCCCGTCAACAGCGGAGGTGTTGCATGGAACATCGGGCCCGATGGGGTACGATCGGAGCATGGCCCCGTGGACGCCCCGACCGTGGCTCGCGAGCGTCGCGCTGGGGCTCCTCGCGCTGGCGCCGGTGGCCGGGTGCGGGGGGCGCCCGCCCGGCCCCGCGCCCTCGGCCGAGCCGCAGGCCGATGCTCCGGCCACGGTGGTGGGCGAGGCTCGGAA
>CAZOYV010000416.1:0-5130 GCA_964584075.1 uncultured Rickettsiales bacterium | reverse complement strand
TGTAGCGCGGCCGGTTGATCCGGGCGTTTTGCTGCCGTTTGTGCCGAAGTGTTGTGTGGGAATGGGTTTGGACAGCCCGGTGTGAGCGTGGGACGTTTAGGCGAGGAGTTGCAGAAAGCAGGTCGCGCAGGCATCATTCTTCTGTAAACACCAATAAACAGAGGAGGATGCCATGCCCGAACCTGCGTTGTTAGAGTACCTCAACACCCCGTACGCTGCCAAGTCCCAACGAGGCGGAACGTTGATTGCGGAGGACGTCTGGGACCGGGAGGAGCACCGTTGGAAGGTGGCAGCTCCGGATGGTTATCGTCCAGATGGGTGTCCACGGTGCCAGGGGCTGGTTCACGGGCACGGATGCCGGACAAGAAGGCTTCGGGACGAGCCAGACAGTGCGGCGGAGGAGATCCGCCGGTACATGTGCAGCCTGTGCGGGGCGGTGTGGCAGGTGCTGCCAGCGTTCCTGGCGAGGCATCTACAACGCACGTGGGGGGCGGTGCAGTCGCGGTTGGTGGCGGCAGGGGCGCTCGAAGGCACAGGAGCGGAGTGGCGGGTTGGTGCGAAGCCAACGACGACGGAGCGATTCGTGGCTCGGCTGATGGCAGTGGCGTCGGTGCTGACCCAGGCCTTGGTCGAGAGCGTGGGGGAGGCTGCGCCGGTGATCCGGGAGCTGGGCATCGGCTGTAGCCGCCGGCAGCTGGTTGAGGGTCTGGCAGGAGCCGGGCTGGTCGAGGAGCAGCACAAGCTGGGGCAGCTGGCATCATGGGTTCACCGACTGGCGCCGGGGGTGCGTGTCATGTAGGTCCGGGTGGATCGGGGTGGCTGTGATGGCTCTGGATGGAGCAGCGCACGTCCAACCACATTCGGACTTTGTCGGCTCATAGCCTCGTCGTGGGGGGTCGATGGTCGGCCCTCCGCGAGCAAGGGAGGCTATGTGATGGAGATCGATTACAGGACGGAGATGGCTCTGGTGCGCATGAGCGTGCTCGGGCCCCTGATCAGCGCGAGGCTGGAGCACGGCGATCGCGCACGGCTGTTCGAGGAGGCCGCACAGCGGACCTACGTGGGTCCAGACGGGAGGGCGATCCGAGTCACCGCCCGCACCGTCGAGGACTGGTACTACGCATTCCAGCGCGGCGGTTTTGAGGCGCTCAAGCCGCAGCAGCGCAGTGATGCGGGCCGCAGTCGAGTGATCAGCGAGTCGGTTGGCGACCTGCTCGTCGAGCTCAAGCTCGAGAATCCCCGGCGCTCGGTGCGCCGGATCATCAGGATGCTCGAGCGCGACGGTGCCGTGACCAAAGGGCAGCTGAAGAAGAGCACTGTTTGCCGGTACCTCAGGCTGCGCGGGTTGTCCGAGCGGCCCCGCCGGGCGTTCGAGGAGCGCAGGGCGTTCCGTCACCCTTCGGCAGGAGACCTGTGGATGGGCGACGTCATGCACGGTCCGAGGGTAACGGCGCCTGATGGCAAGGAGCGCAAGTCCTACCTTCATCTTCTGCTGGACTCTGCGACCCGGTTTGTGGCCGGGTCCGAGTTTCGTCTTGGGGAAACCGCGGTGGACCTCGAGATCGGACTCAAGGAGGCGATGCTCAGGCATGGGCTACCGCGGGTCCTGTACTTGGACCAGGGGGCCGCTCAGACCGCGGACTCGCTGCGGCTGATCTGCGCCGAGCTGGGGGTGCGGCTACTCCACTGCAGGGCCTATGACCCGGAGGCGAAAGGAGGCATTGAGCGACTTTTCAGGACGTTCAGAGAGGAGGTGCTGGACGAGCTCGGGGAGCGGGTCGTCACCCTCGCCGAGCTGAACGGCATGCTGTGGTCGTGGCTGTCGACGGAGTACCACCGGCGCCAGCACGGTGGCACTGGGCGCATGCCGCTGGAGCACTGGCTGAGCCAGTGCGACACGCTGCGTCGCCCACCCCGCGCCGAGGTGCTGGACGAGATCTTCCTGCACCGGGAGAGGCGGAAGGTCCGCAGGGACGGCACGGTGCGGTTTGCGGGCCGGTTTCTGGAGGTGCGGCCAGAGCTTGTCGGGCAGACGGTGGAGCTGCGCTTTGCTCCCGACAAGCCACAGGAGCTGCCACGTGTGCACGTCGAGGGCGACCACTTCTGCGACACGGCCGAGCTGGACGTCGTCACGAACTCTCACCGCAGGAGGCGGCGGATTGTCGGCGCCAAGGCCGAGCCGAGCAGTGGGAAGTCAGGCATCGACCCTCTGGCTCAGATGAAGGCCGAGCACGAGCGGCGCTCGACCCCGCCCGGTAAGCGGCGCAGCGGGGAGGAGTAGGCCATGCAGTACCTGCAGCGTTTCGGCCTGGTCCACGACGTCTTCCCCCAGAATGCGCACGGCGCCACCTTCTACCCGACGCCCGGGTACGGCCGGCTGAAACGTCGCTTCGACATGCTCGCCCGCCAGCCCGGGGTCGGCGTGCTGGTGGGCGAGGTCGGGGTCGGGAAGACCTCTGCGATCCGCAACCTGTGTGAAGACCTGCCACGGCCCGACTACCACGTGGTCTACCTCTGTGACACCGCGATCAGCCCGGTGGAGCTGTATCGCCAGCTGGCGGTGGAGCTTGGCGTGCGCCCGTCCCACCGCCGCGGCCAGGTGTGGCGCGACCTGAAGGCGTCCATGACCCAGATGGTGGACGACAACGGCGTGCAGCCGGTCCTGATCCTGGACGAGAGCCAGCACCTGTGCGACCGTTTTCTCGTCGACCTCTCCGGCTTCCTCAACTTCGCCATGGACAGCCGCAACCTGCTGGTGCTGTGGCTGGTCGGGCAGCCGGCTCTCCTGTCCACCTTGCGTATGAAGTACCACGGTGCGCTCGCATCGAGGATCTCGGCCCGCGTCAAGCTGGAGCCCTTGACCAGCCGAGAGGACTTCCTGGCCTTCCTGTCGCACGGGCTCGAGGCTGCCGGGGCGACCACCAAGATCGTCGCCGACAACGCGGCAGAGCTCCTGTACCGGGTCAGCCGCGGTGTGCCAAGGGAGGCCGCTCGGCTGCTGCGCGAGTCATTCATCCTCGCCCACGAGCAGGAACGGTCGATGGTCGACGACACGGTGCTCGAGCACGTCTTGGACGAGGAGGACCTGTGATGTGCCCAGCAACGCCTCTTCCCATCACCGCAGAGACGCTGCCAGTGGTCAGGGCCTCGGAGCTGCCCTGCTCTGAGCCGGAGCAGCGCTGGCTGGTGCGCGACCTGTGGGCTCAAGAGGGCGTCGGTGTGATTGGTGGTAGTCCGAAGTGCCTGAAGAGCTGGCTCGGCCTCGAGATCGCGGTCAGCCTCGCCTCTCAGACGCCCTGTCTCGGACGCTTCGCCCCGGCACTGCGGGGCCGCGCCCTCGTGTACATGGCAGAAGACGCGATCCCCGACGTGCGGGCCCGCCTCGAGTCGTTGTGCCGTCACCATGGCTCGGACCTCGCCGCGCTCGACATCTTCGTGATCACCGCCAGCACCTTGCGGATCGACACTCCGTCGGACCAGCGACGGCTGACGGCCACGGTGAAGGCCCTGCGTCCACACCTCGTGCTCCTGGACCCTCTGGTACGGATTCACCGGCAAGATGAGAACTCCAGTGCAGAGATGTCTGCGCTGCTCGGCTTCCTCAGACAGCTGCAACGGGACCTCCAGACCGCGGTCATCCTGGTCCACCACGCCCGCAAGAACGG
Source organism: uncultured Rickettsiales bacterium (assembly GCA_964584075.1). Lineage (GTDB taxonomy): Bacteria > Myxococcota_A > UBA796 > UBA9615 > CAYRNR01 > CAZOYV01. Next base: position 1,465 of record CAZOYV010000416.1, on the reverse strand, counting down.
CGCCGCAGGCCAGCCCGGTCACGCCCTGCGCGGGTCGTCCGACCTGCACGCATTCGGCGACTCCAACCTCTACCTGAAGCGAAACCGCGACCGGCTCGTGCTCACCTTCGAGCACCGCGCTGCGCAAAGTCCGAAACCTCTCGAGCTGGCCCTGGTCGACGACCCTGCGCCCCACCTCGAGATCGTCGGCACGGCAGCAGAGTCGCCACGCTCCGGCGTGCTCTGCGACCAGGTCATCGGCCTGCTGCGGCAAACCGGCGCCATGACCAGGTCCGACATCCGCAGCCGCCTGCGCATCAAGAACCAGCGCCTCGGCGACGCGCTAGCCCTCCTCGAGGCCAGCTGCTCTGTCGAGCGAACCCCCGAGGGATGGAAAGTGGTCGACTCGGGTACCCCAGCAGAGGATCGTTCCCGTTCCCCCCTATGGGATCAATCGGGAACGGAACGCTCCCCACGCTCATGATTCCGAGGCATCTGGACTTCAGACGCCTCAAGCAGATCGTCACCGTCGAGCAGGTCCTCAGCGACAGGGGCCTGCTCGACGGCCTGTCTCGTCGAGGCCACCGCCTCGTCGGCCCGTGCCCCATCCATGGCGGCGACAACCCCACCGCATTCACGGTCGACCTCGACAGAAACATCTGGCGCTGCTTTACCGGCTGCGATAGTGGTGGCGATGTCGTCGAGCTCGCCCGCCGCCTCACCGACGGCACGTTTCCAGCCGCAGCCCGCTACCTGGCGCGCCTTGCCGACGCCGGCCCCACATCGCGCTTCACCTCAGCGATACCACGCCGACGCCAGGCCCGATTCCAGCCTTTCACCCGTCGTCTGGCTCTCGACCCCACCGCCGGGCTCCTCGCCCGCAAGGGCATTAGCCCGCAAACGGCGCGCCGCTACGAGGTCGGCGCCTACCATGGCCCGGGCATGCTCTCGGGATGCATCGGCCTCCGGCTCCTCGCACCCGACGGCCAGCCCCTCGGCTACGCTGGCCGCCGTCTCGACCCCCGCCAAGTCGCCGAGCGCGGCAACTGGGTCTTCCCGCCTCGCTTGCCCAAGAAAGCACTCCTCTACGGCTATCACCAGGTACGCCACCTCATCCACCGCGGCGCTATCGTCACCGAGTGCCCCTGGGGCGCCCTCCGCATCGCCCAGCTCGGCATTCCTGCCGTCGCCCTCCTCGGCACCTCCCTCTCAGCACGACAGCACGCGCTCCTCGCTGAGCTGCCGAAGCTCGTCATCCTCCTCGACGGCGACCCAGCCGGCCGCCGCGCCGCTGCCTGCATCACTGCTCGCCTCCACAGCTCCGTGATCGCCAACCTCCCGCTCGGCCTCGACCCAGACGACCTCTCAGACCAGGAGCTGCTCAACCTCCTCAGTCGCCACCCTCTTCTTCCTTAACCAGTCCAACCTCCTCGAAATCCACACCATAGTCTGAACCAACCTCACCGAATCAACCCGGGCTGGTACA
>CAZOYV010000415.1:0-5155 GCA_964584075.1 uncultured Rickettsiales bacterium | reverse complement strand
TGGTCATGGCCGCTTTCGACGCCGATGCACGCCGTCGTCGGCCTTGCGGTATACCGGATACGGCGGCGGCCGCCGCCAGCGCGCATCGACGCCGTCTGGACGGCCTCGCTACGGCGCGAGTGGTGAGAAGTACGGGTTAACCCCCGGCGGGGGGCGGGGTCGATCCCCCCCGTGGCCGCCTGGACGGCCCGGGAGGGTTTCATGGGACGCCGCCTGCTTCCGCTCGCGATCCTGGTCGGACTCGGCCTCGTGGCCTGCACCGAGGGGGAGCTCGTCCCCGGCGACGACGACGACGGCGGCGGGCCGCCGTTCGATCTCGAGGCCCTCGCCTGCGAGCACGACTACGTCAACGAGCGGCTCGGAGGCGTGCACTACTGGCTGCTCGAGCTGCAGGCCGACGGCCACTTCGAGCAGTCGTTCCCCCACACCCCCGCCGACCGGGTGGTCGGGACCTACGACCCCGCCACCGGCGCGCTGAGCGCCACCGTCCACTACGACGCGGGCTACAAGGCGGTCGAGGAGCTCGTCGAGGGGACCGTCGTGTTCCAGGTCGACGGCGACAGCGAGGCCCAGCTCACCGGGACGACGACGTACCTCGACGGGTTCGTCGAGATCGCCGAGCGCGCGTCCACCGTGGCGGCCTGCCAGCGCGTCACCACGATGTCGACGGTCGACCGCGGCGGCGAGGCCGTCGCCGGCACGATCGCGACCACCTTCACCGGCCCGATGACCGCCGAGGAGACGATCGACGCCACCATCGGCGACGACGTCGAGGTCGCCTACGACAGCCTGCTGCACGAGGACTACTCCCGCGACGACGACCTGGTCTACGAGGACCTGACCACCGCGCCCTCGCCGGACCAGGTCGCAGAGCGAACGATGCTCGGGGACGGCAGCGGGACCGGCAGCTACGTCCGCCAGCGGGAGGACGGCGGGACCCAGGAGGGCACCCTGACCTACCTGGCCAACGGCGACCAGCACGGTCCGTGGGAGATCCACATCCCGGACGCCCCCTACGACCCGTTCGCGTGGGGGGAGACCACCAACTACCTGGACGGCTCCGGCGAGACCGACTACGTGCGCCTGACCCTCCAGGGCGAGGAGGTCACCTGCCACGGCGAGTGGGGGGCCGACGGGCACGGCTACACCGAGTGCGACGACGGCTCGTACGAGGAGTACTGAGAGCTTGTGAATCTATCCCCTCCCGTCGCCTGAGCACCGCATCATCCCCGCTGGACAGGCCGCTTCGCGACCCTCTGCGGCGCGCCTCGGTCACAGGCCTGGGGGCCTGCTCCCTCGTTGCGCCTGGCCAGCGTGGCGCTGCGCCACTCAGGCTCGGTCCGGGGATAGATTCACAAGCTCTGAGGTCCCCGCCATCCACAGCCTCCCCTGCGTCCGTCCGGACGTTCGTTCCAATCCGGAAATATCGAGTGATCTGGTTAAGTTAGGCCCTCTCACGGGCGGGCCTGCGCTCCCCTGCGTACCTTGACATCCGCGCGTCCGTTCTGGTACGAATTCACGGCTTCTCCGCAGCGGCGATCGCCGCGTCGGTGCCAGCCTCGCAGCAAGAACGGAAGCGATGACGGAACGGACCTCAGCCGCGCTGCCCACCGCCCCGATCGTCGGGTTCGTGGGCGCCTACGGCAGCGGCAAGACCGAGGTCGCGGTCAACTACGCCAGCCAGGTCGCCGCCGCCGGCCGCACGGTGACCATCGCCGACCTGGACATCGTCAACCCGTACTTCCGCTGCCGCGAGGCCACCGAGGCGCTGGAGGAGCGCGGGATCGAGGTGATCATCCCGCGGGGCGCCAACCGCCACGCCGAGCTGCCGATCCTGCTGCCCGAGATCCGCGGGCTGCTGTCCCGCGCGCGGGGCGTCCGGATCCTCGACGTGGGCGGCGACGACGTGGGCGCCCGCGCGCTGAGCCACCTGGCCCCGGACTTCCCGGCGCCCGGCGAGTACGAGCTGGTGCAGGTGGTCAACCAGCGGCGGCCGTTCACCGACACGGTCCAGGGCTGCCTGACGATGCGGGCCCAGATGGAGGGCAGCTCGCGGCTGCGGATCACCGGGCTGGTGGGCAACACGCACCTGATCGAGGAGACGACCCCCGAGGTCGTCCTCGACGGCTACGAGTTCACGCGCCAGGTCGCGGCCGAGATGGCGCTGCCGCTGTGGATGGTGGTGGTCCCGTCGTGGCTGCGGGGCGATATCGACCTGGCCCGGTTCGACGTGCCGGTGCTGGTCATCGACCGACAGATGAACCCCCCCTGGATCGACGACGCCGCGTCGCTCGGCTGGGCGGGGGAGCGCGAGCGCCTGAGGCTGGGAGCGGGTGGAAAGCTCCCTTCCGGAGGTTGAGCGATGCCGAGAGTGACGATCAACCGGGACCGCTGCAAGGGCTGCGAGCTGTGCGTCCTCGCCTGTCCCCAGTCGATCCTGTCGATGTCCAAGGAGTTCAACGCGAAGGGCTACTTCTTCGCCGACGTGGTGGACCAGCCCCGCTGCATCGGCTGCCGGCTCTGCGCGGTGACGTGCCCCGACGTCGCGATCGAGGTCGCGGTCAACGGCACGCAGTACAACTTCTTCCCCTATTGAACCGAGAGCGGGTGAGGCGACCATGGCGAAGGTCTTGATGAAGGGGAACGAGGCGATCGGCGAGGCCGCCCTGCGGGCGGGCTGCCGGTTCTTCTTCGGCTACCCGATCACGCCCCAGTCCGAGGTACCGGAGTACCTCGCCAAGCGCATGCCGGAGGTGGGCGGCACCTTCGTGCAGGCGGAGAGCGAGGTGGCGGCGAGCAACATGATCTACGGCGCCGCCGGCGTCGGGGTCCGCGTGCTGACGACCTCGTCGAGCCCGGGCATCAGCCTGATGGGCGAGGGGCTGTCGTACATCGCGTGCTGCGAGCTGCCGGTGGTGGTGGTCAACATCGTGCGCAGCGGGCCGGGGCTGGGCGGGATCCTGCCGGCCCAGTCGGACTACTTCCAGGCGACCAAGGGCGGGGGCCACGGCGACTACCGGCTGCTGGTGCTGGCGCCGGCGACGGTGCAGGAGGCGGTGGACCTCGTGATCGAGGCCTTCGATCTGGCCGACCGCTACCGCAACCCGGTGATGGTCATCGGCGACGGGATGATCGGCCAGATGATGGAGCCGGTCGACTTCGGCGAGCACCCGCTGCCCGGCCCCGACCACCAGGAGCCGGAGAAGCCGTGGTCGCTGCAGGGCACGGCGTCGCGCAACTACACCCACCGCAACCTGGTCAACTCGCTGTACCTCGACCCCGACGAGTGCAACGCGATCAACCTCAAGCTGAAGGCCAAGTACGACCGGATGGTGGCCGAGCAGCAGCGCTGCGAGCTGTTCTACCAGGACGAGGACGTGGACGTGCTGGTGGTCTCGTACGGCACGATGAGCCGCATCTGCCGGACCACCGTGCACAAGCTGCGCCAGGAGGGCCACAAGCTCTCCCTGGCGCGCCCGATCTCGCTGTACCCGTTCCCCACCGCCGCGATCCGCCAGGCCGGGGACCGGGCCAAGAAGGTGATCTCGATCGAGATGAGCATGGGCCAGATGGTCGAGGACGTGAAGATGGCGATGGAGGGCACCAAGCCGGTGCACTTCTTCGGCATGGCGGGGGGCCTGGTGCCGTCCCCCGACGACGTGCGCAAGGCGATCCTGGACCTGGTGGACTGAGGAGGAACGGATGCCCGAGACGATCTTCCGTCGCCCCGAGGGCCTGGTCGACATCCCGACCCACTACTGCCCCGGGTGCACCCACGGCATCATCCACCGCCTGGTGGGCGAGGCCCTCGCCGAGCTCGAGCTCGTCGGCACCGCCGTCGGGGTCGCGCCGGTGGGCTGCGCGGTGCTGGCCTACAACTACTTCAACTGCGACATGTTCGAGGCGTCCCACGGCCGCGCGCCGGCGGTGGCGACGGGGGCCAAGCGGGCGCGGCCGGACCTGACGATCTTCACCTACCAGGGGGACGGCGACCTGGCCTCGATCGGCATGGCCGAGATCGTGCACGCCGCCAACCGCGGCGAGAAGTTCACGGTGATCTTCGTCAACAACGCGATCTACGGCATGACCGGCGGCCAGATGGCGCCGACGACGATGCCGGGCCAGGTCACCACGACGTCGCCGACGGGCCGCAACGTGGACGACGTCGGCCACCCGGTGCGGGTCGCCGAGCTGATCTCGGCGCTGACCACGCCGGCGTTCGTCGCCCGCGTCGCGGTCCACACGCCGGCCAACGTGATCAAGGCCAAGCGGGCGATCTACGAGGCGTTCGCGTACCAGAAGGCGGGGACCTGCTTCTCCATCGTCGAGGTGCTCTCGACCTGCCCGACCAACTGGGGGCTGAGCCCCAAGGAGGCGTGCAAGTGGGTCGACAAGGTGATGGTCCCGTACTACCCGCTGGGGACCTTCAAGCGGCCCGAGCACGGTCCCGGGCCTGGGGGGCTGCGCGATGAAGAGTGACGTGGTCCTCGCCGGGTTCGGCGGTCAGGGCATGCTGCTGATCGGCAAGCTGCTGTCGCTGGCGGCGATGTCGGAGGGCAAGGAGGTCAGCTGGGTGCCGTCCTACGGGCCCGAGATGCGCGGCGGGACGGCCAACGTGCAGGTCACGATCGCCGACGAGCCGATCGGCTCCCCGGTGACCAGCACCCCGGCGGCGGCGGCGGTGATGAACCAGCCCTCGCTGGAGAAGTTCGGGCCGGCGATCGTCCCCGGCGGCGCGCTGATCATCAACAGCTCGCTGGTGAAGATGCGGTACGAGCGGGACGACATCCAGATCATGTACCTGCCGGCCAACGACCTGGCCAACCGCATCGGCGCGACCCGCTCGCCCAACGTGGTGGTCTTCGGGGCCTACGTGGCGCTGCTCGGGCTGGTCTCGCCCGAGTCGGCCCGCGAGCAGCTCGAGCACCAGTTCAGCCGCAAGCCCAAGGTCGTCGCGATCAACCTCGACGCGTTCCAGCTGGGCTACGACGCGGCGGCGGAGTTCCTCCGCGAGCAGGGCAAGGAGGTCCCCGGGGACCTGGCCAGCGCACGGCGGAAGGAGGACCCCGGCCTGGTCGGGGAGTGAGCCATGGAACACAGCAGGATCGATGACATCCTGGATCGCCACGGCTGCGAGCAGAGCAACCTGCTGGCG
>CAZOYV010000414.1:0-5314 GCA_964584075.1 uncultured Rickettsiales bacterium | reverse complement strand
GATTCAGGATCGCGGAAACCGCCACTGAATGCCCACTCACCGCAAACCCGAGTCTGAGGCTGAGCCAGCCAGATCCGAGGTGAACCAGGCGGCGCGAACGCGGATGCTTCTACCACCGAAGCTGACCGGGTGGGAGAGGTGTGTCTGGAGGATACAGACAGTCTCAGGAAGCCGTCAGGCCGTCAGGCAGAGCGGAAAATCGACCGGCCAATCCTCCGTATGGCGGGAGTGTCCTGCTGTCCTGTGGTTTCGTGAGGCGTCCGCTGACGAACAGGGAGGCGCTGACATGACCGAGCGCATGGTGTGCAAGCCCGAACTCCGACGGCTCGTCGGGGTGTCCGACTTGACCCTGACAGGCCGCTTGCGAGCGCGATCGCCAACGCGTACGTGATGGTCCGGTAATGATCCCAAGACGCTGTAATCTCGGCCCTGTTCGTGGACTCCCCTCAGTAGATATTCTCGGCTGGGGCCTGCTGGTCCACCGCGGGGGGCTGGCAGCGCACTGGCTACCGAGTCGAGTGACGCTCGTGGCTCGGATCCCGGCGGCTTCTCGAGAACGAACCTGTCGCCTCAGAGGACAAGCTCTCAGCTCCCCGGTGGGTCGCACTCCCCGTCCTCCCACTCGGGATCGCAGCCCCAGCACAGCACCTGGCCGCCAGTGGTGATCCCACAACTGTGTGAGAAGTGCGAGATAGTCTGGAAGGTCTCGTCCGGCGGGGTGTCCGTACCGAAGAAGTCACCGCCCCACCACACCACCTCGCCCTCGTCGGTCAGCGCGAACGTGTTTCCGCCTGCCTCCACCTGCACGAACGTGTGACCGGATGGGACGTCACACTGGCCGGTGTCGAGGCTCTGGCAGCCCCAGCACTCGACGCTCCCATCGCTGCGCAGTCCGCAGGAGTGGTCGATGCCGGCGGAGACCTGCTCGAAGCTCCCGCCCGGGGCGTCCAGCTGTCCCCCTGCGTTGGATCCGTCACAGAAGACCGTATCGTCTGTTCGGAGGCCACAGTAGTGGGACCTACCGAGGTCGACCTGGCTCAGTTGCTCTGCCGTTGACTCGTATTCCCAGAACTTGCCCCAACACTCCATCGAGCCATCTGTCGCCAGAGCGCAGGATGTATGCTCATGCGATGAGAGGGCGACGAATGTCCCCAACGGCGCGTCGGTGACCTGTCCTTTGTCCAGATCGCTGCCGTCCGCGATCCCCCAACACGCGACCTCTCCGTCCAGGGTCAACCCACACACGTGATACGTACCCACGGCAATCCTCGAGAATGCGCGCTCTTCTGGGAGGGGCCACAGGGTAGGATCGACTGCCCCCCAGCATTCGGCCCGCCCCCCCTCGTGGAGACCACAGCTCCCACGCGAACCGACATCGATCGTGGACCACGGCTGGGAAGTATCGTCATCTCCATCGTCATCGTCGGCGATGTCATCGTCGTCGCCGTCATCGTCGCTGTCCGCCGGGCACCCCGACAGTCCGGCGAGGAACGCGAGCATCAGGCCGGATGCGACCGCCCAGCGGTGAACCCAGGGCAACCGTGCGTCTCTCATCGTCGCGGGTTCCATTCCCATGTCAGTAGATATCGTCGGCGGGGAAGGGCCCGCTGGCGTCGTTGCGCGCCCGGTCCTCCCAGTAGAACGCCAGGTACATCCCTCGCTTCTGTTTGTTGTGGAAGTAGTCGGGATCGACGCTGGCCGGGATGTTCAGGCCCTTGACCCGGACCGTCCAGGTCTGGTTGGCGATCGCGTCGTCCATCCACAGCCGCTGGGACTGCGGCACCGTGGAGTCGCACCAGTGCTGGACGAACCGGTTGTGGTAGATCGACAGCCGCACCGACGAGGTGGGGATTGGTAGTTCGGGATTTCCGACGAGATTGATATTGGGCTCGTGGAACCACAGCGCCGCCCGGAACCAGTCCACGCTGACCGGGACGGGGGCGAGACTGCCACCGATCTCGTGGACGGGGTAGGTGAACAGCTCGTCCTGGTCCTCGACCCAGTAGACGAAGCGCCAGCGCCACGGGGCGTCCATGCCCCGCTCGGTGAACAGCCGCATGCGCAGCCGGCCCGCGCCGTAGACCTCGTCGATGGGGGTGCCGTACCCCTGCGTGCCCCCCTCGATCACACCGTCCCCCTCCAGGTGTCCGTCGCCCATCAGCAGCATGTGGCTGAACAGGTGCCCCTCGTCCAGGTAGTGCGGGAACGGCATGTTGGGGCTCTGCACGAAGAAGTCCAGCAGATCGGCGGCGGCGCCCGTCGCGATGGGCGCGGCGTAGCTCGTCTTGTAGCCGCCGCCACCATCCAGGGCGCAGTTCTGGGACGCGGTGGGCCAGTAGATGTGGGTCCCGAACATCGGGGGGACACAGTCCTGGTACATCGGCCAGAGCAGGAAGGGGGGCGGGCTGTACGGGTCCTGGTAGTCGTAGTCGGCCGGGTGCACACCGCGGCCGCCCGCCGTGACGGTCTTCACCAGTGGACGGCCATAGACGTCGCCTCCTCTGCCGCTTCCGCATTCCCAATTGTGGGGATCATCCTGTGGGTCCGGGGGAAAAGGGCCGGTACATTTCGTGCCGTTCCATATCTCGGTCGTGTCCAGATCGGTGACCGGATTGGCCTCGTCCCCCTTCCGGTCGAGGCCGCCGACGACGAACGCGCCCGAGGCGCCGCCGGGGTTCCAGACCGTGCACGGCGAGCCGCTGTAGCCGTTGCCGAAGTTCCCCGCCGCGTGGACGACGAAGATGTTGTGGTCCATGGCGTCGTTGACGGCGACGAGCGCTTCGTGGTCGTACTGGTGCACATCACAGAAGGCGTCCCACCACGTGACCCCGCCGATCGAGAAGTGGACCAGGTCGACGTTGAGCGAGATGGCCTGCTCGATGTAGCGCGTAAAGTCGAATCCACCGAACGATCCCTGATACTCGACGAACGAGAACACCGGCGAGGTCGCGATCCCGGTGATGCCCGCGCGCTCGTCGCTGTCCAGCGCCGGGTTCCCGGGGTCCTGCCCCTGGGTCAGATCGGCGAGCAGCGCCGCGGCGACGTAGTTGCCGTGGTTGCCGTAGGGATTGGCGCTCTGGTTCGAGCCGGTGTTCCACTGGCTGCCGTTCCAGACGTACGAGCCCAGGCAGCGGCTGACGTACGACTGCCCGTCCCAGGTGTCCCACGCGGGGTGGTCCTCGTCGATGTACGAGTCCGCGATCAGGACGTAGACGTGATCGTTGCCGTACGGAGCGGGTGGCCCGTGGGAGCCGTCGTAGCCCTCCTCGAGGAACAGCCAGGTCTGGGTCGCCTCGCGGGCGTCCTCGCCATCGAAGTCGTTCCACCACGGCTCTGGTAGTGCCGCCTCGGAGACCACCATCGGCGGCGCGAGGGAGTGGACGCGGGGGTCGTCGACCAGGGCATCGAGCAGCGCCGGCGGGACCTGCGCGGAGAGGCTGTTGTGGAGCCAGGCGCTGGTGAGCACCTCGCCACCGGCCTGCTCGATGTCCGCGACGAGCTCCGCCTGCAATGACGCGACCTCGGTCTTGCGGTCCTCGATGGCGAGCAGGCGCTGCTCCATCGCCTCGAACCAAAACGCTGGCTCCTTCGCCAGCAGGGCGTTGGGCGCCTTCGGCAGCTCGAGGGTCGGCTGCTCGGAGAGGATCATCACGACGTCGATGGTCTCGTCGTCCTCGGCGGCATCGAGCCAGTCGAGCAGGTCGGGATCGACGTACCGCGCCAGGCTGGGGGGCGTCGCCGACTGCTCCCGCTCCGTCAGGAACCGCTGCAGCTCCTCCTCGCTGGCGTCGTCGTGGACCTCCGACCAGGACTCGAGGACCTCCTCGTCGCTCATCTCCGTGGGGACGTAGCGCACGACGCGGAACGTGTAGGTCACCGGGTCGAGCTCGTCGAGCTGGCTGGCGCCGCCGTCGATGAAGTACTGGTTCCCGTCGGGATCGGCGAGATCTTCGAGGTCGAGGACGAACTCCTCGCCGCTGTCGAGCTCGATCACGAGCGAGCCCGCGGTCATCGCGGAGACCACGTCGCCGTCTGCGTCGATGGCGACCTCCTCGACGTAGATCTCCTCCTGGAGGGCAGAAGCCTCTTCCCAGGCGAGGTCGGTGTCCTGGGCGCGCGCCGTCGCGGGCGCCACCGCCACGACGAGGACGAGGAGCCCGACGAGCCGAGTCCGCATGGATTCCCCCCTGGCGATGGACATCACGATTCGCTCCCCGCCGGCGGGGCTTCCCCGTGCGCCTGTCGGGTCTTCTGGAGCCTGACGAGCGTCGCGAGCACGTTCCTGGACTCCTCGAAGCTCCGGTCGCCGAAGCGAACCCGGTGCTGTTCGAAGTACTCGCGGAGCTCCTCGTCGGAGACCTCGGTGTCGAGCACCTCGTGGCGCAGGGTCAGATCGACGTCGTGGATGCCGTCTCGCTGCAGCGACGAGAGGATGCGATCCGACTCGTCGACGAGCTCGATTGCCTCGCTCTCGGTGAGCGATCGATCGATGACCCGCAGCTGCTCGATCCGTCGCTGTCGCCGAGCAACCGAGCCCGTGTCGCCGGGTTCTACCGTCGGCGGTGGCGAGCTCGCTACGTGTCGCGACACCCCGCGGCGGGACGGCTCGCCCCCGGCTGCGTCGCCGCGATCTTCAGGCGAGCGCACGGTCCAGAAGAGGAAGGAGAGGAGAACGATTCCCCCCCCGAGGATGCTGATCCACAGGATCGGACGCTTGGTCATGTTCTTTCCCCAGTGGCCATCGCAGGCCGATGAGCCTTCGTCCCGCCTTCATCGAAGCACTTCCAAGGTGGGATGTCCAGGATAGACTCGGACATGGCAGTCAAGATCTCGAAGACGGAAGGTACCGACGTCCCTCGCGCGTTCAGATGAAGGCGGCTGCAAGGCCACGGTTGTTAGAGTGGCAGCGGCAGTGAGCCGGCGACAAGCTTGGGGTCCCTGTGGGGCCTCTGCAGCTCATCCACTCGCGATGACGGCTGTAACTACTCGACATCACTACAGTTACGATAGCTGGAACGGAGACGTATCGGTCTCCGCCAGACAAACGTGATCCCTCCGCCGTCCTCCCTGGAGAATTCGGGCACGGGGCTCCAGATCGAGTGGGGGCCCTCCCGTCCTTCCAGGACTCCGGGCCCCCGTCCCTTCGTCCGCCGACCGCATCACGCGGTCGTCGGCCGCCTATCGCTCTTCCGCCCCGTACCCGAATTCTCTTGATCGGTCGGACGGCTGCACCGCGACGATTCGAAGAGGTCGACTGCTGAGAATCACAAGGATGCAGCCGTCCGACCGATCAGGAAATTTTGGTTCCTACTTT
>CAZOYV010000413.1:0-5363 GCA_964584075.1 uncultured Rickettsiales bacterium | reverse complement strand
CGCTTCGAGGCCCTCGGCGGGACCAACATCAGCGAGGCGCTGGACACCGCGCTGCGGCACCAGCCCTCGCCCGGGCGCCCGTACTACGTCGTGTTCCTCACCGACGGGCTGCCCACCGTCGGCGTCACCAGCCACGACGCGATCCTGTCCCAGGTCCAGCGCGAGGTGGACGCCGCCGACGGCGCGGTGCGATTCTTCAGCTTCGGCGTCGGCTACGACGTCAACACCAACCTGCTGGACACGCTGGCCGTGGACAACCGCGGGATGGCCGAGTACCTGGAGCCGGGCGAGGACATCGAGCTCGAGATCAGCAGCTTCTACCGCAAGGTCAGCCGCCCGGTGCTGGCCGACGTGGTGCTGGACCTGCGCGGCACCGGGGCCTACGACGTGTACCCCCGCGAGCTGCCCGACCTGTTCAGCGGCGGCCAGCTGATCGTCATGGGCCGCTACAAGAACGCCGGCGCCGGCGCACCGATCGAGCTCAGCGGCGTCTCCGCCGGCGACCCGCAGACCTTCACCACCAGCGTGCAGTTCGCCGCCAACGCCACCGACCACGAGTTCATCCCGCGGATGTGGGCCCAGCGGCGGGTCGGCTTCCTGCTCGACGAGATCCGCCGCAACGGCGAGCAGCCCGAGCTGGTCGATGCCGTGGTGCAGCTGAGCAAGCGCTTCGGGATCATGACGCCGTACACCTCGTTCCTCGTCGTCGAGGACATCCCGGTGGCGTCCAACGAGCCGGTGCGGCGCTTCGAGGGCCCGGCGGTGACGCTGCCCCCCACCTCGCGGGCCCCGCGGGGCAGCACGATGGGCGGCGGGGCGGCCACCGGTGCGGGCCAGCGCTCCCGGGACCGCGGCGGCGACCGGGACGGCTCCACCGACGCCGCGACCAGCGCCGGGGACGACGGCCGCTGGTACGAGGGCGAGCCCAGGGGCGGCCTCGCGCCGGCCCCCGACATGGCGGAGTGGAGCGCCGTCGAGTCCACCGTCGCCGAGAAGAGCAATCGGATGGACGGCTTCGGCCAGCTCTCCGGCGAGGAGGCGGTGCGCACCAGCCGCGAGATCGGCGACCTGATGACCAAGGAGCAGGCCGAGGCCCAGGCGCTGACCCAGGTCGTCGGCGGCAAGGTGTTCTTCTACAGCCGCGGCACCTGGGTCGACGAGGGCTACGAGCCCTCGATGCAGACCCTCGAGGTGCGGTACCTCAGCGATGCCTACTTCACGTTGCTGCGGACCCGCCCCGCGCTGCGCGAGTTCGCCGCGCTGGGCGAGGACGTGATCGTCGTGGTGGGCGGCAAGGCGGTCCACATCTCTCCGGCCGGGGGCGAGCCCTCGGCGGGCGAGATCGAGCGCTTCCTGCGGTGACGGCCGGGGGCGACCCCCGACGTGCCACCCCCCCTGGGGGAGCCCCCGTCGTCGCCGCACTCCCCGCCCTCGGCTCCGAGCCGGGGGCGGGGTTCCACGTTCGGGAGGGGGCCCGCCCTACAACAGCTCGACGGTCAGCGTGTACTCGCCGGCGAACTCGTCGCCGCCGTCGACCCAGGTGTCGGCGACGATGAAGTAGCGGCCCTCGGTGATGTCGTAGTCGAGGTCCCAGTGGCCGCGGGCCAGGCAGGCGTCGGGGTCGTCGCCGTCGAGCAGGTGGATGTCGACGTCCACCACCGGGTCGTCGCAGTCCACCTCGACGTGCAGCGTGCCGGCGGTGTCCAGCGTGAAGACCCACACCTCCTCGGGGCCCGACTCGTCGGCGTCCGAGCAGTTGTAGACGTCGAACTCGTCGGTGGGGGAGGTGGACGTGTCGCCGCTGACCACCGCGGGGACGGCCAGCTCGTAGGGGCAGTCGTGGGAGCCGTCCGGGGTGCACTCGCCCCACACCTGCGGGGCGATGTCGCGGGCGTCCACCAGGAAGTACTGGACGTAGTCCCCCAGCTCGGTCCAGGCGGACAGGATGAACTCGGTCCAGTTGGCGATCCCCGGGATGTTCTGGCAGCCCGCCGACCACGGCCCGACCTCGGCCTCGCCCAGCGGCCCGTCCACCGACGCCAGGTGGATGTTGTGCCCCGAGCCGGTGCGGTCGTGGTCGTCGTCCCCCAGCGGCGGCAGCCAGCCGTTGCGGTCGCTGTCCCAGTGGCCGTTGTTGTTGGTGTCGTCGCGGACCCGGTAGCCCCACTCGGCGATGTGCAGCGCGTTGTAGTCGCCGTGCCAGCCGTTGCTGTAGAAGTACCGCCGGTTGGGCCGCAGCGACGACGACGAGTCGGGGCCGAAGTCACGGGCGCCGACGTCGGTGTGGGCGTGGAACTCGCGGACGTGCTTGCCCCCGCCCCCGTCGACCCACAGCAGCACCAGCGTGTCGTTGAACACGTCCGGCGTGTTGCCGTGCCACGCGAACGTCCCCGGGTAGGCCCCGCGGACCCCCACCACCGTGCGCACCTCGACCCCGTCGTCGACCGCCACCCCCGTGGTGATCTCGGCGATGTCGCGGTACAGGTCGTAGGCCTCGGCCTCGGTCAGCCACGCGTCCCCGTCGGGCAGCTCGAAGCAGCGGTCCTCGACCCACTCCGTGCCCCGCTCGAACAGCGGCATGTCGTCGGTGTACGACGGCATCACGAGCCCGCCCTTGCCCGGGTGCAGCCACGTCCCGGCGGGCCGCGGCTCGGCGTACGCCACGCCGGGCTGGTCGGGGTTCCAGCGGGTCGCCTTCGGCGGGACACCCGGCGGCGAAGCCGCGGACGGGAACAGCTCGTCGTAGCCGAAGTCGCAGGGCTCGACCGGCGCGCTGTCGTCGTCGCCGGCGTCGTCGTCGGCCGCGTCGTCGTCGGCGCCGTCGTCGTCGCTGGCGTCGTCGTCGTCCGGCTCGTACCACTCGCCACCGAGGCGGTCGTCGTCGGGGCCGGGGTAGCAGCCGGTGGCGGCGAGCAGCAGCGCCAGCGAGAGGGCCGGGTGGAGCATGGCCGTCGTGGGAGTCCGCATGCCGCGGAGTCTATCCGGCCCGAGCGAACGGGGACAGGGAGTTCGCACCCCCCCCCGGGTGTCGGACGGCTGGAGAGGGCAGTGGGACAATCGAGATCTCGAAGGAGAGGGGGCCCACCGATGCGGACCATCACCGTGCTGATCGCCGCCGTGCTGCTGTCCTTGCCGGGGTTCGCCCGGGGCGGGGACGACCTGCTGTCCGACGCGGACGCCACCGCGCTGTCCGCGAGCGCCATGCAGATGGTGGGGTCAATGGTGAAATGGTGGGGTCAAGTCGCGTGGTGGGGTCAAGTCGCGTGTTGTATAGTTGCGCCACGAAAAGGGAGGGGACCGAGACCGTGTCCAGCACCGCCAACTACACAACACGCGACTTGACCCCGGTGGTGGTGGCAGCGCTGCTGGCGCTCCTCCCCGCGCCGGCGTGGGGAGACATCGCTCCGCTGCCGCCGGTGGACAAGCCGACCCCGGCCGCGGACGTCGAGGCGGCCACCCCCGCCGCCGAGCCCGAGCTGACCGCCCGGCCGATCCCCACCGACCTGGGCCAGCGCCTGGACGAGGCGATCCTGCTGCTGTCGCTGGGCAACTTCGAGGCGTTCGTCGAGAGCTTCGCCGCCCCCGAGGTGCTGGCCGAGATGAAGGCCCGGGGCGCGATGGCCCAGGTGCGCGCCGACGCCGAGGCCCGCCCCGAGAAGGTCCAGGCCCTGCACCTGCTGCTGCGCAGCGCACGCGTGCAGCCGATCCTGATGAACGCAGACGGAACCCTGGCCGTGATCCGCAACGACAGCCAGCCGGCGCTGGGCGAGGACACCGTGGCGTTCCAGAAGGCCGGGGGGACCTGGTACCTGCTCGCGGAGTGAGGGGCATCGTCCCCTCGTCGCCCGACTTCGAATTTCTGGCGCAAACTGCGCCAATTCCTGGAACTCGGGTACCCGAGTCCGAGATCCTGTCCCCGATTGCGCCAGAAATTCGAAGTCAGGCGGGCGTCCCGACCCAGGCCTCGGCTTCGATCTCCACCCGCCACGACGGATCGAGCAGCGCCGCGACCACCACCATCGTCGCCGCCGGCCGCGCCGCGCCGAACACCTCCCCGTGGACCCGCGCCACGACCTCCCAGTCCTCCCGGCGCGTCAGGTACGTCCGCGTCCGGACCACGTCCTCCACCCGCCCGCCGAGGGCCTCCACCGCCTCGACCACGATCGCCGCGCAGCGCCGTGCCTGGGCCTCGACCCCGCCCTCGACCGCTCCCCCGTCCGGTGCGATCGGCGCGCTCCCGGCCACCAGGATCCGGTCCCCGCTGCGCACCGCCCGGCTGAACCCCACCGACGCCTCGAACGGCGAGGCGGAGTGGTACAGGTCGCGACCGCGGTGGTAGGTGGTTGGCATCGGCTGGCTCCTCTCGGGCGATCGGCTCGCGGCGCGTCAGCGGCTCCACGATACCGCACCACCGCCGCCCCCCCCCGGCACGATGTCGCCGGCCCGCGACGGGCCGTCCGAACCGATCTCCACACCGGGCCCGACGCCCCCAGCTGCGAATTGCCGTCCGGAACGGCATCCCTCTCCGGGAGATGCCCCCTCTCCGGCGAATTGCCGCCTGTGACGGCAACTCGGATCGCCCGCCGTCTGCCCAGCCCGTGGACCTGAGGAGCGGGCCGACCCAGCTGAGCCGACCCGCCCCCGGGCCGCGTCCCCCCTTGCCCGTCCGATGTCCTTCGAGGGTAGGGGAGAGCCGGCCGAGTGCGTCTTACGCGGTGCTTACGAAGTCGGGATTCGCCGGTGCCCTCACTTCCACACCCGCTTGTCCAGCCAGAACGGGCGCGGCAGCCCGATCACGAGCTCGCCGGCCTGCGGGTGGTGCGGGTCCAGCACCAGGTTGGACTCCTCTGGCACGATCACCGAGGGCCCCCGCAGCAGGGCCGCGTGATCCCCGGCCAGCCTCCGCTCCCCCACGTCCCGGGTCTCCCGCAGCGACGGCTCGGCCCGCGGGCGAGGAGATCATCTTGATTCTGCTCCTCGCCCCCTTGCTCCACCTTCCTCCCGCGAGGAGTGGTGCCCACTCCACGCCTTACTCACGGTGTGGAACCACGGGCAATCCAGCGATGGGTCCGCGGCCGGCGCAGTGCCCAGGAGCGCGAGCGTCGAGAGCGCCTCGCGCGACCCGTCTCGCCGGCGACCTCGTTCGCCCTCGCGCTGTCACTGATCTCCGTGAGCGCCGGGGTCGACGGTTGGCTGAACCCCACCGAAACATCGAACGGCGAGGCGGAGTGGTACAGGTCACGACCGCGGTGATGGGTCGTGGACATCCAGGGCCTCCTTCCGAACGGGTCGACGAGAGGGTGGGGAGCGCAACTATACAACACGCGACTTGACCCCAAAGGGGTATGCCCTTGACTCCAGTG
>CAZOYV010000412.1:0-5410 GCA_964584075.1 uncultured Rickettsiales bacterium | reverse complement strand
GTGGTGTCGTCGTCGCCGGCGGTGTCGTCGTCGCCGGCGGTGTCGTCGTCGCCGGACGTGTCGTCGTCGCCGGACGTGTCGTCGTCGCCGGCGGTGTCGTCGTCGCCGGTGGTGTCGTCGTCGCCGGACGTGTCGTCGTCGCCGGACGTGTCGTCGTCGCCGGTGGTGTCGTCGTCGCCGGTGGTGTCGTCGTCGCCGGACGTGTCGTCGTCGCCGGACGTGTCGTCGTCGCCGGTGGTGTCGTCGTCGCCGGTGGTGTCGTCGTCCTCCGCGGGATCGCCCTCGGTCCAGAACCCCATCCAGTCGTCCTCGCGGTCGGCGCAGCCGGGCAGCGCCAGCAGTGCCAGGATCGCGACGGGGATCAGGATCAGCCGTGTCGTGGGCTCCATCATCGCCTCACTCCCCCCTCATCGGACCGAGCTGGATCGCCGCGCGGAACGCGGCGCCCACGGTGGGTCGCACGACGTAGCCGCCCTCGAAGTTGCCCCCCAGCACCAGCCGCGAGCCGGGGACCGCGACGTGGACCCCGATCTCGCCGAGGATCCCGCCGTCGGCCCGGGTCTCGCCCGCGGAGCGGCTGAGCACCACGGGGATCTGGATCCCCGCCACGATCGTCGGCCGGCCCAGCGGGATCACCGCCGCTGCGGCGAACCCGAACGCGGGCATGATCACCGCGCCCTCGTGGTCCGGGTACGGCCCGATCAGCATCCGCCCGCGCACCCCGAACTCGATGTAGCGCTCGGGGCGGAAGCGCAGCTCGACCATCGGCCCGAGGCCGGTCAGCCCGATCTCGTTGCCGTAGTGGCTGAACAGCAGGCCGGCGCCGACGCGGGCCTGGGTCCACTCCGAGGTCCTGGGGATCCGCGGACCGACGGCGACCGCCGGCGTCTCCGCCGCCCCGTCCGCTTCCGTCTCCGTCGCCGTCTCCGTCGCCGTCTCCGTTGCCGTTGCCGTTTCCGTTTCCGTTTCCGTCGCCGTCGCCGTATCCGTTGCCGTCTCCGTCGCCGGCTCCGTTGCCGTCTCCGTCGCCGTCGCCGTCTCCGCTCCCGCCTCCACCGCGCCCACGCCGAGGGCCGCGGGGTCCCCTCCGCAGGCGACGATCAGCTTGCGCGCGCGGTCGACCTCGGCCTCCTCGAAGCCGGACTGCAGGTACGCCACCGCCTCCGTGATCGCGCGATCGTCGCCCCCCATCTCGTGGAAGCACTCCGCGAGGTGCAGGTGCGCCTGGTGCAGGCTGGGGTCCATCTGCAGCACCAGCTGGAAG
Source organism: uncultured Rickettsiales bacterium (assembly GCA_964584075.1). Lineage (GTDB taxonomy): Bacteria > Myxococcota_A > UBA796 > UBA9615 > CAYRNR01 > CAZOYV01. The sequence continues at coordinate 4,146 of CAZOYV010000412.1, read as the reverse complement.
CGCCCCAGCGCGAAGTCGCACTGGCCGGACTCCTTCAGCTCGATGCCCTCGAGGTAGATCGACTCGACGTCGATGGTGTCACCCCCCTGCGCCAGGGCGGGACGTGGAGCCAGCCCGGCGAGGACGAACAGCCCCCCGGCGAGAGACAGCAAGATGGATGTGCGCATGTTGTCAATTATAGGGGAGTTCACGGCCGACCGGGTCGTGCTGCGTTCGTGGCCCGTGGCTACCCGCGCGCCCCGGCGCGTGATAAGACGGCGTGTGCGACGGGGAGGAGGTCGCCATGGCGCTGTACCTGGTCCAGCACGGCAAGGCGCTCGACAAGCACGAGGACCGGCTGCGCGGCCTCTCCGCGGACGGCCGCGCCGACGTGGAGCGCATCGCCAACGTGGCGTCGGGGTACGGGGTCCGGGTCTCCCGGATCCAGCACAGCGGCAAGACGCGCGCGCGGCAGACGGCCGAGATCTTCGCCGCAGCGCTCAAGCCCGAGCGCGGGGTCCAGGAGCGCGGCGACCTCGGCCCGATGGACGACGTCACGACCTTCGCGGTCCCGCAGCCCGACGAGAACGTGATGCTGGTCGGGCACCTGCCGTTCCTCGGCCGGCTGGCCGCGCACCTCGTCACCGGCGACGCCCACCACGTGGTGTTCGCGTTCCAGAACGGCGGGATCGTGTGCCTCGGCCGCGTCCGCGACGTCGATCACTGGGTCATTCGCTGGACGCTGAGCCCGGAAATCGGCTGAGCGGCTCCAACCCGATCAGCTCGTCGTCGTGGGCGAAGACCAGCCCCTCGCCCCGGCCGCCGACCACCACCACCGCGGGCTCTGGCGACGGGACGCGGATCACCCGCTGCAAAGAGCCCTGGTCCAGCAGCACGGTGTTGATCAGCCCGACGCAGGTGTCGAGGTCGGCCTGCTCGTTGTCCTCGAGGATCGGCGTGTAGCGGCTCTTGTAGAGGTACAGCCGCGGGACGTCGCCGTCGGCGTCGAACAGCGCGTCGTCGAGCTGGGGGCGGACCAGGTGGGCCAGGGTCGCCAGCAGCTCGATCCGGCCCTCCGCGGTGCCGTCCAGCGCCGGGTCGACGGCCACCAGCCGCTCGCGGTCGCGCAGTACGTCCTCGACGGTCAGCAGCGCGGGGTCCGCCAGCGCGTCGCGGTCCACCTCGGACAGCGGCCCGCGCAGCGGCAGGTAGGCGAGGAAGTCGGCGTGGTCGGGGTACAGCTCGAGCGTCGCGGCGAGCGCCCGCGCGTCGGGATCGCGCAGCGCCTCGCGGTGGGCCACGGCGGCCTCGACCGCGGCCGGGCGATCGAGCAGCGCCAGCGCCCGCAGGCAGCGGCCGGTCGGGTCGTCCGATGTGTCCCCGGGTCCGTCCTCGACGCAGGCGCCCAGCGCCGCGACCACCGCGGCGGTGCCGTCGTCGCGGCCGGCGGCGCCGTCCTGCAGCGCTGCGATGTGGTCCAGCGTGGTGGGCGCCGCCCAGCGCGCCAGCTGATCGAGGGTCAGGCCGGGCGGCGGCGTCGCCGGAGCGGGGTCCGGGTCGCGCTGGAACGCCGCGGGCGGGCCGCCGTGCCCCATCGTGGCCAGCCCGTCCGGGACCGGGACCTGGTGCACCGTGCAGCGGGTGAACGCGAACTGCTCGTCGGTCCCGTGGCGGGCCCACGGGAGCTCGCGGCCCTCCTCGTCGAACGGGTCCTGGTTCGAGGAGCAGCAGCAGGCCGCCAGCAGCAGCAGCGGGAGCAGGGCCGCGGATCGCATCGGGCACGAATGTACCCGATCCGGGGGTATGGCGATCGCTACCCCACGACACCGATGGAGACAGGGGCCCCACGGGAGAACGAGCTCATGCGCGACCTCGGGATCTGGACCTTCCTGGCGATCGTGGCGCTGGTGGCGAACCTCGGCTGCCGGGATCCGCGCGAGATCACCGACGCCACCGGCGACATGCTGGTGGTGGTGGAGGGCAACAACGAGTACGCCGTGGATCTGTACGGCACGGTCGCGGGGGACGGGGGCAACCTGTTCTTCTCGCCGTTCAGCATCACCGCCGGGACCTCGATGATGTACGCCGGCGCCGAGGGCGAGACCGAGGCGCAGATCGCCGACGCGCTGCACGTCGAGACCGGCGAGGACGCGTGGCACGCCAACCTCGGTGCGCTGTTCGGCGATCTGTCCGGCGAGCACCACCGCGCCTACACGCTGTACTCCGCCAACGCGGTGTGGGGCCAGGACGACATCGACTTCCGCGAGTCGTTCCTCGACACGATGGAGGACGACTACGCCGCGCCGCTGCAGCCGGTGGACTTCGAGGACGATCCCGACGTCGCCCACGAGATCAACCGCTGGGTGAGCGACGAGACCAAGGGCCACGTCGAGGAGCTGTTCCGCGACGACGACATCAACTCCGACACGCGGCTGGTGCTGGCCAACGCGATCTACTTCGAGGCCGACTGGTACGAGAAGTTCCGCGTCGACGACACCGTCGACGGCGACTTCACGCTGCCCGACGGCTCGAAGGCCACCGTGCCGCTGATGAAGATCGACGTCGAGGACGACGACGAGGCCACGCTGGGCTACGCCGAGTACCGCCAGGTGCAGATCCTCGAGATGGACTACGAGGACCAGGAGCTGTCGATGGTGGTGGTGCTGCCCAGGGACCCGTGGGGCCTGCCCGCGGTGGAGGCGAGCCTGACCGCCGAGCGGCTCCAGGACTGGATCGACGGCGTCGAGACGCGGCTCGTCTCGGTCACGTTCCCGTCGTTCGAGCTGGACTACGAGCTGCCGCTGGAGGACTCGATGAGGGCGCTCGGGATCGTCGACGCCTTCGACATGGTCGACGCCGACTTCACCGGCTTCGTCCCCCGCGACGAGATGATGATGAACTGGTACCTGGGTGCGGCCCGCCACAAGGCCTACGTCAAGGTCGACGAGCAGGGCACCGAGGCCGCCGCGGCGACCGGCCTGGCGTTCCAGGACTACGGCGTCGGCCCCCGCATCCCGAGCTTCGTCGCCGACCACCCGTTCCTGTTCGTGATCCGCGACAAGCTCACCGGCGCGATCCTGTTCATGGGCCGCATCGAGGACCCGCGGGGCTGAGCCCGGACCGATGGGGGAGGGGCCCGTGAATCGACTCGCCGTGACCCTCGCCGCCGTCGCCGTGGCGCTCGCGTCCGTCACCGTGGCCGCGGCCGGCGACGAGGACGAGGCGCGCGAGTCCGCGCTGGCGATCTACGCGGAGCGCTGTGGGGTCGAGCCGGGCTCGGCGCGCTCTCGCTTCGCGCGGTCGGACTGGGACCACCTGCTCGCGGCCGCCACCGTCGAGTCCTACCGCGTGCAGAGCAGCTCCGCGATCGACCGCGAGCGCCGCCGCCGTTCCGGCGCCGATCTCCGTGCCGGCCCCGGGATCCTGCTCGTCCGGTTCTGACCCGCAGCGTGGGTGGTATCCTCGCCGGCATGCGTACCCTCCCCATCGTCATGCCCGCACTCCTGATCGCGGCGACCCTCACCGTCCCGGCCCTCGCCGCCGACCCCGACCAGCCCCACGACCACACGGGGGTGCTGACCCCCTACACCGGGGCGCCGCCGGCCATCGAGCTCGACGACAAGGACCTGGCCAGGCTGGCCAAGGGCAAGCCGGTGATGAAGCCCTACCAGGACAGCGAGACCGGGGGGCGGGGGATGGCGGTGCAGGACGTGGCCGCCACGCCCGAGCAGGTCTGGGACCGGATCCTGCAGTTCGAGAAGTACCCCGAGTGGGTCAACTACGTGGCCGAGTGCGAGCCGTACCGGCAGGACGGCGACCACCTCTACGTGCGGTTCGTGCTCAAGGGCTTCGGGTTCGAGTACGAGTACTACATCGACCACGTGGTGCGGACCCGGGACGGGTACCTGACCTGGACGCTGGACTACTCGCGGAAGTCCGATCTGAACGACTCCGTGGGGTTCTGGTACGTCGAGCCGCACCCCGAGACCGAGGGCTGGTCGCGGCTGTACTACTCGGTGGACGTCCAGGTGAAGGACACCTTCCCCAAGTTCATGCAGGAGATCGCGACCAAGACGGGGCTGAAGGAGGCCACCGCCTGGGTCAAGCGCGAGAGCGAGGCGCTGGCGGCGCAGTAGGCCACCGCCAGCGCCCGGGCCGTCAGGCGCT
>CAZOYV010000411.1:0-5432 GCA_964584075.1 uncultured Rickettsiales bacterium | reverse complement strand
GGTCGGAAAGTAGGAGCCGAGATGACGGGGGCGCCTAGCCCAGGGAGGACGGCGGAGGGGGCACGTCGAGTGGGACGTAGGGGACCTTTTTGCCGTGCTCTAGCGACCGTCCCGCAGGCGCTTGCCGCGGGCGCTGTCGAACAGGTCGACCAGATCCGGGGGGTAGGGGCGCAGCAGGGCCTGGCCCAGCAGGTAGCGCTCGTCGAAGCGCACCGCCCAGGCGTGGAGCAGGCGCAGCGGGGCCTGCAGCGGGACGCGCTCGTCGCGGTACTCCTCGATGGTGTCGAGGAAGAACTTGCGCTCCTCGGCGGAGAGGCCGTCGGAGACGTGCCCGAACATGTGCTGCAGCGCATTGATCATCGACGTGTAGCGGAAGGGGTGCGCCAGGGCCGCGCGCAGCCCGTCGCCGTACGCCGCGAGCACCTCGTCGGCGGGGCGCCGGTCGTGGTTGGCGACGACCGGGCCGAGCTCGCGCAGCTGGCCCTGGTGGTACGCCATCAGCAGGTACTTGTGGCTGGCGTGGAACGCCACCAGCGCGCCCATCTTGCCGGCCGCGACCACGTCGCGGAAGCGCCGCAGGGCGTAGACCGCGGTGAGGAAGTGATCGCGCAGCGCCAGGTTGGTCAGCCGGCCCTCGTCCTCCAGCGGCGTGCCCGGGCGGCCGGCGCGCACCGCCTGGGCGAACAGGCCCACGCCCTTGCCCGCCGGCGCGCCGCGGGCGGTGCTGCGGTAGACCTTGACGTCGTGGGGGCCGCAGGACGGCGAGCGGGCCTTGAGCAGGAACCCGTCCACCTCGCCGGCGCCAGCGACGAACTCGGCGCCGTAGGCTCGCATCGCCTCGGTGACGTCCCGATCGGTGGAGGGCTGGAACAGCACCTCCTCGTCGCCGTCCAGCGCGATGCGGATCGGGTCCCGCGGGATGCCCAGCCCGATCTGCACCTCGGGGCAGACCGTGACGATCTCCACCGCCGGCTTCAGCGCCTCGACCACGTCGCTGAGCAGCATCTGGCCGTTGTAGCGACAGGCCTCGAAGCCCAGGCAGCGGCTGACCACCAGGCGCGGAGGTGGGAACTCGCTCGTGTCGGACATCTCTCCCCCCGCGCAGCGCGACGGCTCGGCGGTTCAGTACTCGGCGGCGGTGATGCGCTCGGTCAGCGCCAGGTCCAGGTCCTCGAAGCGGTCGAAGTAGCGGACCCCCTCGACCCGGCCCCGCGCGGCGTGCTCCGGGGGCATCCCGACCCACACCTCGATGTGATCCTGGAGCCGGCGCAGGGTCCCGTCGAGCGACCGCAGCTCGGCCTCGTCCATGTCGCGCACGACGCTGATCAGGATCACCGTCGCGCGGCTGTGCTCGGCGGCGTAGACCAGGTCGTCGGCCGGCATGTTGGGGCCGAGGTACAGCGGCTCGTAGCCGCGGATCGCGGCCATCTGCGACGCCACCAGCGCGCCGAACTCGTGCAGGTGGCCCTCCGGCGTCGAGGCCAGGAACTGGGGCACCCCGGCCTGCGGGGAGTTCATCCGCAGCAGCGTGTCGAGCAGCCCGCGCATCTGGGCGGTCACGGCGTGCTCGTGGGCCACGGTGAACTCGCCCCGCTCCCAGCGCTCCCCGGTCTCGCGCATCAGCGGCAGCACGATCCGGAAGATGAACTCGTCGGCGGAGAGCAGCGCCGCGGCGCGGGAGATCGTCTCGTGGGCGCGGAAGTACTCGAAGCGGGTGATCGACGTCAGGTACTGGTCCATGATCGCCTGGTAGGCGTTCTCGGCCGTACCCGGGGGGCCCTCCGACGAGCGGTCCACCTCGGTCTCGCGCTCCACCAGCTCCTCGAGGGCCTCCGAGTCCAGCGCCGCGACCTCCCGGATCGCGTACCCCAGGTCGGTGGCGCGCTTCAGCAGCGACAGCTTGCGCACGTCCCCGGCCGAATAGCGCCGGGTGTTGCCGCTGGTGCGCTCCGGGACCACCGCCCCGTAGCGCCGCTCCCAGACCCGGATGGTGTGCGCCGAGAGCCCGGTCAACCGGGTCACGACGCGCATCGGATAGAGACCGTCCTCCGCGCTGGACTTGCCCACGATCACGCCTCCGCGTCTCGTCAATGCCGGCCTTGCGTACATAGAACACCTCTTGTCTAGTAAATAACTAGACATAACGAGGAGTTCGTCAAGGTCCGGTTCAGGATTTCTCTAGAGTAATTCGAAACGTACGCGGACGGCACCCGTGATCGCGATCTGGCCCGGGTCTAGACCGTGTCCTCCTCGTCGTCCAGCGTGTCCGCGTCGGGGGAGACGTCGTCGACGGCCTCGTCCAGCGGCCTCAGCTCGTCGGGCAGCAGCGCGGCGACGGCGTCGTGGACGGCGGCGAGGGCCTCGCGGTGGGAGCCGGCGTCGTCCACCAGCAGCGCCTCGCCGAAGGTCAGCCGCACGGGGCCGGGGCGCAGGCGGGCCTCGCCCACCGGCATCACCCGGTGGGTGCCGACCAGCGCCGCGGGGACGACCTGCAGGCCCGGCTTGCGCAGGTAACGCGCGGTCCCGGGGAGGAACGCCTGCAGGCGCGTCGTGCGCGAGCGCGAGCCCTCGGCGTAGAGCAGCAGGAGGTCCCCGTCGTCGAGCAGCCGGTGGGCCAGGTCGAGGCTGGCGCGGGCCTGGCGCGCCAGCTCGCGGGGCGACAGCCTCTCGGCGTGGCCCAGCGACGTCGACTGGGGCACCGGCAGGGTGCCGAGGCACAGGCTCGCGATGCGGCGGAACAGGTCGGCGTAGACCTTGGGGCCGGCCAGCGAGACGACCCGGTCGGCCAGCGCCCCGTGCCCGCCCCAGGCCAGCACCGCGTCGATCGCCTGGGAGTCGACGTAGGCCAGGTGGTTGCAGACGACCAGGGCCGGGCCCGCGGCGGCGGCCGCGGCGAGGTGCGCGGCGCCCTGCACCCGGCCGTCGGAGATCACGTCGCGGCACCACGTCCGGGACAGCCCGCGGCCCTTGGGGTGGGCCGGGTACTTGCGCGGCTCGTCGCCCAGCGCGCCGAGGGCGTCGCGGATCGACTCGAGGTCCGCGTCGGACCAGTGCCGGATCAGCGTCTCGACCCGCTCGCGGTTGGACTCGCGGGCCCACTCGTCGTCGATGTAGCTGGCGAGGAAGCCCGGCAGCGCGGCGCGCAGGTCCGGGGCTCGCAGCGTGGCCAGGGCGTCGAGGTCCACGGAGCCCTCCCTCGGTGGAGGGGACAACGTAGCGCAAGCGGGGGTTCAGCGGTAGACCACGAGCCAGGACGTCATCACGATGTTGGCCGAGTCCCCGGTGTAGGGGCTGCCGTTGTAGTAGCCCTCGTAGCGGAACTCGTTGTCCGCGCCGGGGGTGACCTGATCGGTGACGTCGAGCGACACGATCTGGACCTCCTTGCCCGGACACCAGTCGCTGCGCCCGTACCACCACGTGCCGTACTGGTTGGGCACGGTGCCCTCGGCGGTCTGCTCCATGCACCCGGTGTTGGGCGGGTGGTTGAAGATCTGGCGCATGTTCTCGGTGCCGTCGACGAAGAAGTGGTGCGTGGTCTCGCAGAACTCCGCGCAGTTGCCGGGCGACGACATCCCGTGGCCGGTGATCACGGTGGCGATCTCGACCTGGGCGAAGTCGGCCGGGACGTGCAGCGTCACCGGCTCGAAGTGGTCGTTGTACTCGGCGTCGAAGCCGGCCCCGGAGAACAGGAAGGTGGTCTCCTCGGGGGTCGGCTCGCCGCCCTCGTGGTACAGCCGCAGGCTGAGCTCCACCTCGTACGGCTGCTGCGTGTAGAACGCGAACCGGCGCGAGCCGCCGTCGCGGAGCAACGGCAGCAGCGGGGTGACGTCGTGCACCCAGCGGCCCTCGCGGTGGTAGGTCGTGATCCAGCGCCCGAACTCCGTGTCGCAGGTGTCGGGATCGTCCACGTCGCAGAGGTACAGGTGGACGATGTAGTCCCACGCCGGGCAGGTCCCGTACTCGCCGCTGCCGTCGCAGCCGAGGTAGAGATCGAGCTCGGCGCGGTTGAACGTCGCCATCGTGGCCGCGTCGGGTAGCTCGACCTCGGCGTAGCCCTTCTCCCCGGCCCAGTTCGGGTCGGACAGCACGTCGCCGGGGAACACCTCCACCACGGTGGCATCCTGCTGGTACAGGCGGTGGGCGCGCTCGATCTCGAAGTTGTAGTAGACGGGCTCGTTGGCCGCCATCGCGAGGTTCGGCTCGAACCACTGCATGCCCGCGTCGTAGCGCGCCCAGTCGGCGTAGCTGCCGATGTAGCGCACCCGCTGGAAGCGGTCGATCCCGAACCCCCAGTTGGTCGAGTAGAAGTGCATCCCGACGTAGTCGGGCAGCTCGGTGGCCCGGCCGGGCAGGTAGTGCAGGTGCTCGGCCCAGTGCTGCTGGTCCTCGGGCTCCCAGCTGGCGGTGGCCTCGGCGACCTGCTGCTGCAGCGCGGCCAGCGCGGCGTCGCGGGCGGCCTGGTCGGCCTCGTTGGAGGTGAAGAACAGGTGGACGTTGGGCGGCATCTCGTACAGCAGCGTGCCCACGTCGCGGCTCCACAGCGGGGTCGACCAGCCGTTGGTCTGCTTGGGCACGTCCTGGATGAACAGGAACGTGTCGCAGCCGGTCCAGTTCTCCTGCAGGCTCCACGGCCCCTCGGTCGTCTCCAGCGTCACGTCCGCGGCGCGGGCGTACAGCCCGTGGTCGCTCTCGGCGTCCCGCCACTCCATCAGCGGCGTGCCGTCGGCGCACAGCGGCCACGAGTCGTCGTCGTCGTCCGCGGCGTCGTCGTCGTCCGCGGCGTCGTCGTCGTCCGCGGCCGGGCAGCCGCACCAGCACAGCACCGGGATCAGGATCAGGATCGGGGTCCAGGGCCATCGTTCGGATCGCATCGACACTCCGCTCCCCCGCCCCGGTGCGTCGCGCATTCTACCAACTGGAAGGGACGCGCCGGGACGATTGTGTCCGTCGCGCGGCGGGTGCGGGAGAGCAGCAGCAGGCCGAGCAGCGCCACCAGCAGGGCGCCGGAGCGCGGGGCGGTGGTCGGGCTGATGTCCCCGCAGCTGCAGCCCGCCGTGGGGCCGTCGTCGTCGCCTGCACCGGCGCAGTCGTCGTCGTACCCGTCGCCGACGCCGTCGCAGTCGTCGTCGATCCCGTTGGTGCAGTCCTCCTCGGCGCCGGGGTGGATCGTCGGGTCGCCGTCGTTGCAGTCGTCGCCCAGCGCGCCGCCGTCGTGGCCGTCGCCGTCCACGTCGGTCAGGTCGGCGCCGCTGCAGTCCTCGTCGATCCCGTTGTACGGCACCTCCGGGGCGCCGGGGTGGACGTTGGGGTTGAAGTCGTCGCAGTCGGCGTCGGCGCCCTCCCCGCACCCGCTGTAGCCGTCGTGGTCGTAGTCGATGCCGTCGTCGACCAGGCCGTTGCAGTCGTTGTCGGCCCCGTCGCAGACCTCGTCG
>CAZOYV010000410.1:1427-5608 GCA_964584075.1 uncultured Rickettsiales bacterium | reverse complement strand
AGGACGCGACCACCCTCGAGGCCGGGGTCTCGCTGCGCAGCGACCACCTGACCCAGGGGGAGCAGGGCCTCGACCTCGACGGCGAGCCGTGGGTGACCTACGCCGACGCCGACATCACCCAGCTGAACCCGGGCGCGTGGCTGCAGGCCGACGTGGGGCTGTTCTCCCGGGTGCGCCTGGTCCCGGCGATCCGGCTGGACGCGCTGTCGTGGTGGATCACCGATCGCCTGGACGACGCGGGCGAGCCGGTCGCCGAGCCGGCGACGGCGCGGGCCCACGCCTGGACGCTGTCGCCCAAGGCGGCGGCCGAGGTCACGGTCGTGGAGGGCTGGCGCTGGTACGTGTCGTACGGCAGGGGGTTCCGCTCGCCGCCGGTGCGCGGGCTGGACGACGGCGACGTGGCCCCGGTGGGCAAGGCCGACACCGTCGAGGTCGGGACCCACCTGTTCCGCATCCGCTGGCTCGACCTGCGGGGGGCGTTCTTCTACACCTTCGTGGCCAACGAGATCGTGTTCGACCACGTGGCGGCCAAGTTCCTCGCCTCGGGGTCGACGCGGCGCCTCGGCGGTGAGCTGGTCGCGGCGGTGCGGCCGCTGCGCTGGCTGCGGGTCGAGGCCGACGTGACCTACGCCGACGGCCGCTACACCGCCACCGGCGAGCCGATCCCGTACGCGCCGCGGTGGCTGGTGTCCGGTGGCGTGTACCTCGATCACGCCTGGACCGCGGGGCGGCGCCGTGCGGCGGCGGGCCGGCCGGGGACGCCGTGCGCGGTCTCGGCCGGCCTGCGCTCGTGGGTCCTGGGCCCCCGCCCGCTGACCGGCGGCCAGCGCTCCCACACCGCGTGGGTCACCGACCTGGTCGCCGGGCTGCACCTCGGCCCGGCGTTCGTCGAGCTGCACGTCGACAACCTGTTCGCCCAGGAGTGGCGGGACGGCGAGTTCGTCTACCCCAGCTGCTTCGACCCCTCCGAGCCCTGCAGCTCGCTGCCGGCGCGCCACGTCACCGCCGGCACGCCGTGGGCGCTGCGGGCGCTGGTGGGGGTCCACCTGCGATGAGGAGTCTCTCCCGATGAGCCACACCCCGACCCTGACGATCGCCCTCGGCCTCGCGGCGCTGCTGCTGGTCGCAGGCTGCCCCGGCGGCGAGGAGCCCGCGCTGGTGTCCGTGCCGCTGCAGGTCGCCGCGGCCGAGCCGGGGAGCTTCACCACCGCCGCGGGCTACGACGTCGAGCTGGGCGCCGGCGTGGTGGTGCTCGGCGAGCTGCACTTCCACGAGCCCAAGGCGGTGGAGCAGGCCTCGCGCTGGGCGCCGGCGCTGCGCGCGCCGTGGGGGCTGGCGGGGCCGGCCGCGGCGTGGGCCCACCCGGGCCACGACATGTCGGGAGACGTGGCCGGCGAGTGGGTCGGCATCACCTACGTCGATCTGGCGGCCGGGCCGCGCGAGCTGGGGGAGGGGAGCTTCTACGAGGGCCCGTACGAGACCGCCAGCCTGCTGCTGCAGCAGGACGGCGAGGACGGCGACGCCGGGCTCGCTCCCGGCAGCCCGGCCGTGGGGCACACCCTGGCGGTGGCGGGCACCGCCGACGACGGCGGCGGGCCGATCCCGTTCGAGTTCGTCGTCGACCACCCCAAGACGATCCTCGGGGTCCCGTTCGAGACGGAGATCGAGGCCGGCGATCTGCCGGTGGTGACGCTGACCGTGGACGTCGCCGAGATCCTCGGGCACCTGGACTTCGCCGCGGCGGACACCGACGGCGACGGCACGGTCACCGGCGCCGACGCCGACGCCGTCAACCCCCTGCTGTTCGGCCTGGAGAGCAACCTGGCCTACCGCTACGAGATCGAGTGAACCCAACGAACGAAGAGAGAGGAACCGAACCATGCGCACTTCCCTGATCCTGCTCGTCCCCGCCCTGCTGGCCGCGGGGTGCACGGGCACCGGCACCTGGATCGTCGAGACCTGGGGCGAGGAGTACATCGAGGAGCAGATCCCCGCCGCGGACGTCGACGACGGCTACGCCATCACCTACGACGAGTTCCTGATCGTGATCGGCGACGTGGCGCTGGTCGACGGCAACGGCGATGACGTGGCGACGTTCGCCGACCAGCAGGTGTTCGACATGAGCCAGGCCGGCCCGCACGCGGTGGGCGAGGCCGACGCGCCCTCGACCCACTACGACCGCGTGGACATGACCGTCGCGCCGGCCAGCGGCGCGGTGGCCGGCAACGCCACCGACGACCAGGTGGCGAGGATGAACGACGGCGGGCTGTCGATCGCAGTGCGCGGGTCGGCGACCGGCGGCGGCGACACCTACACGTTCGCCTGGGAGTTCGACACAGAGACCCACTACGGCTGCGAGCCGGACCTGACCATCGCCGACGGCGGCGAGGGCAGCACCCAGCTGACGATCCACGGCGATCACCTGTTCTACGACGACCTCGAGGACCCGGACGCCGTGGTCGTGTTCCAGGCGCTCGCCGACGCCGACGCCGACGCGGACATGGCGGTCACGCGGGCCGAGCTCGAGGCGGTGGACGTCGCGACCACCGGGTACGGCGTCGGCCAGTACAGCGAGGTGACCGACCTGTGGCAGTTCGTCGCCCACCTGACGCAGACCCTGGGCCACATCGACGGCGAGGGACACTGTCAGGTGGATCTCTGAGGCTTCGATGGACGACTCCTGGCCGATCCTGGTGCTGAGCGCGATCTCGGTGGGGTTCCTGCACACCGTGCTGGGGCCGGACCACTACCTGCCGTTCGTCGCCCTCGGCGCGGCACGGGGCTGGACCCGCCGCAAGCTGCTGCTGGTGACGGCGAGCTGCGGCGCCGTGCACATCGCCGCTTCGATGCTGATCGCGGTGGTGGTCGGCGGTCTGATGGGGCTCGGTACCGCCCGGATCGAGGAGACCTTCGGCTGGCAGGGCTCGGTGATCGCCTGGACGCTGGTGGTCCTCGGCCTCGGCTATACCGCCTGGGGCCTGCTGCGCCCCCACCGTCACCGCCACCTGCCCGACGGCAGCCACCTACCCGGGGACCAGGAGGACCACCACGCCGGCGCCAGACCCCACGCCCGTCGCGACGTCACGGTCTGGACCCTGGTCCTGATCTTCGCGTTCGGCCCCTGCGAGGCGATGATCCCGCTGGTGATGCTCCCCACCGCCCAGGGCTCGGTGCCCGGTCTGATGCTCGTGCTGGTCCTGTTCGGCGTCACCACGGTGGGGACGATGACCGTCGTGGTGTGGCTGCTGCACGCCGGGGTGAAGCTGATCCCCGAGGGCCGCATGGCCCACCTCGGCCACCCGCTGGCCGGGGGCGTCATCGCGCTGTGCGGGGTGGCGATCCTGCTGGGTCTGTAGCTTCCGCCGTCGAACGCGCCTAGCCCCGCCCGACGGCCTGCACCTCGGGTCCGATCTCCTCGTCACGCAGCCGGATGCGGCTCTTGTTGGCGGGGATCCGGGCGCCGATCGGCTCGTAGAACGCGCGGATCCGATCCATGTCGGCACAAAGGTCGCCGCTGGGGACGAGGAAGCCGCCGATGCCGCAGACCCTGCGGTCGTAGTCCAGGTAGCCGAAGTAGATCGGCACGCCGGCCCGCCGCGCGACGTGGTAGAAGCCCGACCTCCAGTACTCGGTGTAGCGCCGCGCGCCCGAGGGGGCGATGCCGAGGTAGAGGCGCTCGTGGCGCTCGAACAGGGCCGCGAGGCGCTCGACCATCCCCTGGTTGCCGCGGCGGTCGACCGGCACGCCGCCGAGCACCCGCAGCCAGAACCCCCACGGCCAGCGGAACAGCGAGCGGCGACCACCCCAGTTGGGCTTCACCCCCAGGGCCCACGCGGTGAGGATCGTGAACGACATGTCCCAGCTGCTGGTGTGCGGAGCGGCGATGAACACGCACTGGGGGTGCTCGGGGAGCATGCCCTCGAGCCGCCACCCGCGGAAGCGCAGGTAGCCCCGCGCGATCCAGGTCCAGAATCGGCCGACGGTCGGACCAGGGTGCGGTCGCGTTGCATCCTGCATCTTTCCAGAGGTGGGGATGCGGGGTCGGAAAGTCAAGCGACGAGTTGGTCGACCGTAGGGGCGCGTCGTGGTCGGCTCGTCAGGGCCGGAGGCATCGTCGCATTGGGAATTGGGGTCAAGTCGCGTGTTGTATAGTTGCGGCTGTGCAGGGACGCTTTCTCGGG
>CAZOYV010000410.1:0-1327 GCA_964584075.1 uncultured Rickettsiales bacterium | reverse complement strand
CGGGAAGTGGGGTACGGTGGCGGCCTTGGGGTCAAGTCGCGTGTTGTATAGTTGCGGCTGTGCAGGGACGCTTTCTCGGGTTCCCGGCGAGGAGTGGCTTGGGTTGCTCTCACGGCCTTGGGGGGCGGGATGGGGCAACGGCCGAGATCCGTGGCGAAGGGGGCCGTTCGGGGGGGCAGCCCGTGCCTCCTGGGGCCTCGGGGTCGGGTCGGGCGCTGGGTGCCGGGCGGGAAGTGGGGTACGGTGGCGGCCTTGGGGTCAAGTCGCGTGTTGTATAGTTGCTCCGGGAGGACGAATCCGTGGCTCGACCCCTGCGCATCCAGGAACCTGGTCTCTGGCATCACGTGTTGAATCGCGGCGGCGGCAGCCGGACGATCTTCGTCGACGACGACGATCGAGAGACGTTCTTGTCGTTGCTCGCGGAGTGTGGCCCCCGCTTCGGCGTGTGGTGCGCCGCGGCGTGCCTGATGGACAATCACTACCACCTGCTGGTGCTCGACGAGCACGGCCGGCTCAGCCGCGCGATGCGCCACCTCAACGGCGTCTACACCCAGGGGTTCAACTGGCGGCACGGCCGGGATGGCGCGCTGTTCAGGGGCCGGTTCCGCTCCCGGGTCGTGGATCGAGAGGGCTACCTGCTCGAGCTGGTCCGCTACGTCCACGCCAACCCCGTGGGCGCGGGCCTGGTCTCGCGCGCCGGCGACTACCCGTGGAGCTCGCACCGCCACTACCTCGAGGGAACGGATGCGCCGTGGTTGCGCAAGGACCTGCTCGGCGAGTGGCTCGGGGAGGGCTCGGACCGCGCGGCCTGGCTCGACGAGTTCGTCCACGAGCGGGTCGACGACGAGCTGAGGGCTCGTCTGGAGCCCCGGCGCTGGTCGCCGGTGCTCGGCAGCGCGGACTTCGAGCGGTCGATGCGCGCCCGGGTCACCGCGGCGGGCACGCTCGGCGAGCGGGAGATCCCCGACGCGCGGCGCCTGGCCGGACTCACCACCGACACCGTCCTCCGCACCGCGCTGCACACCTTCGAGCTGACGCCCGAGGAGCTTCTGCTCGGCCGCCGCGGCGAGCGCAACCTGCCCCGCCTGATGACCCTGCTGGAGTGTCGCGACGGCACCGCCGCCACGGCGGAGCAGATCGCGGAGCTGTTCCACGTCCGGCGCTCCACCGTCCCGGTCCTGGCCCGCACCGCACGAGAACTCCGGGCGGAGGACGAGGAGGCCGGCGCGGTCTGGGAGAGGTTGATGCGGGCGCTGGCCGAGGACTAACTACACAACACGCGACTTGACCCCAAAGGGGTATGCCCTTGACTCCAGTGACCCCAAGA
>CAZOYV010000409.1:0-5662 GCA_964584075.1 uncultured Rickettsiales bacterium | reverse complement strand
TCCGCATCACAGCGTCATGAGGGGCGAACTCGACATAACGCGGCGCTCGACATTACCGCCCTTATGGGCAGCTGCCCATAAGGGCGGGCTGCGCGGTGTCGGCGAGCAGGCCCGCGGCGTGGGTCGCGGTGACGTCGCTGAACGTCGGGTCCGGCGGGTTGGCGTCGCTGAAGTACAGCCGCGTGCGCAGCGTGGCGTCGGCCGTGTTGACCAGCACGTCGGGGTAGCCGTCGGCGTTGAAGTCGGCCCACACCAGCCCCGCCCCGGAGCCGCCGGTGTCGAGCCCCACGGCGGCGGCGACGTCGGTGAACGTGGCGGCGCGGAGCGAGCCCCCGGGCCAGCAGCAGGCGAGCAGGGCCGCGGCGACCGCGGCGCGGCGGAGCAGTGTCATCGGCATGCCATCTCGCGCGGTGGGGATCGGACCCCACGTGACAGTGTACTGCGTTTCGGGGTCGGCGCCCCCGGGGGGACGGCTCGGTGGGCGGGTCAGTCCTGGCGCTGCAGCAGGATCGTGGTGTCGGGATCGCCCTCGAGGGCGCCGAACAGCGCGCGCAGCTGCAGGTACTCGGCGGGGGAGACGAGATCGGTGGTGATCTCCAGCACCGTGGTGATCGTCAGCGTCCCGCCCTCGTGGGTCACGGTGCGGTGCAGCGATCCGGCGGCGTTGGACGTCTCCACCGGGTCGGGCGCGTAGGCCAGCTCGTAGCCGTCGGGCAGCGTCAGCGCCAGCTCGACCCGCTCGGTGGCGGGACCGGGGAGCTGGAGCGGCATGGTCCGCGCGTTGCGGAACACCTGGAACGACGCGCCGGTCAGCGCGCCGGGGACGCGCGGCAGCGACAGCCGCACCAGGCCGTGCAGCGGCACGTCCACGTGGCCGCCGCCGAACGCGACGCGGATCGCGGTCAGCTCGCAGGTCTGGCGCGCCACCACGACGTCGTCGGCGGTGGCCCCGCCGAACGTCCCGGCGACCTGGCGGCCCAGCGCGTCGGCGCCGCTGGCCTCGCGGTCGAAGGCGACCACCGGGTTGTAGCCCTGGCCGAGATCCACGTCGGCGTGGCCGGACAGGGTCAGCTGGTGGTCGTCACCGTCGAGCGTGACCTCGGCGCGCAGCGTCCCGCCGTTGCGAGCGGGGTCGCTGGCCGGGCGCTGCGTCGGCGCGGTGGCCTTGCCGTCCAGCGGCAGCACCCAGCGGCCGGTCAGGTCGAACTTGTTGCGCGCGTCGCAGCTGGCGTCGGGGTGCATCCACACCTCCTTGTCGCCCATCCGGACGCGGACCCACACCTGGTCCAGCTGCCCCGGGGCGGGCACGTCGGCGACGATCGTGTGGCGGCTGGAGACCAGCGCGATCACGGCGTCGAACCCCGCGTGGCGCAGCATCGCGGTGAGCAGCACGGCCTTGTCCAGCTCGTGACCGACGCTGCTGTCGAGCACGTCGCCGGCCGAGCGCGCGGCGTAGTCGAAGTCCGCCACCGGCCAGTGCACGGGGCGCACGCCCTCGACCACGAACGCGTGGATCGCGGCGATCCGCTCCGGCGGCAGGGTCGCGCCGTCGAGCACCTCGGCGACCTTGGCCTGCACGGCCTCGTCGGCGACGGCGGCCGGCTCGACGCGGCCCTCGAGGAAGGTGCGCGCGGCGGCCCAGTCGGCGGCGGTCGAGAACGCCATCCACGCCACGCCCTCGCCGCCGTGGCCGGCCTCGTCGAGGTTGGCCGACGGGGTGCCGGTGCGGTGGAACGTGGTGGTCGTCACGCCCCCCTCGGTCTTGGCCACGGGCTTCAGCGTGCAGAACGCGCCGCCCGCGTGGAGCGGTGTGCCCTCGGGGACCTCGACGGTGACCCAGTGGTCGAGGACCGGCACGAACGACTGCAGCTCGACCACGCCCCACAGCGGCACGCCGGTGGGCTCTCGGTCGGCGATGGTGTAGGCCGTGACGCTGGTCGCGCCGTGCTCGACGCCCACGTGGGCCACGGTCATCTGGCGCATGTGGGCGTAGGGCACCGCGTGGTCGAACGCGCGGGCGGTGTTGGGCACCAGCGAGTTCTCGGCGGCGTCGACCACCGTGCCGTCGGCCATGTAGGTCCGCGCCTCGTCGACGCGGAACGTGGCACGGGCGTCGTTCCAGTTCAGGAACGGGTCGAAGTAGTCGTGGCGCGTCAGGTACCCGGTCAGCATCTTCAGCGCCTGCTCGTGGTGGCGTTCGACTCTCCCGTCCGGGGCCAGCGTGTAGCGGTCGATCTGGTGGACGACCAGGCCGTCCTCGTTGGGATACCGGGCCGCCCCCGGGGCGCCGGTGACGTAGTCCGGGACCTGGGCCGCGGCGGAGGTGGCGAGGCTCAGCGCGAGGGCAGCGATCGGCAGCAGCGTGGTGCGCATCGTGCTACCTCCTCTCCAGCACGATCAGGTCGTCGGGCAGGGCGAGGGCCTCCTGCACGACCTCCCTGAAGTTGTCGTACTGGTCCACGGGGATCTGCCGCCGCTTGACGATCAGCTCGAAGGTGTAGACCAGCTTGCGGCCCTGGACCTCGGTGTGGGTCTTGAGCGAGGCGATCGGCCCGTCGATCTCGCGGTCCTCGGGGAGCCGTACGACCTCGTAGCCGCGGGGCAGGGTGATCGTCTCGGTGGCCGTGCGCATCCGCGGGGCCCACAGCAGCAGGTCCTGGGTCCGCTCGGGCAGGTCGGCGGCGTCGAGGTACGGCGCGATACGCCCGACCTGCACCAGGTGCGTCGCCGTCGGCGGCGCGAAGTACAGCGCGTCGTCGCCGACCATCGCGTAGTCGGCGATGCGGTACGACACCTCGTAGTCGACCGGCGTGGTGATGTCCTGGACCTGGGGGTAGGTCACGTCGACCTTGGCGACCCGGGCCCCGGGGTCGACCTGGCCCACCGCGGCCTCGAACCAGCCCTGGCGGTCGACGGCCTTGGAGTAGTGCACCATCTCGCGGCGCAGCCGCTGCTCGGCGTAGCCCTCGCCGGAGAACGCCACCGCGCCGCTCAGCGAGCCGTCCTCGGCCAGCTCGGAGCGGGCCTCGACGCGCAGCAGGTTGTCGGCGGGGTCGAACGCCGGGGTCTTCATCAGCTCGACGCCCTCGGGATCGCCGATCACGTAGTGCTGCTCGCCCTCGGCGCTGGACCACTCCTCGGGGGAGTAGGTGACCCAGGTGGGGTCGAGCATCAGGAACTCGCCGTCGTCCTTCTTCAGCGCCACGACACAGTGGTTGAACTGGTCGGCGGGGATCCGCTCGACCCGCGAGCCGGCCATCGTCATCGCGGGGTACACGGTGTAGCCGGCGGCGCGCAGCATCGTGATCGCCATCCCGGCCTTGTCCTTGCAGACCCCGGAGCGGTCCGCGAAGATCTGCGTCCCGGGGTGCAGGATGTAGCCCTCGCCGTGGCCCATCGAGATGCCCGAGTAGCGGATCTCGTCCGCCGCCCAGTGCACGATCGCCGCGATCTTCTCCTCGTCGGTGCGCATCCCGCCGGTGATCTCGGTGACCTTGGCGCGGATCGCGTCGTCGGCCTCGAACTGGCCCTCGTTGACCTGGAAGAACCAGCGCGACTTGGACGGCCAGTCCTGCAGCGTGGCGAGCACCACCTTGGGCTGCACGTCGGGGAAGTCCACGGCGTGCGGCTCCTCGTGGAACGGCGCGAGATCGGACTTCCAGAACGAGTACGAGAGGTGCTCGTCGTCGTAGGTCACGTAGCTCTGCACCTCGCCGTTGTAGACCTCGAACTGCACCGGCTTGTCGCGGGGCGTGACCACCGTGTAGTGGCGCAGCATCACCGGGTGGCGGTCCTGGAAGTACACCACGTCGTAGAAGTGCCCGCGCATCGGCGGGATGTAGCGCTCGTCGCCCTCGGGGCCGGGGCCGCCCCAGCCGCCCTCGGGGATGTGCACGCCGTCGCCCTCGTCGCCGAGGTAGGCGATCAGGAAGCCCTTCATGTAGGTCTCGATCTCGACGGCGTCGCCGATGCCCAGCCGCGGGATCGGGACCAGCATCATCTGTGCGCCCCAGTAGATCGCGCTCTGCGGCTGGGGAAGGTCGACGCCCGAGTCCAGCGGCAGCTCCTCGAGCGTGCCGTCGGCGCGGATCACCCGCAGCCGCTTCAGCTCCACGTAGTTGGAGGCCGGGTCGAAGTCGAAGCGGAGCCGCGCCAGCTGGCCCGCGCCGGCCTCGGTCAGGCACTTGATCACCTCGTGGTTGCGGATGTGGCCCAGCCCGCTGTCCTCGACGTCGACGTGGGTCCGCTTGAACACGGTGACGAGATC
The DNA here is from genome assembly GCA_964584075.1 of uncultured Rickettsiales bacterium. Taxonomy (GTDB): domain Bacteria; phylum Myxococcota_A; class UBA796; order UBA9615; family CAYRNR01; genus CAZOYV01. The sequence continues at coordinate 1,395 of CAZOYV010000409.1, read as the reverse complement.
GGCGCCGTCGTGGTCGTCGGTGGTCCCGGTGTCGGCGATCAGGGCCTTCAGCGCGTCGTCGTCGGCGGGCGGCTGGGGCTCCTGGGCCGCCGCGGGGCCGCCGGCGGCGAGGGCCAGCAGCAGCGTGGGCAGCAGGGTCCGCAGGGCAGGGGGCGTTCTCATCGGCACTCTCTTTCTGCGCGGGGGCGCGCGGGTACGCGGTGCATCGTTATCCCTGCCCGCGCTGGCGGCGTCAACCTGTGGCTTCCTTGCGACGAGGGCGTGGCCGCGCTTCGTGCCGGCCAGCCCCCTGGTGCAGAACGGGGGAGGGAGGAAGCCGATGCAGTGGAGCTACGGCCGCCCGGAGTGCAAGGCCCGGCTCGACCCGGACCGCATCATCGTGCTCGTCGCCCACCACGAGGAGCAGCGGATGCTGGTCGGGTTCCACCCCGATCCCGGCGACTACGAGGTCTTCGTGCCGCCCGGCACCGCGGTCGAGGAGGGCAGCGTCTGGCAGTTCTCGTGCCCGGTGTGCCGCGCCAGCCTTGCTGCCCCGGACCACGACCATCTCTGCGCCCTGGACGCCACCGAGGGGCACGAGACCCGGCGGCGGCTGAACTCGCGGGTCGCCGGCGAGCAGGTCACGATCGTCGTCGGTCGCCGCTGCGTCGAGCAGCAGCTCGGCGCGGACGCGGCCGGCTGCGTCGGGTATGCGCGGCAGTTGAAGTACAGGTGAAGGCCGCCACCCTCCGCTGGAAGTCACCTCGCACCAAGCGCCCGATCCGCCCCCGAAGTCACAGGAGGCACGGGCTGAACCCTCGAACCGCCCCCGTCACCTCGGATCTCGGCCGCTGCCCCTTTTCGTCCCCCAGGCCTTGAAAGCAACCCAAGCGCCTTCCCACCGGGGGACCCCAGGACCTCCGTGATCGATCGACTCGGTCTGGTCTCGATCTCGGACTCGATCACGATCTCGAACCCGATCTCCGCTTCGATCGCGTCTCGTCCTCGGGATCGTTCCAGGAAAGGCGACCTGTACCCTTCGAATGACCGAACATGGTTATCCGGTTGCCTCAGCCGGCTGGACAAGGGTTGTCCTGGCCAGGGAGTAGGGTCGACTCCGATGGGAGGCGGCCATGGCGTCAGGGCACCCGGATTCACCTCGAAGCGCACTGGAGTTCGCTCGACTGTTCCCGGACGAAGACGCTTGCGTCGAGTACCTTGCGCGCTGGCGGTGGCCGGATGGATTCCGCTGCCCGAGGTGTAGAGGCGAGCGCGCGACTCGGCTCGAGACGCGCCCCCTGTGGGAATGCCGGAGCTGCGGGTACCAGGCGTCGGTGACGGCCGGGACCGTTCTACATCGCACGAAAGGGGTATGCCCTTGACTCCAGTGACCACTACCCCTTGTGGTCCTCGCGC
>CAZOYV010000408.1:0-5725 GCA_964584075.1 uncultured Rickettsiales bacterium | reverse complement strand
CGCGAGGGGGAGCTCCACGACCGGTTCGTGACGATGAGTCACGTTCCGCGCGCGAGGGGGCGTGGGCGTCTTGCCGTGTCGGGCGAGCATTCCTGCTTCCCGGCGTGAAAAGTGGATGCTCCGGGGCTGGAATCGGTCTCCGTGAGCAGCGATGCGACGCCGACGAGCTGCGGTCCGTGGCGACGCTCGCCGGACTCCGTCCCGGCCCCCGTCCGGGCTCCGGTGTACGATCCCCCCATGGACCGCTCCACGCTGCTGACCCTGATGGTCGCGTTCCCCACGCTGGGGGCCGTCAACGCCGTGATCTTCGGGCTGCGGCTGTTGCGGTACCTGGACGAGACGCCGCGCATCGAGACCCGCGCGCACCTGGAGCGCTACAAGGGCGCGGTACGGCTCCAGATGTATGCGGCGCTGGCGCAGATCGTGCTGCTGGCGATGCCGGCGCTGCTGGGCATCGCCGGCTTCGCGATGGAGGTCCTGGCACGCCGGGACCTGCTGTTCGTGATCGTGCCCGCGGTGGTGATGATCGGACTGGGCCTGCTGTTCAAGCGCGTGGAGGCGCGAGCGCGCGGACAGGAGGTCGCCGATCCCGCGCTGCTGGCCGAGCGGGACCACGTCAACGAGGTGTGGGTCCACAAGCCGTTCCCCGACTGGTAGTGCTAGGCTCCCCGGCGAGGGGAGGACTCCACCATGAAGAACCCGTGCGGGCTGCTGTGGCTCGTCGCGCTGCTGGTGCTGGGCGGTTGTCCCACCGCCGCAGATGACGACACCGGGGGGGACGACGACGCCGGAGACGACGACACCGGAGACGACGACACCGGGGGGGACGACGACACCGGGGGGGACGACGACGCCGGAGACGACGACGTCGGCGACGACGACGCGGGCGACGACGACACCGCGGCCGACGGCGCCTACCTCGGCCCCGTGATGATCGCCGCGGACAACTACGTGCAGTACCACGCCGGGCTCGAGCCGCTACGCCCGTTCGTCGTCTACGCGTGGGCCACCGACCCGGCGATCCAGTTCTACGACCAGCAGATCTCGACGCTGGCCGGGATCACCGACCCCGACATCCGCAAGATGGTGATGTTCTCGTCGTACGCCACGATGGAGTCCAAGCTCGCCAGCGGCGGCCACGCGGCGTACTTGCAGTCCATCGGCGTGGACCTGCTGGGCTACAACACCGAGGGCGGGATGACGCCCCAGGGCGAGCTCGACGCGGTGATGAGCACCAGCACCCAGCAGAACTCGGTGGCGATCTACTGCGCCATCGCCGACGGGTTCAACGCCGGGTTCGAGGTCTGGTGGGGCCCGATCCGGTCGGTGTCGGACAGCGTCCCCGACGGGGCGCTGGAGGCGATGTTCACCGCCGGGCTCGACGGCGTCGGGCTGCAGGAGCAGCTGCCGATCGAGGCCTCGTGCGCCGCCGATCGGATCGCCGCGGTGCAGGCCACCGCCGACCGCTACCACGCGGTGCCGGGCGGGTCGGCGTGCGAGATCGACGTGCAGGTGATGTCGTCCCGCTGCGCCAACGGGGACGCCTACGCCCAGGCGAGCTGCCCCGCCGAGACCATCGCGGAGGAGTACGATCACTGCGACCTGTTCATCGACGGCATCGCGCCCGGGATCGACTCGATGGCGATCTGGGCCTCGGGCCCCGACGACCTCGGCCGGCTGGTGGACTTCGTCGAGAAGATGCGGGCGCCCGAGAGCTAGGAGGAGAGACGTGCCCCGAGCGAAGACCAACGGCATCGAGCTGTCCTACGAGACCTTCGGCGAGGGCGAGCCGCTGCTGCTGATCATGGGGATCGGCGCGCCGATGCTGTACTGGCGCGACGCGTTCTGCGAGCGGCTGGCGTGGCGCGGGTTCCGCGTGATCCGGTTCGACAACCGCGACTCGGGTCACTCCACGCGGCTGACGCACCTGGGGATCCCGCCGGTCCGGCGCCTGCTGGCGCGCAGCCTCGCCGGGCTGCCGGTGGACGCCCCCTACCGGCTGGAGGACATGGCCGACGACGTCGCGGGGTTGCTCGACGCGCTGGGGATCGACGCGGCCCACGTGGTGGGCGCCTCGATGGGCGGGATGGTCGCGCAGACCCTGGCGCTGCGGCACCCCGCGCGGGTCCGCTCGCTGACCTCGATGATGTCCACCACCGGCCGGCGCCGCGACACGGTGGGGCGACCCCACGCGCTGCTGGCGCTGATGAAGCCGCTGCCCACCGAGCGGGAGGTCGCCATCGAGCAGAACGTCGAGACGCTCAAGCTGATCGGCAGCCCCGCGTTCCCGGCGCCGGACCAGGAGCTGCGCCTCACCGTGGCCCGGGCCGTCGACCGCGGGATGTACCCCGACGGCTTCGCGCGCCAGATGGCGGCGATCCTGGCCTCGGGGAGCCGGTTCGAGCGCCTGGGCGAGGTGACCGCGCCGACGATGGTGATCCACGGCGCCGCGGACCCGCTGATCCCGGTGCGCGGGGCGCGGGCCACCGCCGCGGCTGTCCCCGGTGCGCGGCTCGCGATCGTCCAAGGAATGGGTCACGATACGCCCCGGCCGACGTGGCCGCTGGTGTTCGACCTGATCGAGGAGGTAGCCCGCGCCTGAATGTCCTGCCCGTCCCCCGCCCGCTGGTCCCCCGCCGCCTGCCTGACCCTCGCCCTCGCCGCCACCGGCTGCGTCGCGGACCCGGGATCGCTGCAGCCGCAGGGCGTCGAGGTGGTGCCCAACCCGAACAACGTGCTGTCCTGCTTCGTGCGCTGGACCACGGGCCAGCCGGCCACCTCGCGCGTGGAGTTCGGCGAGGAGACGCCGGCCTTCGCCCGCGGCAGCGACGAGCGGGTCACCGAGCACGAGGTGCTGGTGATCGGGATGCGCCCCGACCGCACCTACCAGCTGTGGCCCAGCGCCACCGCCGAGGACGGCGAGACCGCCACCGCCGCCCCGGTGTCGTTCGCCACCGGGGAGCCGCCGTTCACCGCCGCCGAGGTGGACGTCACCGTCCACGACCCCGAGCGCAGCGAGCCGGGCTGGACGCTGGTCAACATGCACGTCAGCGACATCCTCGCGCCCACCGTCGCGGCGATGATCGACGCCGAGGGCGAGCTGGTGTGGTACGAGTACCTCGGCCCCGACGTCAACTTCGGCGGGGTGGAGCTGAGCCTCGTCGACGGCGACGCCGTGCTGCTCGGCGGGACGATCCCGCCGCTGCACCACGCGGTGAAGGTCGACCTGGCCGGCGAGGTGCTGTGGCAGGGTCCCCGGCAGCCCGGGGAGTACCTGGCCGACGGCAGCATGCACCACGTGATGCGGCAGCTGCCCAACGGGCACTACCTGACGATGTTCTACGACGAGGTCGGCGCCACGCTGGTGGACGTGATCCAGGAGCTGACCGCGGACAACGAGGTGGTCTGGGAGTGGAGCGCCGCCGACCACCTCGACGGCTCCACGTTCGTCCACCTGCACGGCAACATGGCGCAGGTCGACCTGGAGCGCGACGTGGCCTACTTCCACGCCCAGCAGGTCCACCGCTGGTACCAGATCGACCGCGCCAGCGGCGAGCTCAACTGGATCTTCGGCGCCACCGGGGACTTCGAGCTGACCGAGACGCTGGGGCTCGAGGACCCCTGGTTCGAGTACGCCCACGCCCCCGAGCTGCTGCCCGGCGGCACCGTGCTGATCTACGACAACGGCGACGGGGTCGAGCGCGGCTACTCGCGGGTCGTCGAGTACGCCTTCGACGAGGAGCAGCGCACCGCCGAGGTGGTGTGGGTCTACCCCCCCGAGCCGGAGCAGGACGAGTGGTACAACCTGGCCTGGGGCGACGCCGACCGGCTGGCCAACGGCAACACGCTGATCACCTCGGGCAGCATCGTCGGCCAGGACAGCCCCAGCAGGCTGTTCGAGGTCACCCCGGCGGGCGAGATCGTGTGGGAGGCGTGGATGTCCTCCGAGGTCGAGGGCGAGCTGGCCGGCTCCTACATGTCCGAGCGGATCCCCGCGCTGGTCGAGATCCTCTGACCGATCACGGCTCCTCCGGCCAGGCGTGCTTGGGGTAGCGCGCGCGCAGCTCCTTGCGCACCTCGGGGTAGGTGTGGGTCCAGAAGCTGCGCAGGTCGCGGGTGACCTGCTGGGGGCGGCCGTTGGGGGCCAGCAGGTGCAGCACCAGCGGGACGCGCCCCCCCGCGACGCGCGGCGTCTCGCGCCAGCCGAACAGCTCCTGGATCCGCGCCGCGAGGATCGGGGGGCCGTCGGAGGGGTACTGCAGCGTCACGCGCCGGCCGCCGGGCACCGCCAGCCGCTCGGGGGCCTCGCGGTCCAGCGCCGTGGCGGCCGCGTGGGGCAGCAGGCCGCGCAGGGTCTCGATCAGCGGGGCGCGGCGCAGCTCGGCGAACGAGCCGCGCCCGGCGCAGAGCAGCGGCAGGACCGGGTCGGACAGCAGCGCGTCGGGGTCCGGCAGGGCCAGCTCGGGCATCGCGCCGCGCAGGAACCGCCAGCGCGCCAGCAGCCCGGCGGGCGCCGGCTGGTCGAGGCCCAGCGCGGCGGCCAGGTCGTCCCGCGCGGCGGCGCACAGCACCGCGGCGACGCGCTCGGGATCGGGCGCCGCGGCGGGCCGCTCGTCGAGCAGCAGGTCGTCGAACCGGGTCCGCTCGCGGGCCACCACGCGCTGCAGGGCGCCGTCGAACTCCACCTCGTGCTCGACCGACACGCCGGCCTCGGGGAGCCAGGCCGCCTCGATCCCGGAGGCCAGCCGCACCACCGCCTCGGCGCGGGCCCCGCGCCGCCCCGCGGCCAGGTCCACGGCGACGAACAGCTCGTCGTCGACCACCGCCGACTCCTCGGCCAGCCGGACCCCGTGGCCGCCCACCAGCACGCCCCGCGGCTCCCCCGGCCGGCGGCGGCGACCGACCCGGTCGGGGTAGCCGGCCAGCACCGCGCGCAGCAGCGCCGGCTCGGGGTCGGCGGCGGCCACGCAGCGGTCGCCCTCGACCCGCGCCAGCAGGCCGGCCAGCCGGCGCCCCTCGCGCAGCACGCGCCGGGCCACCGCGTGGTGGACCTCGCCGGGCGCGAACGGCGACGGCGCCTCGGGGTCCTGCAGCCGGCGCACCGCCCAGACGCGGTCGAGCACGTCCGAGCGCGAGCGCCAGCGCGGCCCCTCCCCGGGCTCGCGGCGACGCACCAGCGGCCGCTCCGCGATCACCGCCGCGGCGAGGCAGGCCTCGTCCCCGGCCCCCCAGCGCCGGCCCTCCAGCGCCAGCGCCGCCAGCCGCGGGTGCAGCGGCAGCGCCGCCATCGCGCGGCCCCGCGCCGTGACCCGCCCGGCCCGCACCGCGCCCAGCCGGCGCAGCAGCGTCTCGGCGCGCTGCAGCGCCTCGCCGTCGGGGGCCTCGAACCACGCGAACGCCGCGGGGTCCTCGCCCCACGCCCGCAGCTGCAGCGCCGGCCCGGCCAGGTCGACGCGCCGGATCTCCCCGGCTTCTTCGCGGGAGAACAGCTCGAAATCGTCCTTGCCGATGATCTCGCCGGCGGGCCTTCCGATGAACGCTTCCATGGCGTGATTGACCCGGACGTAGCGCAGGTCCGTGTCCTTGAGGTAGATGGCGTCATGGGTCGAGTTGAAGAAGGCGAGCAGTTCGGCCTCGCTCTGGCGCAGCGCCTGCTCCGCTTCCCGCACGTCCGTCACGTCCATCCCGACCGAGATGACGCCGGTGACGGCGCCGGTGTCGTCGC
>CAZOYV010000407.1:0-5736 GCA_964584075.1 uncultured Rickettsiales bacterium | reverse complement strand
ATCGGCGAGCTGATCACCGGCATCGTCCGGCGGTTCGAGAAGGGCAACATGATCGTCGATCTGGGCAGGACCGAGGCCGTGATTCCCCGCGAGGAACAAGTGCCCTCGGAGAGTTACCGCGCCGGCGAGCGCGTGCAGGGTTTTTTCCTGCGGCTGGACAAGGAAGGCAGGGGACCGGCGGTCGTGCTGTCGCGCCGCAGCGTGGGCCTGCTGACCGAGCTCTTCGCGATGGAGGTGCCGGAGATCGGCGAGGGGATCGTCGAGATCAAGGCGTCGGCGCGCGAACCCGGTGTTCGCTCGAAGATCGCCGTGTCGTCGCGCGACGCGGACGTCGATCCCGTGGGCGCCTGCGTGGGCATCAAAGGCTCACGCGTACAGAGCGTGGTCTCCGAGCTCAAGGGCGAAAAAATCGATATCGTCGCGTGGGACATGGATCCGGCGCGCTTCGTGTGCAATGCGATCGCGCCTGCCGAGGTGGTCAAGGTGATCATCCGTGAGCAGGAACACGCCATGGAAGTGGTGGTTCCCGACGACCAGCTCTCGCTGGCCATCGGCCGCCGGGGCCAGAACGTGCGGCTCGCGGCCCAGCTCACCGGCTGGAAGATCGACATCCACAGCGAGACGCGGATCCAGGAGATGAACGAGCAGGCCCGCGCCGACCTGGCGCGGCTGACGACGCTCAACGAGGTCCAGCGCGAGATCCTGATCCGCTACGGGTTCCGCTCGCTGCAGGACGTCGCCGACGCCGAGCCCGACGACCTGATGGACACCCTCGGGATCGAGGCCGAGAAGGCCCAGACGGTGCTGGACGAGGCCGACGACCTGCTGACCGAGGAGATGCGGCGGGACATCGAGCGCCAGGAGGAGAACGAGCGGCGCGTCGCCGCCGGCCTGCCGACCCTCGAGCAGGAGGAGGAGGCCCGGCGGCTGGCCGAGGAGGCCGCTCGTCGCGAGGAGATGGGCGAGGAGGAGCCGGCCGAGGAGGTCGTCGAGCACGACAAGTCCACGCTGTTCGCCGGGCTCGAGGACCGCCCGACCCAGGACGGCGAGGAGGAAGACGGCGCGTGAACGAGCCCGTCCGGACCTGCGTCGCCTGTCGCAAGAGCGCCCCCAAGCGGGCGCTGCTGCGGGTGGTGCGTGCCCCGGACGGCAGCCCCGCGATCGACTTCGAACAGCGACTGCCGGGGCGGGGGGCGTACCTGTGCTGGGATCGCGGCTGCCTCGAGCGGGGGCTGCGGAGGGCCAGGCTGGCCCACGCCCTGCGGGCCGAGGTCGTGGAGGTCGACGCCGGGCCGGTGATCGACCACGCGCGGGCCCACCTCGAGCGCCGGATCGCGGAGCTGTGCGGGCTGCTGCAGCGCTCCGGCGGCCTCAAGAGCGGGGCGTTCACGGTGGACGTGCAGATGGGCAAGCGCTGGCTCGCCGCGGCGCTGCTGGCCTCCGACGCGGGGGAGGACATCCGCGACCGCGTGCGCCGGCGTTGCGCGCGCGAGGGCTGGCCGGTCCACGAGCTGCCGCTGACCGCCGAGCAGTTCGGCCGGGCGGTGGGCAAGGATCTGCGCAGCGTCGCCGCGGTGCGCGGCGGGCGGCTGACCAGGGAGCTTGTATTGGCCTTGCAACGACACCGGGGACTTCTATAATGGGCGCGCTCTTCTCGGGGCATCCTCGAGAGATCGCCCGCGGATCGGCGCGGGCCGGCCGCGCGATCGCGCGCTCCGGCGGTGCCTGGTTCGTGCCAGGCACAGGGAGTCCGTCCCCGGTATCTCTGGTGACCTCGGTACCCCGGACGGGTCGGGTAAACGCAGGAACCTGCGAGAAGAGCGACGAAGGGAGCGGCCGCGGGCGGCCGACGACGTGAGCATGGCGAGAAAGGACATCTTCGACCGCATCGACACCAAGATGCGCAGCCAGCTGCAGACCCTGGGCAAGTCCCCGCGCCGGGAGACCGACGAGCAGGACTTCGTCGAGAAGCGGGTCAGCAAGCGGGTCATCCGTCGCCGTGCGCGCAAGCCCCGCAAGGGCGAGGCCGCCGCTGCAGCGGAGGCCGCCGAGGCGGCTGCGGCCGAGGCCACGGCGGAGAGCGCCGAGGAGGCCGCGCTCGCGGCGGCCGAGGAGCCCGCCGCGGAGACGGCGGAAGAGCTGCTGGCCGGGGACACGGGGGCGGACGGCGCCGAGGACGCCGAGCCCACCGCGGCGGCCGAGGCGGAGGACGCCGAGGAGACGCCGGAGGAGGCCGCCGAGCCCGAGCCGGACGGCGAGCCCGCGGCGGCCGGGGCGGAGGACGCCGGCCCCACCGAGACGGCGGATCAGGCCGAGGAGCCGGCCGCGGAGGCCGACGGGCCGGTCCCGGGCGAGGAGCCCCCGTCCGGCGACGGCGAGCCCGCCGAGGAGCCCGAGGCCGCGGCCCTCGCCGAGGACGAGCCGGCTGCGGCGGAGGACGCCGGGCCGAGCCCCGAGGAGGAGCCGCCGGCCAGCGAGCCCGAGCCCGAGACGACGGGCGCCGAGGAGCCGCAGGCCGGGGAGTCCGACGACGCGGACCAGGACGAAGCGCGATCCACCGCGGTCGCGGACGACGCGGTGGACGCGGACGCGGACGCCGAGGATGCCGGCGCCGCGGAGCCGGGCGAGGACCCCGCCGCGGGCGGCGCGGTCGGGGCCGACGAGCCCGCGGCGGCCGCCGCGGCCGAGCCGGCGACGGAGCCCGGGGAGCTGTCCGAGACCCAGAAGAAGGTCGCCGAGGACCCGGCCGCCCCCAGCCTCGAGGAGCTGCTCCGCGAGCAGGGCATCGTCCAGCACAAGCCCAAGAAGGGCCGCCGGATCATCACCGACGCCCCGGTCACGGAGCGCAAGCCGATCCCCAAGCCGGTGATCCGCCACGACATCGCCGCCCAGGCGGCGATGCGGCAGGCGCGCCAGGCGGGGTACGGCGCCGAGGCCCCCGCCCCGGGGCAGCCGCGCGACGGCTCGCGGCGCCGCGGCGCCAGTCCGCCCGAACGCCTCGAGCGGGAGATGCGCAAGGAGCGGGAGCGCGAGCAGCGCATGCACCGCACCAAGAAGCGCGGGCGCCGCAAGTCGATCGTCCAGCGGCCGGACATGATGTACTACCCGGACCGCCGGACGACCCGCAAGAAGGGCGGCGCCGCCGGGCCGAGGAGCGTCTCCACCGTTCAGCCCAAGGAGTCCAAGCGCGTGATTCGTATCGAGAACGAGATCTCCGTCGGCGAGCTGGCCAAGGAACTCGGTCTCAAGGCCCCCGAGCTGATCCGCAAGTTCATCGAGCTCGGACAGATGGTGACGGTCAACCAGTTCGTCGACTTCGAGACGGCCACCCTCGTGGCCGCCGAGTTCGGCTACCGGGTCGAGGACATCGGGTTCAAGGAAGAGGACGTCATCGAGGAGATCGAGGACGACGAGGCCGACATGGTGGGGCGCCCCCCGGTGATCACCGTGATGGGCCACGTCGACCACGGCAAGACCTCGATCCTCGACTCGATCCGCAAGACCCGCGTGGCGGCTGGCGAGGCCGGCGGCATCACCCAGCACATCGGCGCGTACCAGGTCGAGGCCGGCGGGCAGCTGCTGACCTTCCTGGACACCCCGGGCCACGAGGCGTTCACCGCGATGCGCGCCCGCGGCGCCGAGGCCACCGATCTGGTGGTGCTGGTGGTCGCCGCCAACGACGGCGTGATGCCCCAGACGATCGAGTCGATCAACCACACCCGTGCGGCCGGCGTGCCGATCCTGGTGGCGATCAACAAGATCGACATCCCCAACGCCAACATCGACCGGGTCAAGCAGGAGCTCTCCGATCAGGATCTCGTCCCCGAGGACTGGGGCGGCGACACCGTGATGGTGCCCGTCTCGGCGACCAAGGGCACCGGCATCAAGGACCTGCTGGAGATGATCGCGCTGCAGGCGGAGATGCTGGAGCTCAGGGCCAACCCCGAGCGCGCGGCGCGCGGGCTGGTGATCGAGGCCAACCTCTCCAAGGGCGTCGGCCCCGTGGCGACGGTGCTGGTCCAGCACGGGACGCTGCGGGTCGGCGACTACGTCGTGGCGGGCACGGCCTACGGTCGCGTGCGGGCGATGATGGACCACGCCGGCAAGCGGATCCAGGAGGCCACGCCCTCGACCCCCGCCGAGATCCACGGGCTCTCCGAGGTCCCCGAGGCGGGGGACGAGGTCGCCGTGGTCGAGGACGAGCGGGCGGCCAAGACCCTGATCGAGCACCGCACCGCCGAGGCCCGCGACAAGGCGCTGGCCAAGTCCTCGCGGGTCACGATGGACACCCTCACCGAGGTCCTCGCCGCCAGCGCGCTCAAGGAGCTCAACATCGTGCTCAAGGCCGACGTGCACGGCTCGGTGGAGGCGCTGCGCGAGGCGTTGCTCAAGATCGAGGTCGAGGAGACGACGCTGAAGATCCTCCACGCCGCGGTGGGGGGCATCAACCACCACGACGTGATGCTCGCGGCGGCGTCCGGAGGCCTGGTGGTCGGCTTCAACGTGCGGCCCGACGCCAACGCCCAGAGGGCGGCGGACGAGCAGGGCGTGCAGATCCGGACCTACCGCGTGATCTACGAGTGCCTCGAGGAGATCCAGGGCCTGCTCACCGGGCTGCTCGAGCCGATCTACGAGGAGGAGGTCCACGGCGCCGCCGAGGTCCGCGAGACCTTCAAGATCCCGAAGGTCGGCGCCATCGCCGGCTGCATGGTCAGCAACGGCGAGGTGGCCCGCAACCACAAGGCGCGGCTGCTGCGCGACGGCGTGGTGATCTGGGAGGGCAAGATGTCGTCCCTGAAGCGCTTCAAGGACGACGTCAAGGAGGTCAAGGAGGGGTACGAGTGCGGCATCGGCCTGCACGAGTACAACGACATCAAGAAGGGCGACGTCATCGAGACCTACACCATGAAGGAGGTCGCCCGCGGCGCGTGATCCGCGCGTCCAGCGCCTGCCTGCCGGTGGCCGGTGAGCCGCGGGCCGGGCACGGAGTCGGGGGAGAACCGTGGTGGTCGGGGTGTTGCGGCTGCGCTTCGCGCTGCACGGTGTCCGCAGCCTCAAGGAGAAGCGGCGGATCCTGAACCAGCTCCGCGATCGGGTGCGGAGCCGGTTCAACGTCTCGTGGGCCCAGGTCGACGACCTGGACGAGCACCAGGCCGCCACCGTCGCCGTCGCCGCGGTGTCGGCGGACGCGCGCTACCTCGACGGTCAGCTCAACAAGGTCGTGGCGCTGATCGAGGACGCCTACCTCGCCGAGCTGGTCGACCGCGAGATGCAGATCGAACACTGGTAGCATGGCGGGATGAGCGGCCGAACCCTGCGGGATCTGGACAAGATCGAGGAGAAGGGGCGGCTGACCCTCTCCGCCGCCCAGGCGCGCGGGCTGGTGGCCGGCGTGGTCGTGCTGCTGGTCCTCGCGGTGGTGCTCGGCGTCCAGCTGGGCCGCCTGTGGGCCCCTGCCGAGATCGACGACGGCGGGACGGCGGTGGCCACCGCCGACCGCAGCATCGCCGAGATCCTCGAGGCGTACGAGAACGGTGGGGACGGCGTGGCGGGGATCGGCCCGCCGACCCCGGCTCCGGAGGAGACCGAGATCGGCAACGAGAGCGAGCGGTCCGGCGATCCGGCCGAGACCGAGCGGTCCGGCGATCCGGCCGAGACCGAGACAGAGTCCGAGACCGAGACCGAGCGGTCCGGCGATCCGGCCGAGACCGAGCGGTCCGGCGATCCGGCCGAGAC
>CAZOYV010000406.1:0-5819 GCA_964584075.1 uncultured Rickettsiales bacterium | reverse complement strand
GCAGCACGCGGCGGATGTCGGCCTCCCACTTCCAGACGATGGAGTTGGGGACCAGGACCACAGGGCGGCGGACCCAGCCTTCCTGGCGGGCGCGAGAGAGGATCAGGATCGCGCAGTAGGTCTTGCCGACCCCTACGTCGAAGGCGAGCAGCCCGCCGCGGTTGGCGAGGACCCTTCGGGCCCCTGCAACCTGGTGGGGATGCGGGGTCGGGCCGTCGGTGGCCCAGCGCGCCACAGCCAGCGGCTCGGCCGGGTAGTGGGGCGCGACGAAGCCGAGGAAGGTGCGGTTGTAGACCTGCTCGACCTGAGTGCGGCGGTCCTCGTCGGCCGCGATCCAGGCGCGGAACGAGGACTCCCACTCACGGGCGACCTTGAGGCGGACCTCGTCGATGTTCTGTTCTCTGCGTTTCCTCGGAACGAACTCCGTCTTGTCGTGGTTGATCCAGCCGATGCACCAGCGGGCCTCGGGGGCGAGCAGGCCGGTGTCGCGGATCTCGCCGTAGTCGGAGCCCTCGGGCACGACCAGGCCGTCCTTGCGGGTCAGGACCACGTCGCCGTAGTGGCGGTTGAGGGACTCGGACAGCCACTGAGAGACCAGATCCAGCGGGATCCAGCCCTGGCGCGGGGAGACTCCCTCGATGTCCTCGAACACGGCCTGGCCGATGGCGGCGAGCAGCTTCTTGGCCTGGGCGGCGGCCTGGATGTCGCCCTTGTTGGCCCGGACCTTGGCCCGCTCGACCTTGGGCCACAGGTGGCCGGTGTAGTAGTGCTCGGCGGGCACGAGGCGGTCCCAGGCGTCGCCATCCAGCGCCCAGCCGGCCTTGTGCAGCAGGGCCTGGATCTTCTCCGCGGGCGTCCGACCACCGAGCTTGCGATGGAAGTCCGCGAGCTCGGCCAGGGTGAGCTTGCGGTGCTGCCGGAACAGCATCTCGGCCTGGGCCACCACGTCGTCGGGCTTGCCGGTGTACCGCGGCCGGAACGCGGGCTGGCGAGCCAGGCCGGAGATCACCCGGCCGGACCGCTCGAACGCCGACAGGAACCGCTCGGCGCCGGTGTCGCCGCGCTTGGCCAGCTTCTGCAGGTCGGTGCTGGCCCAGGGATTGCCGTGGGCCTCGGTCCAGGCGGTCAACGCGTCGTGCAGCTCCTTCCACAGCAGCGACGGGGCCTCGGAGTCCTCGGACGCGAGTGCTGCGAGGTAGCCGTCCACGCGCATCCCCAGCGCCGACGCCGTGGCCAGGGCCGGGGGCAGCTTGGAGGTCTTCTCGACCCGGCGGGTGACGCCGCCGCGGGCCGGCTTGGCGGCGGGCTCGCCCTCGGACACCGGGGGCGGCGCGAACCGGCGGATCTCGCAGGTGGTGCACAGGGGCCGCTCGACCACGTTGGGCAGCTTGGTGAACTCGCCTTCGACCTGGTAGCCCCAGCGGGGCTTGGCGGTCTGGTCGGTCTCGTCGCCGGCCTTGCCGATCTCCTTGCCGAGCACGTGCGTCGGGAACAGGTCGAAGTAGCCGCCGTCGAGGATGACCTGGTCCTCGTCGAGGACACCGGCGAGCTCGCCCCCCCGCGCGCGGAAGAACAGTAGATCCGTGACCAGCTCCGCGCCGGGGAACAGCCGGGACGGCAGCCGGAACGCCGCGGACAGGTGGTGGCGCCGTAGCACCTTGTCGCGCAGCGACCGGTTGCGGGCGGACTGGCCGGTGAGGAAGCCGTAGGGGACCAGGAACACCCCGACACCGGCCGGGGCGAGCAGGTCCAGGCAGCGCCGCAGGAAGTAGGCGTAGGCCTGTTTCTCGCGGTAGGAGCGGTCCGGGTCGTCGGCCACGGCCGCCCCGCGGGCGCCGTAGGGCGGGTTGGCGAGGACGAGCTGGATCCGGCCGCGGTAGTTGTCGCCGTACTCGCGCACCCACCGCTCGAACGGTCCCAGGTAGAGAGTGAGATCCGGACGGATCGCGGCGAGCATCCGGCCGGACAGCTCGGAGTACTCCACCGACAACCACTTGACCCGGTCCCAGCCCTTGCCGGACGCAGCGCGGATCAGCCGGCCGATGCCGGCGGCGGGCTCCAGGGCCAGCAACGAGCCGTTGCCGCCCAGGCCGTTGAACATCGGACGGATCACGCGGGCGATCTCGGCGCTGACCTTGGATGGCGTGTAGTACTCGTGGATCAGCCCGCGCTCTTCCGGCGCCGGGAATCCCGCCGGGAACTCGTCCTTGTGGGCGGCGATGGAGAGCCCGCCCCAGCCGGAGTAGCCGGCGAGGATGCGCCGGTCCTCGGAGGTCATCTCGCCGGGCTGCTTGGCCGCCGCGATGCGCATGGCTGCGAGGTTGGCCTGGGTACGACGGGCCGCGGTCCACTCCTCGGGGGGCAGCTTGGACTCGTCGAGCACGCCGGGCAGGTCGACGAGGTGGCGCTCGATGACCTGCAGCAGGGCGGGGCGGTTGCGGCGCAGGAACCCGTCGAGGTACTCGGGCGTGATCGAGGGAGGCAGGTGTACCCGTACCGCATCGGCGATGTGGTCGAGGATGGCCGCGGCGCGGGGGTGGACCACCATCTCCATCACGCGGCTCCCTTCACCGCCTGGGCGATGGCCTGGCTGAAGGCGTCGAGCAGGGCCTTGTCCTTGGCCGGGTCGGCGGCGGGCTCGGCCGCTACCGCGCCCGTGCGGGCTCCACACGAGGCCCCACCGTTGCCGTTGGCCTTGGCGGGCTTGCCGTTGCCGTTGGCCTTGGCGGGCTTGCCGTTGCTCTTGGCTCGCTTCTTCGCCGGCTTCTTGGTCCGGGGCACGGCGACCCCCTCCTCCTTCATCAGCGACCGCAGCAGATCGAACGGGGCGGCGAACTCGTTCTCCCGGCGGCCGGCGTAGGCGGACACCTGGCGCCGGGCATCGGCCAGCGGCTTGAAGCACGCCTTGAGCGTCTCACCTCGCTCTCGGAACAGGTCCTCGTTGGAGACACAGGCGATGGCCTGCTCGGCGAGGGTCTGGACCTGGGCGTTGGCCGCATCGAAGGAGTCGATCTCGTCCTGGTTGGCGATCTCGGAGAACCGCCCGATGGGCTCGGGCCGCCGCTGCGCGAAGTGGTCCGCGGCGGTGGAGATCGCCGCCTGAAGCTTGTGCAGCACGGAGTCCTTGCCGGGTGCCTTGGCCGCGGGCTTCGGCGCCTTGCGCCGCTTGGGCGCCGGGGTTGGCTTCTCGGCCTTCGCCGTCGGCTTCTCGGCCTTCGGCGGCGCCTTCGCAGCGGCCGGAGCCTCGGCAGCAGCGGGCTTCTTCTTCCGCGGTTTACGGGCCTTCTTGGGCTTGGGCTCCTTCATCCGCTCGAGGGGGTCCGCGGGAGCCTTCTTCTCCCTGAGTTGGAGCGGATGCGCCTTGGCCCACTCGGGGTCGTGCTCCCGGCGACGGTGGGTGTCGCGGAAGCTGCACGCCTCCTTGACCGGCTCCATGGCGCCGAGCACGGCCCGCTGCAGGGCCTCGACCAGGGTGTCGCCGCCGTACCCGGACGACGTCCTCGCCTCCGCGAACCACTTGCCGGCCCGCTGGAACTCCCAGTCCCAGCCCCCCTCGGGGGAGGACGTGAGGAGCAGCGTGCCGTAGGCGGCCAGCTTGCGCTTGAGCTGGATCCGCGGGCGGCCGTCGTCGCAGACGTACAGGCCGGTCCAGGTGCCGCGCAGGGTCACCGAGCCCTTCTCCGGCATCGGCTTCTGGGCCGCCTTGGCCAGCTTGACGGCTTCGGCCGCGGACACGACGCGCTCAGGAACGTGCAGGTAGTCGGCCGCGCCGTCGCTCTCCCAGACCAGGGCCTCGTCGGGCGTGGCCAGACGCACGAGCAGGGCCTTGCGTTCGCGGGGACGCAGGACCACGGCGACCTCGCCGGAGACGAGCTTGCCGTAGCCGCGGATCAGGCGGGGCACGTCCTCGGTGTTGCCCACGATGGAGAGCCGGAACTCGGTGCGCTTGGTCGCCATCTCTCACCTCCAGGCGTTGCCTGGCTACCTCTTCAGGAACATCGGGAGCGCCACTCCAGCCGCGACCAGGGCCAGCACACCCACCAGGGCCAGACCGACCTTTCCGGCCGTTCCGCCCCCGCCACCGGGCGCGGTCGCCGACAGCAGCGGTGCGCTCTGCGGCTGCTCCGGCAGGGTGGTCTCCTGCAGGACGCGACCCTCCTTGCTGGCCTCGACGCGAGCGGTCAGCTCGTGGTCGGCTAGGGCGGTCTGGTCGCGCAGGTTCTTGGCGTGCTCGCGCGAGGCGATCGCCCAGGCGATGGCGGCCACGCCCAGGACGATCCCGCCGATGATCAGCAGCGGGATGATGAAGCCGCTGACCTGGGCCTGGCCCGACCGGGCCTGGGCTTCCTTCTCCGCCTTGGCCTGCTCGTCGTCGGCGTAGATACCCGCGGCGAGCACGTGGTAGCGCTGGTACAGGGCCGCGAACACCTTGGCGGCCTTCGCGCGGGTCGCCTCGTCCTTGATCTGTGGCAGCCGCGCCTGGATGCGCTGCAGGTGCGCCCGGGCCGCCTGCAGGTCGGTCAGCGTGGCCGTGACCTGCGGACGGAACGACTCGGGGTTGCGTTTGATGGCGCTACCCAGCTTGGCCAACGTCTGGCGGTGGAGCTCCTGCCAGCCCGTCGACCACCGCGCCTTGATGTCCGTCCAGCTCGCCATGCCCGTCACGCCTCCCTACTCGTCGTCCTTGTGGAGCTCCCACATGATCCGCTTGAGCGAGTACGGCTCCTCGTAGTCGCCCAGCAGGACCTCGCCGTCGCCGAGGTCCTCGTCGCCCATCCAGGGCACGGCCTCGCGCTTGAGCGGCGCGCCGCCGGAGCCCGACTCCATCGCCATCGCGTAGCACCGGCGCAGTCGCTGCTCGGCGCGCTGGACCTTGGCCTCGCGGATCTGCAGGGCCAGCTCCCGCTGCTGCAGCGCGGCCAGCCGCTTGGTGTAGGCGCTGCTGGACTTGCTCGAGGTCTTCTTGGACGCGCCGGCCTTGCCCTTGGTCTTGGACAGCTCGTCCACGCCCTTGGACGCGGCCTTGAGCAGGCTCTTGGTCACGTCCAGGGCGCCGGCCCCGAACTCCAGCGCGTCCGCGCGCAGCTCGCCGACCACGAACAGCCCCGGCTTGACCTCCAGCGAGGCCGCCCGGTAGGGCGCCTTGGCCCGGATCTCGATGTGGTCGCCCAGCTTGACTGCCTGGCTCCACGTCCTGGAGCGGGGCCGCGGCCGCCGCTCGCCTTCCATCCGCCGCTTCGGCTTGCGCCGTGCGCGGCCCAGCTCGTTGCTCGACATGGCTCTCTGTCTCCTCTTCCAGTCCCTCACCGTCATCACGCGCACCAGGGCCATGGCCTCACCTCGGCTTCCGTGGGGCGTCGTACATGCCCAGGCGCGCGCTGGGGTCGTCGCGGTACCAGCGGCCCGCGACCCGGTAGCGCACGATCACGTGGTAGAGGCCCGGCCTGCCGCGCCGCGTGCGGGTGCGCAGCATCGTCTCGGCGCGGATCGACCGCAGCCGCCGACGCCGGGCCTCGCGGAAGCCCCCGTCGCCGGGCTCCAGTGCCCGGTAGCCGCGGGCCATCAGCTCGCCGGCGCGGGCCGCGGCAAGGCCGTCGCAGTCCTCGTGCCCGCGGGCGAGCAAGTTGATGTAGTCGCACCAGGTCTCGCCCCGCTCCCGCTGGTAGACCACGCCCGACTCGTACAGCCCGGGGAGGTTCGGCCTCTGGCGCAGGATGCGGGCGTTCTCGCGGGCCAGCCAGTTGAGCAAGCGCAGCGCCGCTTCCTCGTCGAAGGTCAGCTTGACGGCGATGCGCATGGCTACATCCCCAGCGTGCAGA
>CAZOYV010000405.1:0-5826 GCA_964584075.1 uncultured Rickettsiales bacterium | reverse complement strand
GACGGCTCCGGCCGCCGCCCCGTCCGCCCCGGCGCCGAGCGCGGCCCCCCCGCGGCCGGCGGCGCCACCTCGGCCCCGGCGTGGGGCCGTGCGCCGCCCTGCGCCGCCGGGACAGGTACCGGCGTTGCCGGTGGAGGACCAGGAGCCGATCCCGTGGACGTGGGAGGCGCCCGCCCATCTGCATCCGGCGGCCGCGCGACCCGCGGGCGGGCCCGATCGGCGCTCGCCGGCCCCGGCGCCGGCCGCGCCGACCGCGCAGGAGCGGCTGGAGACGCTGACGGAGCGGCAGATGCTCGACGTGCTGCGCAAGATGGCCGGCCGCGACCCCGAGGCGCGGCGGATGCTGCGCGAGGTGGGCCGGCAGCTCGACGAGCTGCGGCGCATCGAGCGGATGAGAGAGATCGAATGACGCGCGTGTGGAGCGGACGGATGTTGGTGGCCGCCCTGGCCCTGTGCCTGGCCCCCCTCGCGCTCGCCGAGGAGGGCGGCGAGGACGGCGCCGGCGGCGCGCCCGCGCGCGAGGCGCCGGCGCTGGTCGCGGTGGGCTTCCAGGACCGGCAGGACGACCGGGACTGCGATCCGGTCGAGGCCCGGTTCGGCCGCTGCATCGAGGAGGTGACCTTCGTCGACGACCACGCCGCGTGGACCGCCGCGCCGTCGGACCCCCTGACCCGGGCGCGCTGGCGCACCACCGCGACGCTGTACGCCCAGACCTGGGAGGACCTCGCGCACCGCTGGTTCAAGGCCGGCGATCCGCTGGAGCTGACGCTGCGCGCCGACGGGTTCCGCGGGCTGCCGCCGGCCCCCCTGCAGTGGGAGGCGACCACCCGCGAGGACCGCCTGGTCCACTCCGTGCCCGGGCCCGAGCTGTGGCTCGGGGGCGACCGCTGGAAGGGCACCGGGGCCAGCCCGCTGCTGCGCCAGGTGCGCTACGCCGCGCCGCCGGGCCAGGACGCCCGGCCACCCACCGTGCTGCTCGGCGGGCGCTTCGCGCTGCGCCTCGGCCTCGGCCTCGAGGGCGTGCTCCACGACTACGACCTGATGAACGGCGACCCGCGCAGCTCGGGCCCGTTCTTCGAGCAGATGTACCCGTACTCGCAGGCCCTCGAGGCGGCCGACGAGGCGCTGTACCCGCTGGCGCCGTTCCGCGACACCGCGGGCGCGGGCTCCGGCGTGCGGTTCGACGGCGGGCTCCCCGCGGCCCGGGACCTGGCGTCCGGCCAGTTCCAGTCGTTCTCGATGCTGCTCGGGACCCAGATCGCCCAGTTCGGGATGGAGGACTACACCGTCAACCACATGCGGCTGCTCACCGCGCTGACGGCGATGCAGTCGCCGCCGGGCTCGCTGGAGCTGCGCACCGGCCGGACCCGGGATCTGGTCGCGGCCGCGCTGGGGGAGACGGACCCCGAGGACGAGGTCGCCGAGCGCGTCGGCGGCGGGATGCTCGCGCTGCAGCAGGACATCGAGATCAACTACTTCCAGCTGCCGCTGCCGCTGGTGGAGGAGTACCTGCGCCAGATCCAGCGCTGGTACCAGCCCCCGCCGGAGTTCTGGGACGAGTTCAACGACGCGATCGCGTTCGATCTCGAGGATCTGCTGCGACAGGACGCGCCGCCGATCGCGAGCCTCGACGAGGCCGACCTGCGGACCTGGATCGAGGTCGCGTCGCGCCCCGGCACCTCGGAGGAGATGGTCGAGGAGCAGCTGGAGCGGACCGCGCTGTACCTGCTGATCGACGGCCAGGAGAAGGCCCGCCGGGACGAGCTGCAGACCGCGATCCTGCTCGAGCACGTCAACCTCGAGGTGATCTCGCTGTTCGACGCCACGCCGGGCGTGCGCCTGCCACCCGGGGAGCTGGTGGAGGGCACCGCCAGCAAGTGGGAGGCGGTGCTGGGCAAGCACGGCTACTGGCCGGCCCCCTTCGACCAGGGGCTGGGGGCCGTCGACCCCACCGCGATCTGCACCACCGCGGACGGCGTCGCGGCGCTGTCCGAGCCCAGCGTCGGGGCCGTCCAGCTCGACGTGCTGTTCGTCGGGGAGGACGGCGCCAGGGTCGACGAGCAGCTGCTGTGGGACGCCCGCGACCAGATCCCGTTCCTGATGGTCGACGATCCGACGGTCACGGTGCCCACCCTCGAGCGGCTGGTGGGGCTGCCCGGGGAGCGGGCGATCTACCGCGCCCGCTGGCACGTGTGGAACGGGTGGCACCTGTTCTGGACGGCCGACCAGCGCCCCACGGGTGACGACGGCGAGCGCCTGCTGCTGCGCACCGGGGCGGTCTGCGCGGACACCGCGCTGGCCCCGCCGGAGCTGGTCCCGACCCTGACGCGGGCGGCGCTGCTGAGCGGGGACTTCCGGCCCACCACACCGGTGATGGAGGCCGACGAGAAGCGCTACCTCGAGGGCCTGACCAACGACGACGTGGTCGGCGCCACCGCGGCGGGCATCGACAGCGCCGAGGACGCCAAGGCCCAGGCCGAGGCCGCCGCCGAGCTGGCCGGGGAGGTCCCGGACGCGATCCCCGGCATGGCCGAGGTGAGCGCCGACAGCCTCGGCGGGGTGTTCGGCGGTGCCGAGCTGGTCCTCGTCGAGGAGGTCGACGACACGACCCGGTACGTGCGGGACCTGATGCGCGCGCCGCTGAAGGACCTGGCCCGGCGCCGCGGGGCACTGCTGCTGGTGGTCTTCGACTCCACGTCGTCCGCGGCCGAGCTCCCCCTGCGGGACCGGCAGCCTCGCACGCCCTACGCCCGCACCCAGACACGGCTGGAGCGTGCCGACGCGTCCGGCGACCGCTTCCTGCGCACCGCGACCTGGACCCACTACGTGCGGACCGGCGAGGAGGCCGGCTTCGTGCTGGTCTCTCCGGCGTACCGGCCCACCGAGTCGGTCAACGCCAAGACCCGGATGCCCCGCTGGGGGCGCCGCACCACGGTCGACTTCACCCTCGCCCTCGGCGCCGGCTACGTCCCGGTGCGGCACTCCAGGACCCGCTGCACCGGCGACGACTACGAGGCAGACGCGCTGGCCGGCTCGCTGTGCCCCCAGCGCGGGGACACGGCGTACTCCACCCAGGGCCTGGCGTTCGACGTCGCGATGCTGGTCACCACCTGGGTCGTCGACGACCGGCGGCTGGCCCTCGACTTCGGCCCGGCGGTGCAGTTCGAGATCAACCCCGGCGGCGTGTACCCCTACCAGGCATGGGAGGAGGACGCCCAGGGCGAGCTGCAGCCCCAGGACGACCCCACGATCTACGCCTGGACGGTCCGGCCGCAGTTCGGGATCGTCGGCGGCCTGCGCGGGGCCGGCGACCCCAGCCCGCTGTGGATGCGGGCGCGCAAGGCCACCCCGTGGGGCGCCGAGGGCGCCGACGGCCGCAGCCGCCTGGACCGGGTCCAGGGCCACGTGCGGTTCGGGTTCCTGATGGGGCCGGGGTTCAACGGGCTCGACGCCACGGCGCTGGTCGAGGCCTGGTTCGGTGGATCGATCCGCCGCGCGCGGGCGCCCCACGCCAGCTTCACGCCGTACCACCCGGCGTTCCTGCTCGGCCCGTTCGCGCGGTTCCAGGGCAACTTCGTGCTGGCCCCGGGCGAGGAGGTCCGGGTCCGCACGCTGCAGACCGGGGTGGCGCTGACCGTCGGCGTGCGCGGCCAGATCCGCCTCAAGCAGCGGGCCGACAGCCTGCCGGAGGCCCCATGAACCCCTACGCCTACATCGCGCGGTACTCCGAGGCGATCCACGACGCGCTGATCGGCTGGGTCCGGACCCTGATGCAGGAGGCCGGGCTCGAGACGATGGAGGTCTACGGCCAGTTCCCGCCGGAGGGCACGGTCTCGTCCCACCTGACGCTGTTCCCCTACTTCGTCGGCCCGGTCCCCAAGCTGGTCGAGACCGGCAAGATGACGTCGCTGCTGCACATCCACCAGATCGGCGACGGCAAGGTCGACTTCGTGCCCGACGCGTGGCGCGAGCTGGGGCTGCTGATGGTCCAGGTGCTCGACCGCTGGTTCCCCAACCAGCGGCCCCAGGTGGGGGCCAAGCCGCGGGGCTACGTCCACCCCACCCTGGAGCAGCTGCCGGACCCGATCGCCGAGTGGTATCGCAGCCAGGAACCCGAGGGCATCGAGCAGATCCCGTGGCTCGTGGAGCGCGACGGGCAGCAGTTCGCGCCGCCCCCGTCGCTGAGCTGGAGCCCGGGCCTGGTGATGGAGATCCGGTACGTCGCGGTGGCGTCCGATCCGGGCCGCGGGACCTCCCAGTACACCTCGGAGAAGGCCCCGCTGACGGTGCCCGCGCTGTCGGTGCTGGCCACCGGGATCCACATGGAGAAGGAGTTCCGGCTGGTCCAGGAGACCCAGCTGATCCCGCCCCAGCTCGACTCGTTCGTCGAGGCCGTCTCGGCGAGCCTCGAGGGCGAGGAGGTGGAGCGCATCCAGCGGCTGCTCCGGACCCTGCGCGAGCCCGAGGAGATCAGCGTCCCGGTCTCGCCGGTCCACGATCTGAACAACCAGGAGTTCGCGTTGCTGATGCAGGCCCTCCAGCGACCGCTGCAGGCCGCGCTGCACCTGCAGGTCGAGGTCGTCCTCGGGGCCCACCCGGTGTTCGTGCCCGCGGCGTTCACCCGCACCGTGGCGCGGCCGACGCGGGCGCCGCTGCTGCCCCGCCGGCGGGGGAGGGAGCCCGGCCAGTGAGCCTCGACGAGCACCTCTCGGCGCGGGTGGAGCGCTGCATCGTGGTCCTGGGGCTGCCGCCGGCCTGCGGCTGGGTCCTCGAGATCCTGATGCGGCTCGACCTCGACCCCGAGCTCCACGAGCAGGTGCGCAACGACGACGTCCACCACCGCACCGGGGTCCTCGCCTGGATCCACGTCGCCGACAGCTGGACCGACGGCGGGCAGCCGCTGGAGGAGGTCGAGCGCGCGGTGTACCTGCTGGCCGAGTGGGAGCTGATCCAGATCGTCGGGCGCCGCCCGGGGGACCCCTCGGTGCCGGGGGCCTCGGCCCTGCGGCTGACCCACTGGGGCCGGGTCGTCACCGGGCTGGCGCCGTCGCCCCAGGTGGACGAGCTGGCGGTCGCGGACGGCGCGATGCCGTGGGTCATCCTGCACGGCACCAGCCGCGAGGCGCTGCTGCTCGCCGCCGAGGAGAACCTGGGCCGCGACGCGTGGTGGACGCTGGTCGCGCCGGCGCGCCCCGAGGAGGTGGGCCATGCCTGCGGGCAGCTGGCGGAGCGGCTGTGCCAGGCCGGCGGCTGCGTGGTCGACGCGTTCCACACGCTGGAGGGGCTGGGCGCGCCGGCCGTCCGGGAGCTGGTCCGCCGCACGATGGGGGCGCGGGTCCCGCGGGTGATGCTGGTGCGCGACCCGGCCGCGATCCGCGACCTGGCCCACGTGGCGGGCGCGCGGCTGGTGTGGGTCGAGCCGCGGTTCCACACCCGCCGCGACGGCGTGATCCTGGACCAGCGCGTGACCGGGCTGCTGGAGCGGGACGGCGAGGTCACCGCGGCAGACCTGTGTGGCGTGCCCGACTCGGAGATCGCCAACCCGCGGCGGGTCGACACCACGCTCGACCACCTGCTGCTGCCGCGCGAGATCCGGGCCCAGCTGGACCAGTCGCTGCAGCACGCGCGCTACCGGCTGGAGTCGGAGGGGGAGCTGGCGCGGCGTCCCGGCGGCGGCCGGGGCTACCGGCTGCTGCTCTCGGGGCTCCCGGGGACCGGCAAGTCGCTGTCCGCCGAGGCGCTGGCGCACGCCCTGGGGCGCCCGCTGATCCAGCTGGACCTGTCGTCGGTGCTGTCCAAGTGGCTCGGCGAGACCGAGAAGCTGCT
>CAZOYV010000404.1:0-5837 GCA_964584075.1 uncultured Rickettsiales bacterium | reverse complement strand
CACGAGGAGGGCGAAGCCCGACGAGCTTGGCCTTGAGGCGCTCCCGGCAGCCATGACACCCTCAACAAGCGACGGGCTCCCCCCCGGCCCCGGGTTCGATTCCCACACGTCTCCGCCAGCCAGCTCAACCGTTCGAAGTCCAGCAGACCAGACCTGTGGTCCGTTCACCCGTTCCGGCCCTACCCCTGACTGACCTCGTGGCTCTGCAGCAGCTGGTACTCCATCCGGGCCTCCTGCTGGGCCACCGCGCGGGCGTCGTCGAGGTCCTGGCGGTGTCGGGTCAGCAGCTGGACCACGTCGCCGTCGAGGTGGCCGTCGGCGACCTGCTCGTCGACGATCGCCAGCGCCCGCGACACCGGCATCGCCGAGCGGTACGGGCGCTCCTCGGTCAGCGCGGTGAACACGTCGGCGACGGCGACGACGCGGGCCGGCTCGGGCAGCGCGGGGGCGGCGTGGTGGAACGGGTAGCCGCGGCCGTCGAGCCGCTCGTGGTGCCGCGCGGCCCACGGCTCGATGTCCTCCAGGATCTCGATGCGGCTCAGGATCCGGTGGGTGTGGAACACGTGGCTCTGGACCAGGTGGAACTCCTCGGGCTCCAGCCGCCCGGGCTTCTCCAGCAGGTCCGAGGGCACCGCCAGCTTGCCCAGGTCGTGCAGCTGTCCGGCGAGCTCCACGGCGGTGCAGGTCTCGTCGGTCATGTGCGCCAGCTGGGCCAGCCGGTGGGCCACCGCGGCGACCCCGGCGGTGTGGGTCGCGGTGAAGCGGCTCTTGTAGTCCACGAGCTGGCACAGCAGCCGCGCCAGCGCGGGCAGCTGGTGCTGGTCCAGGCGGCCCTCGTGGGCGGCGAGCACGTGGGCCAGGTTGCCGTACAGGTCGCGGTCCACCAGCCCGAACCAGAAGTACTCGCGGTGGGACAGCGCCTCGAACGCCTCGACCAGCTCGGGGGCGAACATCCCGCCCGACTCCGCCTCGATCCGCTCGCGAATCTCGGAGACCTGGCCGAGCACGGGGCGATCGTCCTCCAGCAGGATCTCGATGCGGTCGGCGAGGAAGATCGCGCTGCTGTCCAGCGACAGGCCGACGCCCACGTCCCCCAGCGCGCCGGCCTGGTCCCAGTACGCGTGGTGGTGGCGGATGATCTCGGCCAGCGGGACGAACGGCTCGAAGCGCCGCAGCAGCCGGTAGCCGATCTCGCCGTGGGCCTCGTCGGGGGGCAGCCGGAAGTCGGCCTCGAAGCGCAGCAGGTCGAGGCGCTCGCGCTGGGACAGCGCGCCCACGTCGTGGAGCAGCCCGGCCATCAGCAGCTCGGCCTTGCGCTGCGCCGGCCAGCCCAGCTCGGTGGCCAGCGCGTGGGCCACGTAGGCCACCCGCTTGTGGTGGTCGTGGAACGACGGGTGGACCAGGTCGACGGTGTCGGAGATCGCCAGCACCAGGTCGGCCAGCGTCGCGTGCGGATCGGGTCTCATCGCCTCACTCCCCGCGGCCCTCGTCGGCCAGCCGGCGCAGCACGCCCCACGCCAGCTCGGTGCCGTCCCAGGCCACGTCGAAGTCCATGTTCTCGGCCGTGTCGCCCAGCTGGTGGTAGTTGGGCATGTGGCCGTCGTCGTCGAAGCTGATGATCGTCACGCCGGGGACCCCGCGCAGGGCGAACGCCAGCCCGTCGGTGGCCACCGGCAGGATCTTGGGACCGGCGTCGACCAGCCCGAGCTCGGCCGCCGCGTCGGCGGCGAGGGCCACCACCCCGGGGTCGTAGCGCGCCGGCGCGCCCACCAGCGCGTACTCCCCGCCGAGGAAGCGCGCGCGCCCGTACGCCACGGTGTCGATATTGACGAACCAGGTGGGCACCTCGCGCAGCGCCGCGCGGTGCGCCCGGATCCAGGCCTGGGTCCCGAGCAGCCCGACCTCCTCGCAGCCGACGCACGCCGCCACGACCTCGACGTCGTCCACCGGGTCGTCGCGCCACGCCTCGGCCAGCGCCATCACCGCCGCGGTGCCGCTGGCGTTGTCCGCCGCCCCGGGGACGTACGGCCCGTAGCCCCACTGGAGCAGCACCACCGACGCGATCCCGAGCACCACCACGATCGCGATCCCCACCGGCGTGACCAGCGCCGACTGGGGGTAGATCACCGCCCAGCGCGCCACCACCGGCATCGCCACCATCGCCGCCATCACCGGGAACAGCGGGGACTTCAGCGGCCCCGGCGCCCGGGTCAGCATCCGGGCGATGGGGGACAGCAGCCCCTCCTGCCACATCCAGCCGGTGCGCTGGGTGTCGTAGTGCCCGACCAGTACCACCCGCCGCCGGGGACGCCCGCTGCGCGCCGGGATCGTCGCCACGACGTTCTGCGAGGGCGCGTCGATCAGGAACCGGCCGAGCAGTGGAAAGCCCCAGGTGTGCTCGACCACGACGCTGACCAGCGCCACGATCCCCAGCACGCCGGTGGCGGTCGGCCAGACCCACAGCAGCGCCGCGCCGATCAGGGCGATCACGACGTGCAGCCCCAGCCGCAGCCCCAGCGAGCGGGCCCCGTGGAACGGCTGCACCTGCGGGTCGAGCCCCGCCTCGCGCCACTGCTCGCGCAGGTAGCCGGCGGCCATCGCCTCGTGGGTGCTGCCCGAGCCGCGGTGTCCGAACCCGGCCAGGGTCCGCACGCGGCGCTCGAGGGTCTCGCGGTGGTGCGCGTCCATCGCACGGCAGGGTACCCCGAGGCCGCCCCGGTCGTCGAACCGTCGACGAGTCGTGATATCCTGCTGCTTCCGGGCCGCTCACGCCGTGCCCGACGAGGGGGACTACTCATGATCACCCGTATGCTTCGCCACACCTCGATCGTCGCTGCGCTGCTGGCCCTGCTGGCCCTCGGCTGGGGGGTCGGCTGCCCCGAGGAGGACCAGCAGGACGACGACACCACCGGTGGCGACGACGACGACACCGCCGACGACGAGCTCACCGAGGCCGACCTGGTCCTCGATCTGCTGCTGGAGGAGCAGCTCGACATCTCCGACGAGGACGGCGCCTGGGCGCTGCACCTGTTCGAGGAGCCGTTCGAGGCCAGCGACGAGATCCAGCCCTTCGACGGCGAGTCGAGCTACGAGCCCGCGGGGACCTACTGGTTCGCCCTGTTCGACCCCGATCCGTACGCCCAGTGGGAACACCCGGTGCAGTTCGTGTTCGTCGACGAGGCCACCGAGGCGGTGACCCTCGAGGACCAGTCGTGGTGGCCGGTGATCAACGACGAGGCGCTCCTGATGGAGTCGGAGCGGAGCTCGATCACGGTGCTCAACGCGATGCCGTTCTCCGTCGACCCGGAGGCCGAGGAGGAGGAGGCTCGCGGCGGGGAGCGCGCCGATCCCGAGGCGGACTACGGCGACGCCCCCGACGGCTCGGCGGCCTACTACCACCCGCTGACCCAGGGGCGCTTCCCCACCGAGTGGGCCTCCGTCAACGCCTTCGGCAGCAACACCGGCGGCCACTGCCTGGACCCGGAGAAGCTGTGGCTCGGGGGACACAAGTCCAAGGAGAAGGGCGCCCTGGACGCCAACGATCCCGACGGCCAGCCCAACCTCGTGGACAAGGACGGGGTGGAGGAGATGCGCTTCCGGATCTACCACGACATCCCGGCCAAGAAGCTCAAGGTCCGGATGTACGTCTTCGTCAACCGCGCCGCGGGCGAGGCCGACGGAGACCGCTACTGGAACGTGCTGCTGGACACGGACCACGACGGGATCTGGAAGAAGAACGACCGCGGCCCGGAGTGGGTCGTGGCCAACCAGGCGATCACGTTCGAAGGGGCCACGATGTCGGGCTGGATCCACTCCGGGAAGATCGAGCTGCCGGCGGACGAGAACGACCTGATCTCGTGGGAGACCTGGATCCGCACCTCGCTCACCTCGACGCAGGTGGACGGCGCACCCTACGGGGACTCCGGCTGGGACGGCTCCGGAGAGTTCGCCGTCGGCGAGATCGAGGACCACTACATGGTCTGGAACCGGATCCGCTTCCCCGCCGGGGTCCCCGACGACTACCCCCGCGTGGCGCCGCAGGACGACACCGATCCCACCGACGGGATCTCGGCCGTCGACTGCTCCGCCAAGTGCGAGACCGACGACCACACCCTGGACAAGGAGTGCCGCGCGCTGGTGATCACCTTCGGCGACCACAGCGGCCGCGTGGACATCGAGCAGACCGGCCGCAAGAACGCCGCGTTCCTCGAGAAGCGCTTCGGCGCGGTGACGCTCGAGGTCGACCCCACCAAGCAGGAGGCCCTCGACGCCATCGAGGAGATCCTGGGCAAGAGCCGCTGCACCGGGGACGAGACCCACATCCACCTCGTGGGCCACGGCGGCGCCGACTCCTACTACTGGGTGCGCAGCGGGCCGGCCGACCCGCGCCACGCCGACCACCGGATCTCCGTGGCCGAGATCAAGGCCAAGGTGGACGCCGTAGAGCACTGCCCGTCGCCGGCGGACTACTACCAGAAGCAGTGCGAGGGGCCGGGCTACTGCAACCTCAACTTCCTGTTCCAGGGGTGCCACTCCGGCAACTTCCTGCGGGGCAAGCACTCGTTCGCCGAGGACGGGATCAACGTGCTGACCGCGGCCTCCCACGACAAGAGCTCCTACGGGACCCAAAAGGGCGACGACAGCGAGGTCAGCCGCGCCTACCGCGACGCGTTCCGCAACAACAACGCCGACTCCCTGGTGGGCGACGGCGACGGCACCGTCTCCGCCGCCGAGGCCATCGAGTATGCGATCCTCACGTTCAAGCCCCCGGACTCCAGCCCGCAGCACCACCTGGGCGCCGACTGCGACTGCCGCTGCAAGTGCGCGCTGGAGTGGTTCGCCGACCTGGTCTCGGACGTGCTGGTCTACCCCGACAAGAAGCGGCTGACCTACGTGCCACACCTGGACATCGAGCAGTGGAACGTCTGCCAGGTGGGCAACCGGGATCGCGCCGACGAGCTGGAGGTGACGATCGACTACGCCGGCGACCTCCCCGGCGCCCAGGACCTGGGCTTCGAGGAGTTCTACGCGGTGTTCGACGCCGACCCCGCCGCCGACAACTACTCCTGCGGCTGCCCGACCCACGACGGCGACACCGCCTACATCGCCCAGTTCCTCGACGGCGCCTGGACGATGTACTACTTCACGTTCTCGCCGATCTACGGCTGGCAGAACCACGCCACCACCGCCACCGCCGAGATCGACGGCGACCTGCTGACGATCTCCATCGACGCCAGCGAGGCCGGCATCGACGCCGGCGAGCTGGTCACGATGCACCCCGCGACCTGGACGCAGCAGGACCAGGAGAGCGTCGGCGACACCACGGACCTCCAGACCTGGATGTTCCCGTACTGACAGGTCGCGGATCGATCCGCCTCCCCCCGCCGAACCCGTAACCGCGGACGTAACTCCCCCTGTCCTATGGTCGCCCCACCGGGGGGCCACCACCGATACGAGCGGATCCCCGGGACCGGCAACTACCACGCCGGACGCGGCACCTCGCCGCGTGTGGAGGGACTCCTGATGACGACTCGCGCGTGGATCGTTCCGTTCCTGATGCTGTGCCTGGCCGCCGGCCCGCTGGCGTGCCCCAACCATGGAGACGACGACGGCGACGACGACGACCTCGTGGGCGACGACGACGCCATCGGCGACGACGACGCGGTGGGCGACGACGACGCCACCGGCGACGACGACTCCGGCGACGACGACTCCGGCGACGACGACTCCATCGGCGACGACGACTCCATCGGCGACGACGACTCCATCGGCGACGACGACACCGGCGACGACGACTCCATCGGCGACGACGACTCCATCGGCGACGACGACTCCAT
>CAZOYV010000403.1:411-5908 GCA_964584075.1 uncultured Rickettsiales bacterium | reverse complement strand
GACGCCCAGCGCCAGACCCGTCAGCGGCGTCGCCGCGCCGAGCACGAGGTGGCCGGTCGCGACGCCGTTCAGCCCGGCGTAGGCCAGCCCGCCGGCCGCGATCAGGAGCGCGTGCAGGGCTCGCCCGCGGAGCGCCCCCGGCACACCGGGGGGGAGCGTGGTCCCGGCCCCGTCGCGCCGCGCGGAGACCAGCGCGACACCGGCCAGCGTCCCGATCCCGCCCGCGGCGCCGACCACCACGTGGTGCGGCTGCCCGCCCAGCAGCGCCAGCTGCGCGACCCCGGCGACGGCGCCGCCGAAGACGAACAGCGACGCCGCCCGCGCGGCTCCCCAGCGCAGCTCCACCGGGGCCATCGCGAGCCACAGCGCCACCACCGCCAGCAGCAGCGCGGGCAGCCGCGTGTGGACGAACAGGTGGGTGACCGGCCCCCAGGGTGGGACCTTGGCCCGGCTCAGCCCCAGCCGCGTCGCCGGGGCGCCGGCCCACGCCTCGAGGGCGTCGTCGATGCGGGCGTCGACGTAGTCCTGCGCGGCGTCGTCCACCGAGTCGGCGCCGGCGGGCGCGTCGTCCCCCACCACCGGCGGGGGCAGCTCGCAGCCGAAGGCCGCCTCCCCGCACAGGGCGGCGAGGGCCGACCGGTCCAGCCCGGGGCCGCTGGACAGGCGCCGCGTGGCGTCCTCGAGGTGGCGTGTCAGCGCTTGCTCGTGCCCGTGCTGGGCACGGAAGGTCAGCACGAACGCGGCGAGGCACAGGGCGATGGCGCCCACCGTGGCGTACGGCAGGTGTGCGCGGGGAGGGCTCCGTCGAGCCGAGAGCTCCGTGGATCGGCGGGGGCCGCTCACTCGATGTACCCCAGCGCCCGCAGCCGCTCGAGCTCCTCGTCGGTGAGGGTCAGCGGTGCGCTCTCGACCGCCTCGGTCTCCCGGCGCTGCCAGGCCGTCATGTGGGCGCGCAGGTCGTCGCGGACCGTCGGCAGCGCGCTGGAGTAGTCCCGTAGCTCGGCGGGGTCGAGGGCCAGGTCGTGCAGCGTCTCCAGGCCGCTGGAGCGATCCACGATCAGCTTGTAGCGGCCGCGGCGCACCGACTGGCGCGGGCCCTGCTCGCAGAACCCCAGGTCGCCCTCGCCGAGGGCGCCGCCGTCCCAGCCCCACGCGTCGTCCACCGGCACCGCGAGGACCTCGAGCAGCGACGGCGCGAGGTCGACCTGCTCGACCACCGCGGGCTCGACGCGGACGGTGTCGCCGGGGACCCGGATCGCCAGCGGGACGTGGGCCAGCGCCTCGTAGACCGACATCCCGTGGCCGAGGAACCCGTGATCGAACAGGTGCTCGCCGTGATCGCTGGTCACCACCACCACGGTGTCCTGTAGCCGCCCGGTGACCTCCAGCAGCGCCAGCAGGTCGCCGATCAGCTTGTCGGTGTAGCGGATCTCGGCGTCGTAGAGATCGCGGTACCAGCGCTCGTAGCTCGCCTTGGTCGCGCCGGCCTGGACGCGGACGTGCTGGTAGGCCAGGCCGTCCTCCGGCAGCGGCGCCGGGGCGGGCCCGAACATCGTAGCGTAGGGCTCCGGCGGGTCGAGGCCGGGGTGGGGCCCGAGCAGGTGCAGGTACAGGAAGAACCGCTGCTCGTCCCAGCGGGCGATCTGCTGCGCGGCGGTCGCGACCGCCTCGGGATCGTCCAGCAGCTGGTAGTCGTCGAAGCCGCGGTCGAGGTCCAGCTTGCGGCGCAGGATCGGGTTGCCGATCAGCGCGGCGGTGCCGAAGCCCTCGGCCTGGAGCACCTCGGCGAGGGTCGTCCGGTCGGGGCGCAGCGAGTGCCACGCCTGGGTGTCCCCGGGGCCGAACGACATCCCGTGGTTGAACGGGTAGGACGCGGTCAGCAGGGAGGCCGTCGAGGGGATCGTCCAGGTCGCCTGGGCGACGGCCGCGTCGTAGCGCCGCGCGCCGGCGACGAACGCGTCGAGCGCGGGGCTGGTCGGTCGCGCGTAGCCGTTGTGGCCGAGGTGGTCGAAGCGCAGCGTGTCGATCACCACGATCAGCAGGTTGCAGTCCTCGCAGGAGGGCAGGGGCTCCGCGGCGCCGGCAGAGCCGGCGAGGCACAGGACCAGCAGCCACAGCGGTGCCGAGAACTTCATCCCCCGTACCTGTATCATGCTTGATACGACCATGGCGCGCACGCGAGACCGCGACGACCGCCGCGCTGGCCCGATCACGCTGATCCCCTCCGAGGACGGGGTCGGCGCCACCGGGCTGACCGGCACCTCCACGCCCCCCCAGGCGCCGTCCGCCGAGCTGCGCCCCGAGCACCTCGAGCGCTACGTCCTCGCCGGCGTACACCACGACCGCGAGCCGGGCAACCTGCTGGTCGTCCTGCACCCGCTGAAGAGGAACAAGGTCCCGCGCGACCTGTTCGCCGCGCTGCGCGACCGCGGCTACGAGCTCCACGTCGTCGAGACCCAGGCCGAGTTCGCCAGGAGCATCTCCGCGATCCGCGACAAGCTCGTCGAGCTCGCCGCCGAGGAGGCCCCGCTGGACCTGATGGTGATCAGCGGCGACGGCAGCCTCGATCACCACGTGCTGGTCGCCGCCTACTCGGCGTTCTACCCCGACCTGGTCGAGATGCGGCCGGGGCGGATCGACGGCTCGCGGGTCACCGAGCGGCACCTCGAGGAGCTGCCGCCCGACTACCGGCGGGTGTTCTTCCCCAGGGGGGTGCCCCGCGACATCGAGCCGTCCCAGGCCAACATCACGCTGATCTGGCTGCTGCGCTCGAAGATCGAGTCCGCCGTCCAGCGCGACCGCTCGCCAGAGCGGATCCTGCGCCTCGCCGGCCGCGACAACGGCGATCCGCTGGTGGCCGTCGCCGTGCTCGCCGCGCGCTGGCCCCAGCTGGTCGACCTGGTCCCCGAGCACTACGACCTCGAGCGGCTCGCCGAGGCCACGCTGGAGGAGAGCTTCCGGGGGCTGTACCCCTGGATCCGGGCCATCGCCTGCTACCCGGCGGGGGTCGCCGCGGACAACGCGGTGTTCGCCGGCGTCCCGGGCTGGACCTACGCCACGGCGGGCAACGCGCTGGCCCGGCTGCCGCTGCTCGATCCGCTGCGGCGCTGGGCCGAGAAGCTCACCACGCGGCGCTTCGTGGACTACTTCTGCAGCACCGGTGTGGTGGTCCCCGCGCGGCTGAGCGTGCTGGCGCTGGACCGCACCTGGCGGCTGGTCTGCGGCCACGTGCTGGGCGGCCCCGCGGCGGGGCACTTCTTCACCAAGGATCTGACGAAGAAGACCCAGACCCTGGTCGGCTACCTGGTGCGGATCCCCAAGGTGATCATCAACCAGGGGATCTTCGGCAAGTCGCGCGTCCGGGTCCGCTCGTTCGACGCCCACGGCCGCACCAAGTCGCACTTCGAGGGACACCTCGCCGAGGGGCTGTACACCAACCGCACCTACGCCGCGGGGGTCGCCTCGGTGCCGACCACCAACCCCACCAGCTTCGCCGGCCAGAGCTCGCTGTTACTGGTGCCGCCGTTGTGGTCGCGGGCCCAGCAGGGCCGGCCGCCGATCAACCTCCGCGGGCTTTTCGGGTTCAGCGAGGCGATCGTCAAGGGGCTGGTCGCCCGCGCGCTCCACACGTTCGGGTTCGGGACCGGGACCCTGACCGTCGGCGGCCGGATCTGGGGGCTGCTGCCGGGCAACCAGGTGGCGATCAAGGAGGGCGAGCGGATCACCATCGAGTACTTCCACATGGACGGCACGCCGCGCGGCGTACCCGTGGTGGTCAGCGGCGATCCGTTCCAGGCCCGGCGGATGGACATCAAGGTGCTGTGCGGGCCGATCCCGATGCTCGGCGGGCGGCGCTCGCTGCTGGTCAGCAGCACGCGCAAGACGCTGACCAACCTGCGGATGGAGCAATCGTTCGACCTCGAGCACACCTACATCGGCGGCGTGCGCTACTTCCGGCACCGCACTGGCCAGCCGTGGACCGCGGAGCTGTCGTCGACCACCGGGCTGATCCTGCCGCCGCTGCACCTGCCGCGCACGCTCGGTGCGTGCTACGAGCTGCTGCGCCGGCGCTGGCAGGCCGCCGGCGCCGGGGAGTTCACCGACACCAGCAAGCCGGGGCTGCCGCTGGTGCGCAAGGGCATCTTCGCCCACAACAACGACCAGACCGCCCACCTGCTGGTCCTGCGCCAGTCCCACGGGATGCTGCTCGTCCGGCTCGTGCGTGCGCGCCCTGGCGGGGAGCTGTTCGAGACGCGGTCGACCTATGGCCGCACCGGTGCGTCGTACATCATCGACCACAGCCAGACGATCCACTACGTGCCCGACGAGCCCCCGCGGATCCTGCGCGAGGCCTACTACTTCCGGGACGCCGAGCGGTTCCAGAAGGCCGCCGCGGCGTTCCTGCCGATCGCCGACCGGGCCGCGCTGACCGACGGCGAGGGCATCGAAGACGCCGACTCGCTGGCCGACGACGAAGACCCCGGCGGCCAGGCGTCCGGCGGTCGCAGCCTGCCCGCCGGCCCTGCAGGCGCGTGATCCCAGGGGCGCACGCGACCTCGAGCCGCTCCCCCGAACCTGTCCCTCGCGGTTCGATCTGCTACATTGGGGGCCTGGAGAATCCCCTCTCCGGCTGCGAGAGACGACCATGACGAGACGACTTGCCCTGCTGTGTTCTGCGTTCCTGCTCGCCACCGCCGGCTGCGAGCCGGGCCTGATGGTCGCGGACAGCGACGACTACGAACCCCTGCCCCCCGAGGTCGTCGAGGCCCTCGAGAGCCACGACAGCGGCATCGTCAACGGTCAGACCACCACCGGCTGGGACTCCGTGGTGTTCCTCTACATGGGCGGCTACATCTGCACCGGCACGCTGATCTCCCCCGACGTGGTGCTCACCGCGTCCCACTGCATCGAGGACGTCTACGGCACGATCGACCTGTACTGGTGCAACAACATCGACCAGGGCTACTACTACCACCGCACCTCGAACAACTACGTCGAGCACCCCAACTACAACCCCAGCACGATGGTCGCCGACATCGCCGTGGTGATGATCAGCCAGACCGGCCCCACCGACCCGATCGCGATCAACCGCGACGCGCCGAGCAACTCGTGGCTCGGCCCCAGCAACCCGCTGCACTTCGTCGGGTTCGGGGTCACCTCGGGCAACGCCAACGACTCGGGCATCAAGCGCGAGGTCGACATCGCGATCGACGGCTGGGACAACAACGGCCTGTACCACGAGGACTACACCTACAACACCTGCTTCGGCGACTCCGGAGGCCCCGGGTTCACCGACCACACCGGCAGCTGGCGCGTGGCCTCGGTGGTCTCCTACGGCGACCAGAACTGCAACCAGTACGGCTACAACACCCGCGCCGACAAGTACGCCTCCTGGATCGACGGCTACACCGACAACTGGATGCCCGACGACGACGACGTGTCCGACGACGACGTGTCCGACGACGACGTGTCCGACGACGACGTGTCCGACGACGAC
>CAZOYV010000403.1:0-311 GCA_964584075.1 uncultured Rickettsiales bacterium | reverse complement strand
GGCGGCGACGACGACGGCGGCGACGACGACACCGAGCCCCCCCCGGGCGTCGACCTCCCCGATCCCCGCACCAACGCCAACTACGACGCGACCCAGGGCTGCAACTGCATCGGCGACATCGCGCCCAGCGACGCACCGCCGGCAGGGCTGATCGGGCTGCTGGTCGGCGGGCTGGTGCTGGCGCTGCGCAGGCGGTAGTACCCCCAGTTCCTCTCTCTCTTCTCCTTCTTCCTCCTCCTTTCTCCTCCTTTCCCCTCTTTGCGTGCTTTGGTGCGCCAGGCGAAGTCTGGCCCAACTTGCTGTCTGAAAGG
>CAZOYV010000402.1:0-5911 GCA_964584075.1 uncultured Rickettsiales bacterium | reverse complement strand
GTCGCGTGTTGTATAGTTGCGGGCCCGCAACTATACAACACGCGACTTGACCCCATCAGAGCTCCAGCCGTTGCACGAGCTCCTCGACGCGCATCTCCTCGAGCAGCTCCTTGTGGGCGTCGTAGCCGTACGTCGCGGCCATCGCGTGGAAGTGGTCGGTGAAGACCCGCGCGAGCTCCTCGCGCAGCGGGACGTGCAGGGTGCACTCGAAGGCCTCGGCCATCGTGATCCGGGGCCGCGGGTGGCGGTGCAGGTTGGCCACCAGCCGGCCCCGCAGGTCGCGCTCGGGGGCGTCGCTCAGGGCAGGGTCCCCTCGAACGCGCGGGCCCACACCATCACCCGATCGCGCTCCGCGGCGTCGGGCCATCCGGTGCAGGCCAGGGCGGCCTCGACCGAGGCTCGGGCGGCGGCGTCGTCGCCCATCGCGTGCTGGGTCTCGGCCAGGTACAGCAGCGTGCGCGGGTGGTTCGGCACCAGCTCGTCGGCCCGCTGCAGGCGCTCGAGGCTCTTGTCGTAGTCGCGCATCACCTTGGGCAGCGCGTACCAGTACTTGCCCTTGGCCCGCAGCGCACCGCCGTCGTCGTAGTCCTCGTCGGCGGCCAGCACGGTGTCGAGGTGGTGGGTGAACTTCTTGTCGAGCCCCTGGCCGATGGCCTTGAGGATGCTGATCCCCTTGGAGTACTCGCCCATCGTCAGCACGGTCCAGTAGTGCCCCTCGATGCCGTCGGGCTTCTGGGCCAGCGCCACGTCACCGGCATCCCAGCCCTCCTTGCCCAGGCTCTTCTTGACCTCTCGGTCATCGGTGCCGTCGCAGATCCAGAAGCAGGCGCGCGCGATCCGCCAGTGGATCCCGTAGCTCTCGGGATAGGCCGCCGCGCCCTCGCGCAGCAGGTCCAGGCCCTCCTGGGCCCTGGTCGCGTCGGCGCGGAGCCCGTACAGGCGGTCCGCCTCGGCGATGACCTCCTGCTCGGAGCCCACCGCGCCCGCCGCGGTCGCCAGCGCCAGGGTCAGCAGCAGCGCCACCCAGCTCGATCTCTGCATTGCGATCCTCCATCCCCGCGAGCGCGCGGCCGCGGGAGCCCCCATGATCGCCCTCGACGACGATCGGGGCAACCGCCGCGGTCCCGCGCTATCCTGTCACGGTCATGGACGTCTTCCAGGTCCTGGACGAGTGCCCCGCCTGCCGGGTCGAGTCGGCGAGGGCCGCGCTGTACGACCCCGAGGCCCCGGCCTGTCTGCTCGGCCTGGCGATCGAGAGCCGCTGCCGGCTGTGCGGGCGCCGAACGCGGGGAGCCGTGATCCCCGACCTCGCGCCCCTCCGCGACGGGGGCGCGCGGATGCGCCGGGAGCACTGCCCCGCGTGCGACACCCCGCTGGGCGAGAACGAGCGGTTGACCTGCCACTGCGAGGCTTGCGGGATCCGCGCCGAGGAGCGGATCGTCGATCCCGGACAGCGCTTCGCGCACCCCGGGGAGCTGATGCAGGCACTGCAGCGCTGGGCCCGCGAGGAGGGCCACGACTCGGTGGACACGTTCTTCGAGTCGTCGTTCCTCGATCCCGATCCCCGCGCCGTGTTCGCCAAGCTCCGGGCCGGCGAGCCGGTCGAGACGAACTTCGACGTGCTGGCGTTCCTGTTCCCCGAGATCGCGATGGCCGCCTCGGTACCCCCGGACGCGCCGGCCCCGCGGGAGCCCGCCGCAGCGCCGCCCGCCCCGGCATCCGCCGGCGGCCCGGTCCCGGCGGTCTCCCCGTCGCCGGACGGCGTCTCCCCGGCGCCCCCCGCGGGGCCGGCGCCGGAACACCACCGGGCGGAGGTCGATCCCGCACCGCCGGACGACGACCCGGCCTGCGCGGAGTCCGGCGCGCTGGACTCCACCGAGCGTCACGCCGCGTGGGCCCCCCTGTTGCCCCTGGTCTCGGTGATGGTCGCCGACGGTCGCGTGCACCCCGCCGAGGAGGCGTTCCTGCAGCGGTTCCTGTCCCAGCACCGCTGCCCCCCGATCCCGGCCGAGTTCGTGCGCGTCCATCGCCCCGAGACGCTGCCCAGGCCCCCCACCGCCGAGCAGCGCGAGCGGCTGCTCGAGGCGATGGTGCACCTGGTCCACGTCGACCGCTCCCGCGATGGCAGCGAGGTCCGCGTCGTCGAGGAGTACGCCCGCTGCTGGGGTGTCGACCCGGCCCGCGTGGCCCACTGGGACCAGGTCTACCGCGACCGCTACGCCGCCGGCGTCCAGCGCCTGTGGCTCGTGATGCAGAAGGTGTTCACGAGGAAGAGCTGACCCCCCGCTCGCCGGGAGGAGGACCACCATGGACGACCCGTTCCGCAACCCCCACGCGGACCCCGAGCTCGCCGCCGCGATCGCCCGGATCACCGACGAGTTCCAGCGCGTGATGGCCAACATCGGCCAGATCATCCTGGGCAAGGACGAGGTCGTCCGGCGCGTGCTGACCGCGATGTGCGCCCGCGGCCACGTGCTGCTGCTCGACGTCCCCGGTGTGGGCAAGACGATGCTGGCCCGCACGATCGCCGCCACCGTGGCGGTGGGCTTCAAGCGGATCCAGTTCACGCCGGACCTGCTGCCGATCGACATCACCGGCAGCAACGTGTTCAACCTGCGGATGAAGACCTTCGAGTTCCAGCCGGGCCCGGTGTTCACCAACATCCTGCTGGCCGACGAGATCAACCGCGCCACGCCCAAGACCCAGTCCAGCCTGCTGGAGGTGATGGCCGAGCGGCAGGTCACGGTCGAGGGCGAGACCCACGACATCGCCGCGCCGTTCCTCGTGATCGCGACGATGAACCCGCTGGAGCACGACGGCACCTACCCGCTGCCGGCGGCCCAGCTGGACCGCTTCATGGTCCGCCTCAGCATGGGCTACCCACCCGCCGAGGCCGAGATGCGGATCCTCGACGTGCACCTCCAGGTCACCCCCCCGGTGGACGAGCTGCAGCCGGTGGTCACCGGCGAGGACTTCCTCCGCTGGCAGCACATGGTGCCCAAGATCTACTGCTCGGCGCAGCTCAAGAAGTATGTCGTCGACCTGGTCAACCACATCCGCGCCGACGCCAGCGCGCTGCAGTCGGTGAGCCCCCGCGCGACGCTGATGCTGGTGGCGATGGCCCAGGCGCGGGCGATGCTCGCCGGGCGCGACTTCGTGTCGGTCGACGACGTCCAGGCGGTGGCCCCCGACGTGCTCGCCCACCGGCTGGTGCTGGCCGGCGACAAGGTCGGCGAGTCCTACGTCCGCGAGCTGCTCACCGCGATCCCGGTGCGCTGAGCGGGGGAGGGGAGTCCAGCTGGTGAACCGTACCCACCCGGCCCTGGCGATGATCGGCATCGCGTTCCACGGCGGCATGATGTTCCTGCTGCCGCTGGTGGTCGGGTTCATCGCCTCGCTGGTGCTGGAGACCAGCGAGGTGACGGAGACCGCGCTGGGCCTCGCCGCCGGCGCGGCACTGGTGGTCGGGCCGGTGTTCGTCGCCCAGGTGTTCGGCGTGGGGGCCAAGATCGCCCAGGAGCTGCGGTTCCTGCGCCAGCAGAAGCGGCTCGACGAGTTCGCGCTGATCGACGCGGTCTACCGCCACCTGGCGATCGTCACGCCCCAGGGCTACGTCGTGCTGTTCACCGGCGTGGTGCTGGTGGTGCTCTCGCTGGGCTTCAAGTGGGCCAGCCTGGGGCTGCTCGCGGTGCTCAGCCTGGTGCTGTTCTACTGGGTCGTCGGCGCCTCGGTGTTCCTCTCGGCGTTCATGGTCAGCACCTTCCGCTGGGGGATGGGCCGCAGCCAGGCCGGGATCCGCCGTGAGATGGCCCCCGCGGTGGTCCAGACCGGCGAGCCGGTGGAGGAGCGCTTCCACCTCACGAAGGTCCCGATCTTCCCCGGCTACCGGCTGCTGATCCACGACCAGCTGCCCGAGCGCCTCGAGACCGAGAGCCGCTACATCGCCACCCCGGCGGCGTCGCGCGAGACGGTGACGCTGGCCGGGCTGCTGCGCGCCACCCCCCGCGGCTCGTTCCACGTGGGGCCGGCGCGGGTCCAGTACCAGGACGCGCTGGGGATGACCCGCGTCGAGGTCGCCGCGCTGTCCACCGCCGAGCTGACGGTGCTGCCGCGGGTCCGCTCGGTGCGCGTGATCGACCCGCCCCGCTCCCTCGACGAGGAGCCGGACCTGCTGACCATCCGCCACCGCCAGGCCAACGAGGACTACTACCGCTTTCGCAGCTACGTCCCGGGCGACGACACCCGCCGGATCCACTGGAAGCTGTCGATGCGCGCCGGCCGCCTGCAGGTGCGGCTCCCCGAGTCGCGCGAGATCTCGCACCGGCGCATCTTGCTGGGGCTCGACACCTACCTGCCGCGGCTGCGGATGCCGGTCCGGCCGGTGCTGGCCACGACCCTCGACGCGCTGGCCGAGGCGTGGGTCAGCCTCGCCGACGGGATGGTCCGCGACGGCGAGCACGTCACCCTCGTGACCGCCGCCCCGGGACCCGACGGCGCGCCGCGGGTGGAGCGCGTCGACGCCCGCCGCGGCAAGGGCTCCCCGTGGCTGGAGCTGGGCGCCCGGGTGGCGTGGCAGCCGCGGATCGACCTGCCCCAGCTGCTGGCCGACGGCGACGGCGACGACGACCCGACCGACCTGGTGGTGCTGTCGTGCCGCTTCGCCGCGCGGCCGCCGCCTCCGGTCCCCGGTCGCCGCGTGACCTGGATCTACCTGCCCCCCGAGGCCCTGCTCGGCGAACCGCCGCCGTCCGGCTTCGAGCGCTGGGCCGGCGAGCGCAAGCCCGGCGTCGGCACGGTGCTGAAGCGCTTCGTGCTGCTGCCCCACGCCGCCGGCTCGACGCTCAACACGCCGCTGCGCCGCGGGATCGACCTGGTCCGCGCGCTGCGCCGCGACAACCAGCTCAAGATCGCCCGCTGGCACGCGGTGCGCGCCGGCCGCAAGGTCTGGGCCGCGCTGTCGGCCGGGCCCGACGCGCTGTACCGCATGGAGGTCGGTCCGCGCCACTACGTGCTGCGCGGGGTCAAGGGCCTGTCCACCGGCGGCGCCGGCCGCGGGAGGGGCGCGGCATGAGCTGGTGGCAGAACTTCAAGGACGTCGCCGGCGCGCTGGTCGCGTTCTGGCTGCTGGCGATCTTCGGGATGCTGTCGCTGTCCGGCGCGGTGATGTGGTTCTACCACGACGTCGAGGACGTGCTGGCGCTGGCGACGATCGGCGGCGCGACGGTGGCCGGGATCGGCGCGGGCCAGGCCGCCGGGTTCCTGCGGCTGCGGCCGTGGCTCGAGTGGATCGTGTCGCTCGGCGTGTTCATCGGCGGCGTGCTGATCCTGGCCTACCTGGTCGCGGTGCCGGGCATGGAGTACCTCGGCGTGGGGCTGATGCTGGGCGCCTTCGCGTTCGGCAGCGGGATCTGGACGATGCGCACGCGGACCCACATGTTCGCCGTGTGGTACCCGCTGATGCTGGCGGTGGGCGCGATCATCATCATCGCCGAGGAGACCGGCGGGGCCGAGGCGTGGTTCGCCGGGCGCAAGTGGGCGATCTGGAGCATCCCCACGTTCGTGATCCTGGCCACCTCGATCCTGCTGTGCCTGGCGTACCTCGTGGCCCAGCAGTCCTACGCGCTGGCCCGCTGGCGGGCGGAGGGCAGCGGGCCCGACCGCCGCGAGACGCGCCACTCCGGCAAGCCGCGCGTGCGGCTGTCGATCACCGGCTGGATCGTGATGATCCTGCTCTCCGGCGCGCTGACGCTGATCGTCGCGGGGGTCGCGCCGTACCTGTGGCGCTCGGCCCCCGACGAGGACGGCCACCCCAGCGAGGGGGGCGGCGACGGCACCGCCGACGGTGGTGGCGGCGGCGGCGGCGGCGGTCAGGGCAGCGAGGGGGGCGGTGGAGGCTCGGGCGGCGGGGGCT
>CAZOYV010000401.1:0-5956 GCA_964584075.1 uncultured Rickettsiales bacterium | reverse complement strand
GGGCGGGGGCTCCTCCTC
The DNA here is from genome assembly GCA_964584075.1 of uncultured Rickettsiales bacterium. GTDB lineage: Bacteria > Myxococcota_A > UBA796 > UBA9615 > CAYRNR01 > CAZOYV01. Next base: position 5,938 of record CAZOYV010000401.1, on the reverse strand, counting down.
CTCGGGGGGCGGCTCGCCGGCGTCCGCGGCCACCGCCTCGACCAGCGCGCGGGCGTTGAGCCGGCCGCCGCTGACGGTGCGGCCCTGCATCGCGCTGACCGGATCGGTGGTGTCGAGCAGCAGCTGCTTGAGCTCCGCCGGGGTCAGCGAGGGGTCCACCGCCAGCGCCAGCGCGGCGGCGCCGGAGACCACCGGGGTCGCCATCGAGGTCCCGCTGAGCCACTCGTACCCGCCCCCGGGCCAGGTGCTGTAGATCCACTGCCCCGGGGCGCCGAGGTCGACGCGGCTGGCGCCGTAGTTGCTGAAGCTGGCCTTGTCGTCGTCGGGGTCGGTGGCGGCCACCGCCACGACGTTGGGCACGTCGTAGCTCGCCGGGTAGAACGGCGAGCTGTCGTTGTTGCCCCCGTCGTTCCCGGCCGCGGCGGTGAACAGCACGCCGTGCTCGTTGGCGTAGCCGATGGCGTCGCGCAGCGCCTGGCTCGAGCCGTAGCTGCCCCACGAGTTGTTGATCACGTCGGCGCCGTGCTCGACGGCGTACTCGATCCCGGAGACCGCGTCGGACAGCGCGCCGCCGCCGGGGCCGAGGAACCGCAGCGGCATGATCGTGACGTCCCAGTTGACCCCGACCACGCCGCTGCCGTCGTCGCCGCGGGCGCCGATCGTGCCGGCGACGTGGGTCCCGTGGCCCTCCTCGTCGGCGGGGTTGGCGTCCCAGCTGTAGAAGTCCCAGCCGTGCACGTCGTCGACGTAGCCGTTGCCGTCGTCGTCCACGCCGTTGCCCGCGATCTCGCCGGGGTTGGTCCAGATCTGCGAGGCCAGGTCGGGGTGGGTGCGGTCCACGCCGGTGTCGAGCACCGCCACGACGACGCCGGCGTCCCCGGTGGTGGTGTTCCACGCCTCGCGGGCGTCGATGTCGGCGTCGACGCTGCCGTAGGTCCCGTCGTTGTGCAGGAACCACAGCTTGCTGCTGTAGTCGTCGGGCAGATCGCACGGCTGGTACAGGTAGTTCGGCTCGGCGTAGAGCACGTCGGGGTCCCGCTCGATCTCCGCGATCGCGTCGATCACGTCGCGGCCCTCCTCGACGGCGACGTGGTCGACCCGCAGCAGCGGGTGGCGGCCGATCCGCTGCAGCCGGTGGCGCTCGAGCACCGCGTCCTCGGCGGTCTCGTCGACCTCCTTGTGGTAGCGCACGATCACCTCGCCGCGGAGGAACGCGGGGGGCTCCTCCGCGGGGGCCGGTTCGCTGCAGCCGGGGCCGAGGGCGAGGACCGGGAGCAGCAGCGTCGAGGCGAGCAGCGTTCGGGCGAGCATGGGACCTCCGCGGCGGGTGTTCACTCCGCGCTTCCGGCGCGCCAGGGGTTCTCCACCACGACCATGCTACGACGACCCCCGTCGAGGGAAAAGGGGGTCGTTGTCATGAAAAAGTCAATGATTTTGAATAGTTGTGACTCGAACGTTCGTTCGGAACCGAACGTACGTTCGGTAGGGTGGGAATGACCGCTCGGTCAGGCCCGGGCGGCGATGCGGATCCGCTCGCCGTCGAGCTCGACGCGGCCGTCGTCGCGCATCATCTCCAGGTGGGCCAGCAGCGAGCGAGCGGCGAAGACGTGGACGTGCGGGCTGACGTCGTCGTAGACGTGGGGCACGAGCTCGTCGAAGGTCAGGCCGTCGGGGGCGTCGCGCAGCGCCTCGAGGGCCTTGTCGTGGCGCCACAGCCGGTGCTGGAGCAGCAGCTCGAGCCGCGCGCGGCTGTCCACCGCGGGCGGGCCGTGCCCGGGGAACAGCCCCAGGGGCCCGAGCTCGATCACCCGCCGTAGGCTGCCCAGGTAGGCGACCATGTCGCCCTCGGGCGGGTCGATGATCACGGGGCTGAGCCCCGACACCAGGTCGCCGGCGAGGATCGTGCCGAGCCTGTGCTCGAGCAGGCACAGGTGCCCCTGGGCGTGGCCCGGCGTGTGGAGCACCTCGACGACGAAGCCGCCGGCGAGCTCGTAGCGGTGGCCGTCCTCGATCTCGTCGTCGACCTCGAAGGCCTGCAGCTCTGGCCGGTACGGGGCCTGCCGCGCCGCGCGCAGGGAGGCCGCGGTCCCCGGGTGGGCGGCGATCGGCACGCCGAAGCGCTCCCGCACCGCCACGGCGGCGTCGACGTGGTCCAGGTGGTGGTGGGTCAGGACCACGGCCCGCAGCCGCCGGCCCTCGTCCACCAGCCGGCCGAGCGTGTCCAGCAGCATCCGCCGCGGCTCGCCGGCGCGCGCGCCCGGATCGACGACCAGCAGCTCCTGCTCGCCGACGAGGTAGGTGTTGGTGAAGCTCGCCGGGGGCAGCGTCCGCGCCTGCAGCGCGAGCAGCCGGATGCCGTGGCGCATGTGCACCGGGTGGAACGGGTGGCCGCGCTCGGCGCCGCGCCGCTCGAGGTTCGCCACGAGCTCCTGGGGCGATCCCGCGCCGCGATCGATCTCCATCAGCGTCTCGGTCACCGGCGGCGCCAGCCAGGTCTCGCCGCGGCGCCACTCGTCGAGCACCGCGCCGGGCTCGATCCAGCGGCCCTCGACCAGCTCGCCCTCCCATACCACGGGCTGCCGCGGGCCCTCGAAGCGGTGCACGAAGTACAGCGTGTCGTAGCGCAGCGGAGAGTAGTAGGGCGTGACCCAGTGCCCCGCGGGGACCAGCGCGCCGGGCGCCGGGCGGGGGTCCAGGTCGTGGCGGCGGCACAGCTCCTCGAAGGTCGTCTCGCCCTGCAGCAGCGCCAGCCGCTCGCGGTCGAGGACCTCGTCGGAGAGCCGCCCGGCGCCGGGGCTGAGCAGCAGCCCGGCCTCCTCGAACAGCTCCCGCGACGCGGTGATCGCCAGCGACGCGGGGTCGGCGCGGTCCTCGACCCCCGCGAGGGCGGCGTCCTCGACGTCGGCCCGGCCGCCGGGGTACCCGCCGAACCCCCCGAGGAAGCGCAGCTTGGGGTTGCGGCGGACCACGAACACCTCGGTCCGCGGTCCGTCCTCGCGCAGCACGATCACGGCCGCGGCGGGGCGGGGCGGCCTGCCGACCGTCGGCATGCGGGTCGGGTAGGGCGGGGGGCGGTCCCTCATCGGCCTGCTCCTTCCGGGTCGAGGATCCGGGCCAGCGCGTCCAGCCGCCGGCCGCTGCGGGTGCCGTACCACGCGGCCAGGCGCCCGTCCACCTCGACCGGGTGCCAGCTCGGTGAACCCCGGCGGGCGAGCTCGGCGACCACGGCGGCGCCCGCCTCGCCGTGGAAGTCGAACGGCTCGTCGGGCAGCAGCAGCACGCCGGCCTGGCCGGCCGCGGCGTCCAGGTCCAGGGGCGGGTAGCGCCCGTCCCCCGCGGCCCCGACCAGCGCCCCGCCGGCCGCCGCGATCACGTCGGCGGCGTACGAGCCGGGGCCGGCCGTGATCCACGGCTCGCGCCAGATCGGGTACAGCACGGGCACGGGCTCGCGCCCCGCCCGCGCGCGCGAGGCGGCCGCCCGCGCCTGCTCGATCCCCGCGGCGTGGCGCTCCGCGGCGCGCGCGCGGCCCACGGCGCGGCCCAGCGAGCGCACGGCGTCCGCAGCGCCGGACAGGGAGCGCGGGTCGAGCACCAGCACGTCCACCCCGCGGTCCTGCAGCGCCTCGACGTCCTCGCGGCGGTTCTCCTCGCGGCTGGCCACGACCAGGTCGGCGCCCAGCGCGACGATATCGGCCACCCGCGGGTCGCGGACCCCGCCCACGCGTGGCCGCTCGACCCCCGGCGGCAGCGCCGGCGTGCACCAGTCGGTGACCCCGGCGACCGCCTCGCCGGCGCCGAGGTCGAACAGGCTCTCGGTCAGGCTCGGGACCAGCGAGACGACGCGGACCGGGGCGGGATCGGGCATGCGGGCGATGATACCTCCTCGGCGCCGACGAGACCGCGGACGCCCCGTCGCGCGTAGCGCGTGTGCTACCGTGGACCGGCGAGGGTGGGAGGCCAGGGAGCCGGATGAGTGAAGCACGCCCCAAGGTGATCCTGCGCCACTGCGACACCTACGATCCGGAGCGGATCCGGACCCTGGCCCGCGAGGCGCTCGAGGAGCTGGATCTGCGTCCCCACGGCCGCGTGCTGGTCAAGCCCAACATCGTCGCCGCGCTGAAGGGCTACTGGGACCTGTCGTACACCCGCCCCGAGGTCACCGACGGCGTGCTCGGGGCGCTGCTCGACCGCGCCGACGGCCCGCTCACCGAGCTCGCGGTGGGGGAGCGCGGCGGGATCACGATGCCCACCCGGCTGATGTGGAGCCAGGCCGGCTACCCGGCGGTGGTGCGCAAGCACGGCGCCAAGCACTACTTCTACGACGAGGTCACCCAGGTGCCGGTGCAGCTGCGCCACCCCGACCGCCTGCGCGACGTGATCTACGCCCCCGAGCCGGTGCTGCGCTGCGACTTCTTCGTCAACGTGCCCAAGTTCAAGGCCCACCCGTGGACCACGGTGACGTTCGGGGCCAAGAACTACATCGGCCTGCAGGACGACCGCCACCGGCTGATCGACCACGACCACCGCCTCGACGAGAAGGTCGCCGACCTGCAGGAGCTGGTGCAGCCGCGGTTCCTCTGCGTCGACGGGATCATGGCCGGGATGGGGCGGATGCTGACCCCCAAGCCGCGCAAGCTCGACCTGCTGGTGTTCGGCAACCTGCAGACGGCGGTCGACGCGGTCGGCTGCCACATCCTGGGCATCGATCCCCACACCGTGAACCACGTGCGGATGTGCGGCGAGCGGGGCTACGGGACCATCGAGCTCGACGAGATCGAGCTTTCCGGCGACGTGACCCTCGAGGAGGCCCAGGAGCGCGCGGAGAACTACGAGGTCGGCCTGATCCGCGTCGAGGACTTCAGCAAGGGCACGCCGGTGACCGCGGTGGCCGGCCCGCCGCCCCAGGAGGCCTCCGACCACACCGAGGACACCGAGTACTGCTGGGGCGGCTGCCCCGGCTGCTACGAGGAGGCGTGGGACATCGTCAGCCTGTTCCAGCCCGACGCCCCGCAGAAGATGCGCAAGATGACGCTGGTGTTCGGGGCGTACAAGGGCGACCTGCATCCCGAGCCCGGCGAGAAGGTCGCGTTCATCGGGGACTGCTGCCGCTGGAAGGGGACGATCCACGGCGAGCCGGTGGAGATCGAGAGCCGCTACACCGGCCGGGCGCACAAGGACGTGCGCCACGCCTCGATGACCGACATCTACATCAAGATGCTGCGGTTCTACTGGATGGTGTTCAAGAACCGGAACAAGCCCTACGTGAGGATCCCCGGTTGTCCCGTCAGCGTGGCCGAGGTCGTGCTGACGATGGTCTCGCTGGGCAAGACCAAGAACCCGTACTTCGTGCCCGCGACCGTGGTCCCGTTCTGCATCGCGTGGACCGGCTGGCGGCTGAACAACCTGTGGCGCGCGCTGACCGGCCGCCGCTACATGGCGCGGCAGCTGCCGCCGACCCCGGCGCCGGCGACCCCCCAGCTGCCGGCCCCCGAGGACGAGCCCGGGGATCGCTAGGGACCGGCGCGATGGCCCCCCCCGCCGGCGTCGAGCTCGCCGCGTACGTCGAGCGCCACGGAAGGATGAAGCTCGCAGACGTGCTCGACGCCGCGGCCGACCTCGCCGCGGCGGTGGACGCCGCCCGGGAGCGGGGCGACCCGCCGGTTCTGCGCCAGCCGGATCGCGTGTGGGTCCGCCGGGACGGCACGCTCGCCGCCGCCGAGGGGCCCCGCCTGGCCCGGGACGCGGACGACGGCGAGGGGGCGTCGCCCGATCCCGTCGACCCGGCCGCGCTGTTCCTCGCCCCGGAGCGCCTCGCCGGCGGGGAGGTCGGGCCGGCCGCCGACGTGTACGCCCTCGGCGCGTTGCTGTTCCTCGCGCTGACCGGGGAGCCCCCGGTCGCCGGGGAGAGCCCGGCGGAGGCGATCGCCGACGCGCTGCT
>CAZOYV010000400.1:0-6028 GCA_964584075.1 uncultured Rickettsiales bacterium | reverse complement strand
TGGGACTCGAACCCGCAACCTGCTGATTACAAATCAGCTGCTCTACCGATTGAGCTACGCCAGCGGAATTCGATGCCCGATCCTCAGCAGTTTTCGGCCTACCCGGCGGAAAGTCGCGCTATTATTGGTATGCGACTGGGTGCTGTCAAGCGGTTTTTCCTTTTGTTCGGCGAGGCTTTCCGGGCGTTGGCGTGCTTCTTGCCTACGGCGGAGTCCCCGGCGCCCCGGCGGCCTCGTCGGCCGGCTCCGCGGCACCCGCCTCCGCCCCCGCCGCGGGGGTCTCGGCGAGCACCTCGAAGCCCTTCACCGACAGCTCGCTGAGCACCACCCCGTTGCGCACGAAGACCCGGACGAACGGCAGCACCAGGCCCGGCGCCACCTCGCGGTAGTCGTCGAAGTGGTACTCGATGTCGCCCGCCACCGAGCGGAACGAGGCCATCGTCGGCCGTCCCGTGCCGGTGTGCAGCACCACGGTGAGCTGCTCGACCCCGGCCGTGTCGATGCCGCGGATCCGGATCCGTTCCCGGCCCTCGTCGTCCCGGAACGGCCCGGCCTCCAGCCGCGGGCGGAGCTCCTCGGGGAACGACTCCATCCCGCGGCCGGCGAGGTCGAGCGGGACCTGGAACAGGCTCTCCGGCGAGAAGTCGTCGACCCGCCCGAGCACCTCGGCGGGCTGGAACTCGGTCTTGACCCCGTCGACCTCGACCCACGCCTCCTCGGCACCCGCGTAGGCGACGCTGTCCTCGCCCGAGCCCTCCACCAGGTCGACCTCCAGCCGCGTGGCGCCGTCGGGGCTCCGCTCGTAGACGTGGTCGGCGGTGTAGCTCTTGCCCAGCCGCGTGTCGTGGACCTTCATCCGGTAGGTCAGCTCGTACCCCGGAAGCGCGGCCAGCGCGGCGGGGCCGCCCTCGGGACCGCCCATCGCCGCCTGGGCGCGGGCCACCAGCGCCTCGGGGTCGGTGGGGTCGACGGGGGCCTCGGTGGGCGCCTCCTCCGTGGCCGCGACCTCCCGGGCCTGCTCGGCCGCCTTCTTCGCCCCGGCCGGGCCGGCGAGCAGCAGCCCGCAGACCAGCACTCCGCTCCAGCTCCGCGTCCGCATCCGCACCTCCATCGTCATCCGCCACTATTAGTTAATAGAATGCGTCCCGTCCATGGCTCTCTCCGTCGACGAGATCGACCTCGTGCTCGCCGAGCTCGCGCCGCGGCTCGACGGCGCCCGGCTGCAGGAGGTCCGCGTGCCCGCCCCCGACCGCGTGGTGCTCAGCGCCCGCGCCCCGGGGGACACGGTCCACCTGCTCGTCGTGGTCCAGTCGGTCCACGCCCGGCTGCACCCCGTCGACCGCCCGCCCCCCAACCCGAAGCCGGCCCTGGCGATCCAGGGCGCGCTGCGCGCCGCGCTGCGCGGCCCGCTCACCGGCCCCACGCGCGACGAGGGCGATCGCGTGGTGCGGCTGCGGATCGGCGACCGCACGCTCCTGGCGGAGCTGACGGGCCGCCACGGGAACCTATTCATCCTCGACGAGGACGGTCGGATCGAGATCGCGCTGCGGCCCAACCGCTCCCACAAGCGGGACCTGCGGCCCGGGCTGCCCTGGACGCCGCCCGCGTCGGCGCTGCCGGCGCCGCGCCCGCCGCGCTTCGCCCCCCCCGGCGTCCCGCAGCAGGTGGCGGCGTGGTACGCCGAGCGGGAGCAGTGCGACGCGCTGGACGAGCGGCGGGGGGCCGCGCTGAAGCAGCTGCGGACCCTGCGCAAGCGGCTGGCCCGCAAGGCCGGGCGCCAGCGGCAGGAGGCGGATCGCGGCGAGGAGGTCGACGCGTGGCGCCGCGAGGCCGACCTGCTCGGCGCGCGGTTCCACGAGCTGCGACCGGGGATGGACGCGATCACCGTGGAGGACTGGTTCGAGCCGGGCAGCCCGCCGCGCACGATCCGCCTCGACCCGGCGCGCTCGCCGCGGGAGGAGGTCGACCGCCGCTACAAGACGGCCCGGCGGCTGGAGCGCGGGGCGCGGCGGGCGGCCGAGGAGCTGGCCCGCACCGAGGCCGAGCAGGCGCAGCTGGATGCCGCGATCTCCTCGCTGGAGGACGCCGCGGACCTGGGCGAACTGGCCCGCGCGGTGGCCGCGCTGCCCCCCCGCTGGCGGCCCCAGAACCGGCCGCGGCGCAGGCCCCGGGAGGCGCGCCTGCCCTACCACCGCTACCTCCTGCCGGGCGGCGGCGTGGTCCTCGTCGGGCGCTCCTCGCAGGACAACGACGCCCTGACGTTCCGCCACGCCCGCGGCCGCGACGCCTGGCTCCACGTGGTGGGCCGCCCCGGCGCCCACGTGGTGATCCCGATCGACGGCGCGGGCCCCGAGCCCGCCGCGCTGGAGGCCGCCGCCCAGCTGGCGCTGGCCCACTCCGGGTTCCACGAGGGCGACGACGGCGAGGTCGCCTGGACGCGCGTGAAGTACGTGCGCAAGGTCAAGGGCGCGCCGGGCAAGGTGACCTACACCCAGGAGAAGGTGCTGCGGGTGCGGCGGGAGCGGGATGCGCTGGCGGGGGTCGAGCGGGAGGAGGAGGCGGGCTGACGTGCCGAACCGGTGACCGGCTGGGAGCTATCCGGTGCTCGCTGGCGGAGACGTGTGGGACTCGGACCTGGGGGGGAGACGATCCCGTCGATATTCGAGCGTGTCAGCCCAGGAGAGGTGCCTCAAGGCCGCGCTCGTCGGGCTCCGCCCTCCTCGTGGCCGGCTCGCTCCGCTCGCCGTCCAGCCTTGACCCACCACTCCTGGGCTGACGTGTGGATGGTGGGCGACGGAGGGGGGTGGGCTTCTGGTGGAAGGTGGTGGTGGGACCGGGGACGTGCGACTCCGGGGAAACAGCTTCAACAGGCCGGCTCTGCTCGAAGAGCGAACTTTTCGAGGGGGTGAGCCGTCACCCCGCCCGATAGTTCGCAAAAAGCGAAGTTATGGAGGGGATGAGCCATCACCCCGCCCGATAGTTCGTAAAAAGCGAAGTTATGGAGGGGATGAGCCGTCACCCCGCCCGATAGTTCGCCAAACCACCTTCCACCAGAGCCCACCCCCCTCCGTCGCCCACCATCCACACGCCATTGCTGCCGGGAGCGGGTCAAGGCTGTCCGCGCCGCGAAGCGGGGCGGCCACGAGGCGGCGAAGCCGCCGAGCTTGGCCTTGAGGCGCTCCCGGCAGCAATGGCACGCTCGAAAGACGACGGGCTCCCCCCCCAAAGCCAGGTCCGATTCCCACACGTCTCCGCCAGATACCCCGGAGAACTCGCCCCCCCATTGACTCGGCGCCCTACCGCCCCCGCGCCGCAGCCCCCACCATCCACGAGACGGTCGGCCCCGCGACGCTGCCGTACTCGGGGCGACCGGCCTCCTCGGCACCGTAGAACGTGGTCTGCAGCGGCAGACAGCCGTCCGCCGCGGGCTTGCCCGGTGGCAGCCAGTCCTCGGGGGCCGACTGCCCCAGGGCGAGCTCGATCTCGTGGCGCACCCGCCGCCCCCCGTAGTACGTGGTCTCGTCGGGCGGGCGGTCGGCGAGGACGCCGGCGAGGTGGACCCGGATGCGGGCCCGCTCGGCCTCGTGAGGGGTGCCCTCCAGCGCGCGCAGCACCACCGCCGCGATCACCGGATCGGGCCGGTCGCTGTCGGTGCGGACCTGCTCGGCGGGGGGCGCGTACCAGGTACGCACGGAGCCGTCCGGCTCCACCTGTGCGGCCAGGGCGGCCAGCGCGGCCGGCTCGACGGGGCGTCCCCAGGCCCGCAGGGCCAGCATCGCCCGGGCGGTATCGTCGGCGTCGGGGGTGATCTCCCAGGCCATCCCGGGGCGCTCGGCGATCCGGTCGGGCCGGCCGTAGAAGCACCAGCTGCCGTCGTCGTTGCGATCGGCGATCAGCTCGGCGAGGCCCCGCTCCGCCAGGGCCCGGACGCGGGGGTGGTCCGGCAGCGAGGCCAGACCCAGCACCACCTCGGTGGTGGGGAACACCGAGTGGATCTCCTCCCACGGGCCGTCGGGAGTCCAGCGCACGTGGGCCGGCCAGCCGCGGCCCGGCACGAACGCCTGCTCGAGGCACGTCAGGCCGGCCTCGATGCCGGGCGGCAGCGGCGCGGCCACCACCTGCGTCGCGGCCCCCACCTCCCCCACGCCGGGGAAGGTGAACGGCACCGCCCCGCTCCACGGGAAGTAGAAGTCGGCGCCGCGGTCCCAGTCCACGGCGCTGACCGGCGCCAGGTAGGTCTCGCGCAGCGGCCCGGGCTGCCCCAGCCGCGCCCACAGCGCGGGGTGCACGCGGTGGGTCTCGGGGGTCTGCACGTCGCTGTGCAGCAGGCGCGCGTCGGGGGCCTCGTCGGCGCGCAGCAGGTAGCGCATCCCGCGCCGCTCGGCCGCGACGCGGAAGCCGGACTCGCCGACGAAGTAGGTCCCCTCCTCGACCGGCAGCCGCTGCACCAGGCGCGCCGTGGCGTCGGCGCGGGCCGCGTCGGCCTGGGCCAGCGCCAGCCCCAGCCCGATCCAGACCAGCGCGATGGCGACCGCCACCGCCCGCTCGAGGCGGAACGCCAGCCCCTGCCGCGCCACCACCGGCCAGCTCGCCGCCACCACGGCGACGGCGGCGTGCACCGGGAGCAGGTAGCGGGCCAGCGGCGCCGGCAGCAGCACCACCGCGCCGAGGAACGCCGCCAGGCCCCACCCGGCGGCCGCGCCGCGGCCCGCGTCGAGGTCGCGGACCGCGCCCAGCAGCGCGATCGCCAGGACCCACAGCTGGGCCGCCCCCGCCGCCACCGCCAGGGCGTGCCACGCCGAGTCGACCACCGCCGGCAGCACGCCCAGCCAGGCCAGCGCGATCTGGAGCGCCAGCGCGCCCAGCGCCACCCCCGCCGTGCTCCGCGTGGCCCCGTTCCAGCCCCCGGCGCGGAGGAAGAACAGCGCCAGCGCGGGCGCGCCGAACGCGCCGAGGTAGCCCAGCAGCGCCAGCGCGCGCCACGCCGGGGTGAACCCGCTGGTGTCGACCGACCCGGAGAACCACGCGCCGGCCAAGAGCAGGTGGGGCGTCCCGAGCACCGCGCCGCTGTACGCCTGCCCGGCGACGAACGCCGCCCACGCCACGCCCAGCCCCGCGGCCGCCGGTAGGCGGCGGCCGGCGGGGAGCGCCACCACCGCCAGGGTCGCGGCGGCCAGCAGCGCCAGCGCCTGGTAGGCCACCAGCCACGCCGCGGTGGCGGCCAGCGCCAGCGCCGCGGCGGCGGCCCAGCGCCCCCGCGGGGAGCTCGCGCGGCCCGCCGCGACGAACGCCCCCAGCGCCACCAGGCACAGCGCCGTGTAGGGCAGGTCGGGCATGATCCGGTGGGCCAGGATCAGCAGCGGGGGGCAGGCCAGCAGCAGCCAGCCGGCGCCCGGTCCGTCCGGCCGGAGCGCGCGGGTCGTCCAGGCGGCGCCGGCCACCGCGGCGATCAGCCACAGCAGGCTGCCGGCCTGCATCGCGGCGTCGGGCGGATCGGCGCCGAAGACCCAGACCCACGCGCCCCATGCGTGGGTCGCCTGGTGGGCCGACACCGTCTCGCCGAGGAACGGCAGCTGGAGCGCCGCCAGCTCGGAAAGCGGCGTCGACGCCATCGCGCGGGCACCGGTGAGGTAGATCCAGTCGTCGAGGTACAGCGCCGAGCCCAGCGCGGGGACGACCAGCGCCACGGCCACCGGCAACGGCCCCCAGCGCAGCAGCGCCCGGCCCACGCCCCCCGGCGCGCCGCCGCTCACCCGGCCCCCCCGCGGAGCACCACCGTCAGGCCGATGCCCACCGCCGCGCCCGCCGCCACCGCCACGCGGCAGCGGCGCTGGAACACCGGCCAGTGGCGGGCGTCGGAGCGCGACGGCCGCGCGACCAGCAGCACCAGCAGCCCCGAGACGACGCCCATCGCCAGCAGCCCCAGGCCCCGGGCCCCGCCGACCCACGGCCCCACCGCGACCAGCAGCGCCAGCGCCCCGTAGAGCCCGCCCGTGGCGAGCAGCGCGGCGCGGCCGAACGGCAGCCG
>CAZOYV010000399.1:0-6043 GCA_964584075.1 uncultured Rickettsiales bacterium | reverse complement strand
ACGACGACAGCGGCGACGACGACAGCGGCGACGACGACAGCGGCGACGACGACGCGGCCGACGACGACACCGCGTCGGACGACGACGACGACACCGCCGACGACGACGGAGGCTCGGGCAGCCAGAACTGCGAGTGCTCGAGCGCCACGCGGGGCGGTGGCACGCGGGTCCCCACGACCGTGCTGGTCCTGCTGACGCTGCTGCTGTCCGGGGGTCTCCGGCGCGCCCGTTCCTGACCCCACCGCCTCAGACGATCTTCGGGAACCGCGCGCTCCAGGGCAGGTCCGGGAGCCGGCGGACGCGCCCCTCGTCGAAGCCCTCCAGCGGGCAGCAGTCGTACCCGTGGGCCCCCAGCGCCAGCATCGGGTCGCCCGCGGGCATCGCGAGCCGCGCCGCGCAGGGGATGGGGCGCTCACTCCGACAGGTACAGCTCCGCCCCGGGTCCCAGCGGCAACCCCAGCAGCAGCCAGATCGCCATCAGCACCATCCACGCCACGAGGAACGCCACCGAGTACGGCAGCATCGTGGCGATCACGGTGCCGATCCCGCCCTGCTTGTCGTAGCGCTGCACGAAGGCCACGATCAGGGCGAAGAACGACATCATCGGGGAGACGATGTTGGTCGAGCTGTCGCCGATGCGGTAGGCCACCTGGACCAGCTCCGGGGAGTAGCCCAGCAGCATGAACATCGGGATGAACACCGGGGCCATGAACGCCCACTTGGCCGAGGCGCTGCCCATCGACAGGTTGATCGTCGCGGCCAGCAGGATGAACGAGAGCATCAGCGGGATCGGGCCGAGGCCGGACGCCTGCAGCAGCTCGGCGCCCTTGATCGCGAGGATCATGCCCAGGTTGCTGTACTTGAAGTAGGCCACGAACTGGGCGGCGAAGAACACCAGCACCACGTACAGCGCCAGCGTCTCCATCGACTCCTTCATGCCCTTGATCACGTCGGCGTCCTTGCGGAACGTGCCGGTGGCGAAGCCGTAGGCGATGCCGACGAGCAGCCCCGCGAGGAACAGGAAGGTGACGATGCCGTGCATGAACGGCGAGTGCAGGACGCTGCCGGTCTCGATCTCGCGCAGGATGCCGTTCTCGGGGATCAGCCCGGCGAGCACCAGCGCCGCGAGCAGCAGTGCCACCCCCAGCGCCCACCACAGCCCGCGCTTCTCCGCCGGGCTCAGGGCCCGCAGCTCCTCGCCCTCGGCCACCTCGTCGCCCTCGTAGCGGCCCAGCCGCGGCTCGACCACCTTCACCGAGACCCAGGTCCCGGCCGCCGCGACGACGAAGGTCGACACCACCATGAAGTAGTAGTTGCACGCGGGGGAGACCACGTACTCGGGATCGATGATGCGCGCCGCCTCCTGGCTGATCCCGGCCAGCAGCGGGTCGATGGTGCCCAGCAGCAGGTTGGCGCTGAAGCCGCCCGAGACGCCGGCGAAGGCCGCCGCGAGCCCGGCGAGGGGGTGCCGCCCCACCGACAGGTAGATGATCGCGCCCATCGGCACCAGCAGCACGTAGCCGATGTCGCTGGCCATGTTCGACAGCACGCCGGCGAGCACGAGCACGAAGGTCAGCAGCTTTCGCGGCGCGGCGTGGACCATCAGCCGGATGCAGGTACCGATCAGGCCGCTACGCTCCGCGACACCGATGCCGAGCATCGCCACCAGGACCGTCCCCAGCGGGGCGAAGCCGGTGAAGTTGTCGATCGTGTTCTCGAGGATCCAGTGCAGCCCGCGCCGCGACAGCAGGTTGATCGGCAGCACCGCGGAGCCGTCCCGGGGGTCGGTCGCCTGCAGCCCCAGGGCGCTGGTCAGCCAGGACAGCACGAGCAGCGTCCCCGCGAAGATCGCGAACAGGACCGCGGGGTGCGGCAGCGCGTTGCCGATCCGCTCGATCACGGTGAGGAACCGGGAGACGAGGGTCGGCGGCGGGTGTGGCGGGGCGGTCTCGGTCATCGGTGGCTCGGACTGCTCCCTACCATACCTACCAACCGGCGACCCCGATCGGTACCCCCCGAGGTCGTGTCCGTTCCCCCACCGCGCTCGACGCGGCCCCGATGCACGAAGCTCGCGTCGAGTCTCCCGTCAGGCAGGAGCTGATCTCGACGAACGCCCCGCACAGCTCTGCGGTGCCGTGCATGTACGTCGGGAGCGCCAGGATCCGCCCGAACGGCGTCGCTTCGAGCGGGCTCTCCCCGAACCCGCAGAGGACCCGGCCGAGCGGTCAGGACCGCCACCGCGGAGAGGAAGGCCGGGGGATGGAACGAGGCGTGGCGTGTGTCTCCCGCGCTCCCCGATCCTACTCCGTACCCGGGTCCGGTTCGTCTCCGCCCCCGTCGTACCGCCCGAACCACGCCAGGATGTGCGCGACCTTGCCGATCAGGTTGCTCGGCCGCGCCGCGATCCCGTGGGACGAGCCGGGGACGCGGACCATCACGGTGTCGACGCCCCGCAGCTTCAGCGCCTGGTAGAACTGCTCGGTCTCCGAGATCGGGGTGCGGACGTCCTGCTCCCCGGTCATCAGCAGGGTCGGCGTCGACACCTCGCCCACCCGCGACAGGGGCGACCGCGCCCAGTAGGCGTCGGGGTCCTCCCAGGGCGGCGCGGCGAACCAGTAGCGGATCGCGTTGACGTAGAAGTCGGTGGTCAGCGAGAAGCTCTGCCAGTTGATGATCGGCTTGACCACCGCCGCCGCGGCGAAGCGGTCGGTGGTGCCGACGATCCAGGCGCTGAGGATCCCGCCGCCGCTGCCGCCGGTGACGTACAGCCGCGCTGGATCGACGTAGCCCCGCGCCAGCACCGCGTCCACGCCGGACATCAGGTCGTCGACGTCGTGGCCCGGGTAGTCGTGGTGGATCAGGTTGCCGAACTCCTCGCCGTACCCGGTGGAGCCCCGCGGGTTGGTGTACAGCACCACGTAGCCCGCCGCGGCGTACAGCTGCAGCTCGACGGCGAAGCGCTCGCCGTAGTTGGCGAACGGGCCGCCGTGGATCTCGAGGATCAGCGGGTACTGCTGCTCCGGGTCGAAGCCGGGCGGCTGGACGATCCACCCCTGGATCTCGCGCCCGTCGTGGCTCGACGCGTAGCGGATCTCCTCCACCTGCGCCAGCTGCCGGTGCGCCAGCAGATCCTCGTTGAGCGCGGTGACGCGGCGCAGGCCCCTGCGGTCCACGGCCGCCACGTCGGGCGGGCGGGACGGGTCGGCCGCGGTGGTCGCCAGCCGCCCCTTGCCCGCCGCGGTGAAGCTCCCCGTGCCGTACGGGCGGCCGATGTAGACCCCGCCCACGCCGCTGGCCGCGATCCGCGGCTCCCCCTCGAGCGGGGCGTAGCCGACGTGCGTCACGCCCCGGTCGTGAAACAGGAAATAGACCCCCTTGCCGTCCGCGGCCCAGGTCGGCTGGGACACGCTGCGGTCCAGCGCGGCCGTCAGCACCCGCGGCTCCCCGCCCCCGATCGGGACGACGTGCAGCGCCGAAACCTGGTACCCCTGCCGGCGATCGTCGAAGCCGACATAGGCGACGAGCGCGCCGTCCGGGGAGACGTCGGGCTGGTCGTCGGGGCCGCGCCGGTCGGTCAGCGGGTGCAGCGCGCCGTCGGCCACGGCGACCCGGTAGACCTCCTTGTCCCGCGGGTCGAGCTCGCGGTCGTCGTGCAGGTTGGCCGACAGGACGATCGACTGGCCGTCCGGCGTCCACGACAGCGGCCCGGGGTAGTCGAACTCGCCGGTCGTGACCTGCCGCGGCGAGCCGCCGTCGGCCGGGACGACGAAGACGTGGGTCTGCCCCGCCTCGACCATCCCGGCGCCGTCCCAGCGGTACGAGACCCGGTCCACCACGGTCATCGGCTCGGCCCAGCTCGCGCCCTCGGGCTTGGGCGGCAACTCGCCGAGCATCGGCGGCTCCCCCGGGACGAACATCGTGAACGCGATCTGCGTCCCGTCCGGCGACCACGCCAGGCTCCCCGGCGCCTCGCGCAGGTCCGCCACCCGCGCGGTCTGCCCGCCGTCCAGCCAGCGGACGTGGATCTGGGTCTCGCCCTCGACGCTCTCCACGTAGGCCAGCCGCGTCCCGTCGGGGGACCAGCGCGGCGACGTGAAGTCCCCGGCGCCGGCCAGCACCGGCCGGTGATCCGACCCGTCGAACCCCACCACCCAGATCTGGGCGCGCTTGCGGTCCTGCATCACGTCCATCGACGTGCGCACGTAGGCGATGCGCTCCCCGTCGGGCGAGATCCGCGGGTCCCGGGCGTACTCCAGCTCGAACACGTCGATCGGCTCGAGGCGCCGCGGGTCTTCCTCGGCGGCCCCGCCGAACCCGGGCACCGACACCAACACCAGCATCAAGGCAGCCTTCCACCGCATCGCGCTCGCCCTCCTCGTCGTGTCCCCCTGCATCGGATATCGTCCGCCGAGCGTCAAGGGAACAGGGCCTTGGCGACGCCGAACAGCAGGCCGCCGCAACAGAACCCCGTGACGAGCAGGAACACCCCGACGAGGATCGCCGTCCTGATCCGCCGGCGACGCTGATCCACGCCCGCGACGTCGGTCTCCTGCTCGCGGAGCCACGCCTCGGCCGCTTCCGGCCCCCGGGTCGCGACGAGGTGCTGCTGGTGTCGTTCGAACGCGGCGCACAGCCGGTCGGCCACCGCGACCAGCAGATCGGCCTGTTGCCGGACGAGGTCGGGGTCGCCGTCCCCGTCCTCCACCATCTGGGTGATCGTGAGCCAGAGGCTGTCGCCATCGGACATCACCCACGGGCGCAACGGAGCGAGGCGGAGCAGCCAGGACCGGAGCTCGGCGTCGAAGACCTCCCGCAGGATCTCGTCCGGCTCGCCGGCGAGGCGGAACTCCTCGTCGAAGGACGCGTCGCCGGTCGGCAGCTTCGGGTAGCCGATGAAGTGCCGGTCGACGGAGAGGCGCAGGGGATAGGGGCCGATGGGGGTCCGCAGCATGCAGAGCCACCGGAAGCGCCCGCGATCGGCGGAGCCGTAGACGAAGGCGTGGTCGCGCTCGATCCGCACCTCGCGGCCCCGATACGGCACCGTGGCGCGATACAGATCCTCGGTCCCGGACACCGGGAGCACGCGCTGGCTGTGCTCCCACTGCAGCGGACCGAACACCTCCTGCAGGACGGCCTCGGGTTCCAAGACGACCTCCCCCCCATCGCGGTTGACCCAGCGTACCATCGACGGGCCCATCGACGGGCCCATCGACGCGGACCCGCGGCCGTCCGGGAATCCCTTGCCACGACGACCTCGCGCTCCCTACGATCGAGACGTCCCCAAACCAGGAGAGACGATGAGAGACGCCGTGCTGCTCGCGTGCGCCCTGTTCCTCGCCACCGGACTCGTCACCATCCCCGCCCACGCGACGGACCTCACCGGGGAGTACACCGCCGCGGGGCACTCCCCGAAGTCCGGCAAGGCGTACACCGCCACCGCCAAGATCATGAAGAAGGGCGACGTCTACGAGGTGACGTGGAACGTGGACGGCAAGGGGTACCTCGGCACGGGGATCCTGATCGACGACGTCCTGGCCGTCGCCTACACCGACGATGCCAAGACCTGGTTCGGGATCATCGCCTACGAGATCGAGTCCGACGGCGCCGTGCTGGTCGGCCAGTGGACGGGGGGCGGCGCCACGGTCGTCGGGGACGAGACGCTGACCCGGCAGTAGCGCTCCGCGTGGCGCGGTCACTCTCCGTACAGCCGCTGGCCGTTCTCGGAGCCCGTGGCGCGGGGCATGCCATAGGTCTGGGTCGTGCCCCAGGAGCCGCCATGGCCGGCGGCCCGGAGATCCGTCGTGCAGGAGTCGGGACCCGTGGACTGCGCCAGGCTGCTCTTCATCCGCGAATGGCGCTCGAACTCGCCGACCGACTCGGACCGGAACCGCGGGGAACGCCAGTCGACCTCGACGACGCGGAAGTCCCAGCGCCACATCGTGCGGTCGTGATCGACCTGGATCTGCTCGTAGGGCACGGAGAATGCGGCGATCGTCGCGATGTCCTGCTCGGTGATCCACGCCGCGGTGAAGGCGTCGAGCAC
>CAZOYV010000398.1:0-6082 GCA_964584075.1 uncultured Rickettsiales bacterium | reverse complement strand
GGGGAGCGCTCTGCGACGTGGGGGGAGGGCTCGGGCCCGGGCGCCGGTCGCTCGTAGGGGTCCGGATCGGGGATCCAGGTCTCGTCGTCCGGCATCCGCTGGCCCGGGTACTCGGGGCACCCCTCGAAGGCCTGCGAGGCGGCGTCTGCGTCCCGAGGCGGCTCGTCCGGCAGCGGGACCTCCGCCGCGACGGACGTCCCCGGTGGGGTGCGCTCCTCCAGCGGGGTCCGGGGCCCCGCGGCCGCCCGTCCGGCATGGCCGTCGATCGGGTGCGCCACGTCGCCGCCAACGGCGATCGCCGCGGTGCGCTCCGCCTCCGCGGAGTCCTCGCTGGCGGCGGCGAGGGCCCGCAGCTCGCGGGCGACCACGTCCGAGCAGACCTCCTCGATGTGGTCCTCGTCCCAGGCCGGCGCCAGCGCCGCGGCGGCCTCCTCGGGACGGTCGACGACGCCGCGCAGGCCGAAGCCGCCCGCGACGCCGAGCAGGCTGCCCGCGGTGACCAGCACCACGACCTTCCAGGTCGCGATGCCGGCCGCCGCCGTGGCCACGCCGGTGGCCGCCGAGGCGAGGATCGCCGCGGCGGTGGTCCTGGGCACCGCCGCCGGCGGCGCCCCCAGGGACGACAGGCCCTGCAGCAGGGCCGCGTCGTCGTGGAGCAGGTCGTCGCGCTTCACGACCGCCTCCGTTTCTCGTCTTGCGCGGGCTGCGCGCCGGCCGCCAGCGCGACGCGCAGCTCCTTGCGTGCATAGGAGAACTTGGAGTCCACCTGGCCGGGCTGCAGCCCGGTGATCTCGCCCACCTCGCGGGCACTGAGCCCGTGCACCGCCCGCAGCAGCAGCACCTGCCGGTGGGCGTCGGGGAGCTCGGCGATGGCGCGCTCGAGCTCGTCGGCGAGCTCGCCGAGCATCGCCCGCGCCTCGGGGCTGGGCTGGAACGTCCGCGACCGCTCCAGATCGATCAGTTGGGGCGAGGCCTCCCGCTCGGTCTTGCGCCTGCGCAGGATGTCCATGCAGTGGTGGTGGGCCGCGGTGAACAGGAAGCCCCGCACCGTGCCGCGCCGCTGCCACCGGGGGGCCTGCCGCGCCAGCTTGGTGAACGCCTCCACGTAGACCTCCTCGGCCTGCTCCGGACTGCGCAGCACGCGCAGGGCGTACGCCTTGACGTCGGTGCCGTGGCGCGACACCAGGGCCTCGAAGCCCCGCTGCCGGCCCCGCACGTACATCGAGAGCAGCTGCTCGTCGCTGTGGTCGCCCATCGGCTCCGCGATCATCCGTGCTCGCCTCGCCCACCACTCGATCGGAACAACGGACGGGGGCGCGCGATCTGGACCGCAACCTAGCAGCGGCGTCTGAAGGGAAGCTGAACCCCCGGCGCCAGCCGTGGGGTGGTGGCCCGAGCGTGGTCCGCGCCGGGCGGCGGGGGTGGCGGGGGCGCCAGGTTCACACCGCGAGGATCACCACCGCGAGGGTGGCCACGTACGTCGCGGTCGCCGCCACGAACCCCACGAACGCCCAGTCGTCCAGCGGGAGACGGCGCGGCCGCTCCGGTGGTGCGCTGGCCACGAAAGACTCCCCGACCAGGAGGACGGCGCAGTCGGGGCAGAGCCCGCCGGCGGTGAAGCGCCGGCGGCAGCGGGGGCAGGCCAGGGCCTCCCCGGGCGGCTGCCGGCGGCCGCGGTTGGCGAACTGGCGGGAACGCACGCGCCACTCGGTGCGGGTCACGCGGGTCTGGAACTCGCGGTTGCGGTCGGCGGGCCCCCGTTCCCAGCAGCTGCTCATCGCGGTCTCCCAGATCCGAGTGTAGCCCGTGATCGCGGGGATCCCGAGCGATCCGGCGCCGGCCGGAGCGGGTTTGACGCGAAGCTGACAACGACCGCGGCGCGCCGATCGCGGGGCGCGCCGGGGCGGCGATCACTCCTCGCGGGCGGGGGGGGCGATCGTCTCCTCGACGATGTAGATCGGCCGGCGCTTGACCTCCTGCTGGATCGTCGCGATGTACTCCCCGACGATCCCGAGGCTGACGAGGATCAGGGCCCCGGTGAACAGTACCAGCGCGCCGAGCACTACCGTGTCGTCCAGCGGATCGCCGCGCAGCGCGGTCACGCCTTGCCACCCGCCCCCGGCCACCGCCACCGCGAGCAGCACGACGCCCAGCACGGTCGGGACGTGGATCGGCAGCGAGGAGAACGAGGTCATGCCGCGGATCGCGAGCCGCACCAGCGCGCCGAACGACCAGCGCGAGCGGCGACCCGGGATCGGGGTCACCTCGAACTCCAGGTAGGCGCGCTCGAACCCGGCCCACTCGGCGGTGACGCGGAAGAACCGGTTGCGCTCCCGGATCTCCCGCTGGAACAGGTCGACCACCCGCCGGTCGAGCAGCTTGAAGTCCGAGGAGCCGTGGACTGCGATGCCGCTGAGCCGCCGGGTGAGCCCGTAGAACAGCGCGGTGCCCAGCCTGCGGCTCGGAGACAGCCGGGGCGAGCGCTTGACGCCGTGGACGATCCGGGCGCCGCCGCGCCACGCCTCGATCATCTGCGGGATCAGCGCCGCCGGGTGCTGCGTGTCGGCGTCCATGATGATCACGGCGTCGGCGCCGGGGTCCACCCCGTCCAGCCCGGCGGCGATGGCCGACTCCTTGCCGAACTTGCGGCTGAGGCGGAGCCCGCCGACGTCGTCCGAGCTCGCGCCGAGGTCCTCGATCCGTGCCCACGTCCCGTCGGTGGAGCCGTCGTCGACGAACAGCAGCTCGACGCGCGCGGTCAGCCCGGCGGTGGCCGCCCGCACGTTCTCGACGGTGGGCGCGATGTTGCGCTCCTCGTTGTGCGCGGGGACGATGACGACCACGCGGTCCATGGGCTGATCCCGTCGCGTCGGAAGGGGGCTTCGGCGTGGGGAGATTATGCTATAGAACGGAGACCTCATGCGACCACCCCACCTCCCCGGCTGGCTGCAGGGGGCCCTCCTCGCGGCGGTCGTCTTCGCCGCGCTGTCGCCCGCGGTGACGATGGGGTTCATCTGGGACGACTTCAGCCAGATCGTGGACTCGGAGACGATCCGGGATCTCGACCGGTTGCCGCAATTCTTCACTCGCAACGTCCGTCAGGGGGCGGGGGTCGAGGGCGGCTACGGTGCCGAGAACCTGGACACCTACCGGCCGCTGTTCCTCACCGCCCTGGCGGTGCACCACGCCCTGGCCGGTGGTCCACGACCCGGTGTGTTCCACGTGTTCTCGGTGGCGTGGCACGTTCTGGCCACCGTGCTGTGCTGGCTCGTGGCGCGCCGCTGGCTGGGGCGCGACCGGCTGGCCCTGCTGGTCGCCGTGCTGTTCGCGTTCAACCCGGTCACGGCCGAGGCGCACCTGTTCGTCTCGGCGGTGTGCGATCCCATCGCCGCGTCCAGCCTGTTCGGGGCGATCCTGCTGCTGGAGGCGGCCGGGGGGCGGGGCGAGGCGCGTGCGTGGCTCGCCGCGAGCGCGGCAGGGCTGCTGCTGCTCGCCGGGTTGCTGACCAAGGAGGTGATCGTGATGGCCCTCCCCGCGGTCAGCGTGTGGCTGGTCGTCGCGCGGGGGGTCCGCGCACGCCTGCTGCTCCCGGCGTGGGGCGCCGTGGGTTTCGTGATCGCGCTGCGCACCGTGGTCCTGCGGGGCCTCGAGGCCACCGGCCCGGACGCCGCGCACCGGCTCGACGCCCTGCACCACGCGCCGCTGCTGATCCTCGACGGCCTGCGCGCGGTCCTGGGCATGACCCCGGTCGGCTACCGGGACGTGTCCTACGAGTACGAGCTGCTCCCGTGGACCGCCAGCGTCGCCGCCGCCGCGCTGCTGGCGCTGCTGGTCTGGCTCGCCTGGCGCAGCCGCCACCGCGCCCCGCTGCTGATCGTCGCGCTGGCCGTCCACGTCTCGATGCTGCTCCCGGTGGCGCTGCTCAGCTCCGTGCACGACTGGGGTGGCTTCGGCCGATACATGTATCTCCCCTGGGCGTTCCTCTCGATCGCCATCGTCCAGGCGCTGCCCTGGGTCTCGCAGCGGATCGAGTCGAGGCGCGTGGCCCTCGCCGCGGGGATCGCGGCGCTGGTGGTCTACCTCGCCCTGCAGCAGCTGGGGTTGCACGCGGCCCGCGACGCCTATCGCAGCGACGGGGACCTCGCCCGGGGTGCCGTGGAGGCGGCGCCCTACGCACCGACGGGGTACCTGTTGCTGGGGCAGCAGGCGGTCAACCGCGGCGATCTCCAGGGTTCCCTGGCGCAGTACCAGGAGGCGTTCTCGCGCAACCCCGATATCGAGCACCGCGAGGCATGCCAGAACTACGCCATCGCGATGATCCACTCCGGCCGGCCGGCCGAGGCGCTCGCGCTGCTGGAGCGGATGGAGCAGCGGGGAGGGCGGGGGCCCAAGAGCTCCTACGCCGTCGCCCTCGCGCTGCATGCCCTCGGCCGGGAAGAGGAGTCGCTGGCCCGCCTGGACTGGGCCCTCGAGCGGGCTCCCGACGACGCGGACCTGGCCTGGCTCCGCGCGCGGGTCGCCGGTGGTGGCGGCGCGGCCGGCGTCAGTCCCGGCGAGCGAGGACCGTGATCAGGGGCCGCAGATCCCGGGGCAGCAGGCGGTACATCACCCGGTAGACGGCGTGCTGGGCGATGGAGTCCCAGCGCGGCGCCTCGTGGCGGTGGAGGTCGCCGGACCAGCGGCTCTTGTACCGGAAGTCGAGGACGTTCCGGACCTCGGCGTGGACGGGGCGGAGGCCGGCGGCGCGGACGTGGCCCACCAGCTCCGCGCGGGTGTACTCGCGAAAGTGACCGGGATCGCTCCGGTCCTCGTGGATCGGCTCGAACGGGTGGATCCCGACGAGCAGCTTGAGGCGCTTGGGGAGCGCCAGCGCGTTGGGGGTCTGCAGCAGCAGCGTGCCGCCCGGGACCAGCCGGCTCGCCAGGTAGCGCAGCACGTGGCGCGGCGAGGTGTAGAGGTGCTCGACGACCTCGCAGAACACGATCACGTCGTAGCGCGGCAGGTCGGCGCGCCAGCGCGCCGGCGAGGCCGTGTCGTTGAGGTCGAAGGAGTAGTGGTGCCCCGTCGCGGTGTCCCGCTCCTCGCGGGGGTCGAGGCTGTCGACGGTCGCACCGAACCGCTCGGCGATCAGGTCGGTCAGCGCGGAGCGGCCGATGTCCAGCACCGCGGTGCCCGGTCCGACGGGGAGGTCCGCGAGCAGCTGCAGCACGCGCACGTAGCGCGGCGCGTGGTAGGCCACGTAGTGGTCGCCGCGGAACCGCTCGGCGATGTCGCGCGCGTCGCGGCCGTGGGTGGGCATCGGGCGTGGCCCTCCGTGCTCGCTGGCGGGGCCGAGTATACCGGCGGGGACGGCGGCGGTCCCGTCAGGCGAGCTGGTCGCGCAGCTCCATCTTCTGGCGGTAGACGTCCCAGACGCGGACCTTGCGCCGCTCGCTGGTCCCCAGGCTGCCGCCCTGGCCCCACAGCGGCGGGTAGAACGCGAACGTGCGGTCGCCGTGCAGCTTGGCCGTGTCCTTGCGCCAGGTCGGCCACCGCAGGCGCTGGTAGAACCCGTCGAGCTCGGGCCCCAGCGTCCAGCGCAGGAACTTGCCGTGCCCGACGCCCATCGGCTCCCAGGCCAGGCTGTCCGGCGCCAGGTAGTACATCTTGCCCCTGTCGTCACCCAGGCCGCCGCTGTTCAGGGCGTAGAACCCGCTCACCGCGTCGTCGGCGACCAGCAGGAAGCCGTGGCTGCGGCCCTCGTTCCAGGCGGGCAGCGACCGGCCGAGGCGCTCGTGCCCCGAGCCCAGGTGGCGGATCCAGCCGCCGTCGATCAGCAGCCCGCCGGTCTCGTAGATCAGCGCCCCGAGCAGCGTCCGGGTCGACAGCTGGGTCTGGACCAGCAGCGTCTCCCGGTAGCGCGACGGTGGGAGCTCCCGGCAGTCCCGGCCCGACGCATCGATCCAGCCGCGGATCCGGTCGATCCCGGGACTCTCGGACTCCAGCAGCTCGGCCAGTCGTCTCATCCTCGCGTTCCTCCCAAGCTCCCCGAGAATATAGACGGGCGGCGGCCAGGGAACGACGAGTGCAGGGGGGGGGGGAG
>CAZOYV010000397.1:0-6191 GCA_964584075.1 uncultured Rickettsiales bacterium | reverse complement strand
GCGGACGCCCTGCGACCGAGCCCGGCCGCGGTGGAGGAGCCCCCGCCCGAGGAGGAGGAGCCACCCCCCGGGAACGAGTGGACCTATGTCGAGTACTGGGTCGACACCCCCCACTACTACCCCAACAACTACCAGGGCTACGTCGTGTTCGACGTGCCCGGCGCCAGCGAGCTGCGGTTCCACTTCAGCTGGCTGCAGACCGAGCAGGGCTACGACCACGTCTACCTCGCCGAGCCCGACGGGTCGGTGCTGGCCGCGTTCAGCGGCAACCTCGGCGGGTTCGTCACCGACCCGGTGGCCGGCGACGAGGTCGTGCTGTGGCTGATCTCCGACTACTCGGTCCAGGACTGGGGCTACCAGCTGGCGGGCTACTCCTACCGCTGATCGCCCGGGGAGCCCGTATCCGCTACAGGGCACAGGCCGCGAGGAAGCCCGCCTCGATCGCCTCCGGGATCTTCCTGGGCTTGGTGCAGTCTCCGATGCCGACGATCTCGAGCCGGTCGCCGAGCTCGTCGCGCAGGGTCTTCAGCAGCGCATCCTCGGGGGCGGAGCCCAGCGCGAGCACGACGGTGTCGGCCGCGAACACGACCTCCTCGCCGTCCTCGCCCTTGCACACCACGCCGCGGTCGGCGACCTCGCGCACCTCGGTGTTCACGGTTGTGTGCACGCCGAACTTGGCGAGCTTGGCGCGGACGATCCACCCCCGCGAGCCCAGGTCCTTGCCCAGCTTGCGGTAGACCTCCACCACGGTGACGTCCTTGGAGCCGTGGAACATCAGCTCCTCCAGCACCTCGGGGGCCTCGGACTGCCACAGGGTGTGGAAGTACAGCTCCTCGGGGGTCAGCGTCCCGACCCTGGCCAGCCACAGCGCGGTCTCGCAGCCCACCGAGCCGCCGCCGACGATCACGACCCGGTCGCCCAGCGAGGCGCGCCCGCGCAGCACGTCCCAGGCCTGCACCACCTCGGGGCGGTCGCAGCCGGGGATCGGGACCGCGAGGGGCTTCGCGCCGGTGGCGACCACCACCGCGTCCGCGTCGCTGGCCCGCACGACCTCCGCGGTGACCTCGCTGCCGAAGTGGACCGGGATCTCGAGGGCCTCGAGGCGCCCGCGGTAGTAGTCCAGCAGGCCGGGGAACTCGGGCTTGGAGGTGGGCTCGGCCGCCCACTCGACCTGGCCGCCGATGCGGTCGCCGCGCTCGTGGATCTCCACGTCGTGGCCGCGCAGCCCGGCCGTCACCGCGGCCTCGAGCCCGGCGACGCCGGCGCCCACGACCATCACCTTGCGCGGCGCCGCGGCCGGGGTCACGGCGCGGTCGCCCTCGTGGCCGGCGATGGGGTTCACCATGCAGGTGATCGGCTTCATCTGCATCACGTGGTCGAAGCAGGACTGGTTGCACGAGGTGCAGGGGCGGATGGCGCCGAGATCGCCGGCCTCGGCCTTCCGCGGCAGCTCCGGGTCGGCGATCAGCGGCCGGCCCATGCAGATCAGGTCGGCGAAGCCGCTGCGCAGGAAGTGCTCCGCCTGCAGCGGATCGCCCAGCCGGTTGGACGCCGCGACCGGCACGTCGACGGCCCCCCGGATGCCCCGCGCGAGGTAGTGCCACGCCCCGCGCGGCAGGTCCGAGGTCAGCTGCGGCACGGTGCACTCGTGCCAGCCGCCGGTGACGTTGATCAGGTCCACGTGCTGCTGCACCGCCGCGGCGAAGATCCGGGACTCCTTGTTGGTGTGGGAGCCCGGCACGAAGTCGTTGCCGGCGATGCGGATGCTGACCGGGAAGTCGGGGCCCACCGCCGCGCGCACCGCCGCGAGGGCCTCGAGGCCGAAGCGCATCCGGTTCTCCATCTCGCCGCCGTAGCGGTCGGTGCGCCGGTTGATCCTGGGCGACAGGAACTGGCAGATCAGGTAGCCCGCGGAGCCCACCACCTCGACCATGTCAAAGCCCGCCTGCTTCGCCCGCGCCGCCCCGTCGGCGAAGGCCCCGATCGCCTCGTCGATCTCGTCCTGGCTCATCTCGTGGCACGGCTCGCGGGTGAACTTCGAGACGTGCGCCGACGCGGAGCGGGCCTCGACGCCGGTGCTCATCTGGTGCGCGTAGGCGCCCGCGTCGTACAGCTGCACCCCCACCCGGCCGCCGGCCTCGTGCACCGCGTCGGCGAGCCGCGTCAGGCCGGGCAGGAACTCGTCGCTCTTGATCAGCGGCATGAAGAACGGCCCCGCGGCCTGCAGCGTGGGCATCCCCCCGACGATGGCCAGCCCCACGCCGCCGCGCGCGCGGGCCACGTAGAAGTCGATCAGCTGCTGCGAGACCTTGCCGTCCATCGTGTAGTTCAGGTGCATCGCGGGCATCACGATGCGGTTGGGCAGCTCGAGGCTGCCGATGCGGATGGGGCTGAACAGCGCCTGCATGATGGTTCCTCCAGGGGAGCGTTCCGGGGCCGGTCGATCAACCTATGTGATCGCCCGGTCGAGAACCAAGGACTGCAGCGATCCTGCTCGCCCACGCAGAACGGCGGTCTGCGAAGTCGACGCCGCGGTTCAGGGTGTCTCTTGCCCGCCGGTCGCGCGGTGACCCGATCCAGGTGGAGGACCCAGGGGTCCTCGCCCGAGTCGCACCCGGCGCAGGCGAAGAGCATCGAGGCGCTCGGGGGCGTGGTGACGGATCAGGGCGAGGTGTCGTCCGGCTCCACCCGTGCGCGTGCCGCCGCGGCGCGGTCCTCGAGGCCCAGGTCCTCCCACTGCCTGGCCGCCTGGGCGATCAGGTCGGCGCCGTAGTCCGGGTCCTCGCCTGCGAGGAACAGGCCGCCGAGCTCCTCGAGGGCCTCGGCGATGTCGGGCTCGTGGAGGCCGACGCGGGCGTTGACCGCCTGGTAGCGGTACAGCTCGTGGCGGGCGGCGTCGAGATCGCCGCGGCGGCCGGCGACCAGGGCGCGGGAGAACGCGTAGACCACCGCGACCTCGGGGTGGGCGCTGTCGGCGCCGAGGTCGACGACCGCGTCGAGGTGGCGGTCGGCCGCGTCGAGGTCGCCGCGGGCCAGCGCCACCATGCACAGGTTGACCAGCGTGATCGCGGTGAACCGCTGGTGGCCCATCCGCCGCTGGATCTCCAGCGCGTCGCGGTAGCGGGCCTCGGCGGCGTCGAGGTCGCCCTCGAAGCGGGACAGCTCGGCGAGCCCGACCAGGGCCTGGCTGATCCGCTGGGGGTCGCCGGCCAGCCGGGCCCGCTCGAGGACCTGGCGGTAGCACGCCGACGCCTCGGCGGTGTCGCCGCGGATGTCGGCGAGGATCGCGCGGTCGAGGGTCAGCTCGACGCGCAGCAGCTCCGGCACGTCGTCGGGCAGCGTCTTGTCGATCTCGCCCAGCAGCCAGCGGCCCTCGTCCATCCGCCCGCCCCGCGCCCAGGCCATCGCCAGGCTCTTCTCGCAGCGCAGCCGGTGGAGGTCCTCGGGCAGCCGCTCCAGCGCGTCCTCGAGGAACGCGATGCGCTTGGCCAGAT
Source organism: uncultured Rickettsiales bacterium (assembly GCA_964584075.1). Taxonomy (GTDB): domain Bacteria; phylum Myxococcota_A; class UBA796; order UBA9615; family CAYRNR01; genus CAZOYV01. The sequence goes on along the minus strand of CAZOYV010000397.1, from coordinate 2,697 downwards.
CCCCGCGGGTGCGCAGCAGGCGCTCCTGCAGCAAGGTCAGCTCGCCCTCGAACCACGCCGCGCGCGGCCCCTCCTTCGGGCGCCGCTCGCCGGCCAGCATCAGCCACGCGCTGGCCTCGCTGCTGTTGCCCGTGTTGAGCGCCAGCTCGGCGAGCAGCAGCGCCGCCTCGGCGGCCACCTGGGGCGGCGCCCACTCGGGCAGCGCGACGAGCAGCTCGCGGGCCTCCTCCTCGTGGCCCTTGTTGACGTGGATCCGGCCCAGCGCGAGGCGGACCTGGGCCTGCTCGGGGCCCTCGCCGTCGGGCAGCGCGTCGAGCAGCTCGGCGTACAGCGAGACGGCCTCGTCGAGCATCCAGCCGTTCTCGGCGAGCTCGGCCGCCCGCTGCAGGAAGATCCGGCCCTCGTCCTCGATCCCGGCGCCGAACAGGTGGTGCGCGATGGCCTTGAGCACCGGCTCCTGGTGGGCCCCACCGCGCTCCTGGAGCAGCGCCGCGGCCTCGCGGTGGAGCCGCTGGCGGGTGGCGGCGCGCAGCAGGTTGAGCACCTCGCGGCGCAGCAGCAGCGTGGCGAACGCCAGCCGGTCGTCGTCGCCGTCGCCCCGATCCTCGAGCAGCCCGGCGTCGACCAGCAGCTCGTACGAGCGGCGCACCAGCCGGCGGTCGGGGGTCAGCTCGGCGCGCGCGCACAGCTCGGCGGCCAGCTCGGGCTCGAACCGCTCGCCGATCACGGCGGCGGCGACCAGGGCGCGCAGCGCGATCTGGCCGTCGGGCATGCCGGCGATGGTGTTCTCGATCCGCGCCCGGATCAGCGAGCGCACGTCGTCGGGGACCTGTCCCTCGAGCGCCTCGGCGTCGAGCAGCTCGAGCTTGCCGTCCACCTCGCGGGTGTGGCCCGAGGAGACGGCCAGCTCCGCCACCGCCATCGCGATCCGCGGGTTGGTCCCGACCTGGTCGACCACCGCGCGGGCGAACCCCGGGCCGGCGTTGAGGCGGCGCTCGAGCATCCCGGCGCAGGCCTCCGCGGTCAGCGGCTCGACGGGCAGCGCGTGGACCCCGCCGTGGGCGTCGACCAGCTGGTCGATCAGCTCGCGGCGGGCGTCGCCGTGGCTCCAGGCGTCACCGTCGAGGCACCCCACCACCACCAGCGGGCGGTGGTCTCCGACGTCGAGGGCGACCAGCCGCTGGAGCACCTCGAGGTCGTCCAGCTGCGCCCGCTGCAGGTCGTCGAGCAGCACCATCAGCGGCCGCTGCGCCGCCGCCCCGCGCAGCACCAGCGCGAAGCGCGAGGCCCGCCCGCCGCCCGGGTCGTCGAGATCCAGCGCCAGCGATTCGGCGATCCGCGGGCGCAGGTCGTCCAGCAGCTCCTCGCGGTCCACGCCGCCGAGCAGCGCGTCGGCGTCGGGCCGCAGCTCGATGCGGCGCCGCGCCTCGTCGCGGCCGCAGCCGCGGATCCCGATCAGCTCCTCGAGCACCGCGGCGAACCCCGAGCTGCCCAGCGACTCGGCGTCGCAGCGCGTCCGGATCAGGGACGTCAGCCCGCGCTGGACCATGTCGCTGCCCAGCACCGAGGCCAGCGTGCTCTTGCCCGTGCCCATCGAGCCGGTCAGCAGCACCACCTGCGTCCCGCGCCCGCGGATCGCGCCCACGGCGATCTGGCGCAGCTGGCGCAGCTCCGCGTCGCGGCCGAACAGGTTCTCCGCCGCGGGCACCGCCTCGGCGGCGGCGCCGCGCCCCGCGCCGGTGGCCGGCATCGCCTCGCGCAGCGCCTGCTGCATCTCGGCGGCCGAGCGGAACCGCCGCTCGGGCTCCTTGCGCAGCGCCCGGGTGACCACGTCGCGCAACCCGTCGGGCAGCGCATACCCGGCGCGCGGCACCAGCTCGGGCGGCTCCTCGGCGACCTGGCGGCGCATCACCTCGCGCCACTCGCCCTCGAACGGCGTCGCCCCGGCGATCTGCTCGTAGAGCAGCACGCCGACGGCGTAGATGTCGGTCTCGGGGGTCGGCGGCCGGTCGCCCCGCACCTGCTCCGGCGCCATGTACTTCGGCGTCCCGCCCCAGGTCTCCGTGCCGCTGGTCGTCCCCGCCTGGGCGTCGAACACCGAGGCCAGCCCGAAGTCGGTGATCTGCAGCCGCTCGGGCCGCGCGACGTCCCCGCGCAGCATCAGGTTCTCGGGCTTCAGATCGCGGTGCAGCACGCCGCCGCCGTGGGCCGCGGCGAGGCCCTGGAGCAGCTGGTCGAAGGCGTCGACCACCACCGCGAGCTCCGGCGGCTGATCCCGCCACTGCGCCATCGACCCCCCGGGGATCCACTCCAGCGCGAGGAACAGCTGCCCCTCGTCGGTCTCGCCGAAGTCGTGGATCTGGACCGTGTTGGGGTGGCTCAGCCGCGCCGCCGCGCGCGCCTCGCGGAAGAACCGCCGCCGCGCCGCCGGCTGGTCGGCCAGCTCGGGGTTGAGGACCTTGAGCGCCACCAGCCGGTCCAGCGGCTCCTGCACCGCCTGGAACACCCGGCCGACGGCGCCCTTGCCGACCATGCTCTGGACGCGGAAGCGTCCGTCGATCAGCTTGGGCAGAGGCTCCGCCATGACGCACCTCCGGGATCGGGGGAGAGCGGAGGATACCACGGGCGCGCGGGCGTCCGGGCGGCTCAGAGCTTGTGAATCTATCCCCGGACCGAGCCTGAGTGCCGCAGCGCCAC
>CAZOYV010000396.1:0-6210 GCA_964584075.1 uncultured Rickettsiales bacterium | reverse complement strand
GCGGCTCTCGGGGGGTGATCAGCGACTCGAACAACCGAATCTGGACGCGGTAGCAAATGCAGCAGGGTGGCGCGCGAGAGGAGATGGGCGCAGGCCAGGGCGTCGGACTAGGGTCCCGAGCACCCCCCTAGCGGAGACGGGGGCGGCGGCCGGTTTCGGTGCCGTCCTCGTTTCCCAAGGGGGTGGAGGGCGTTGGATGGATCTCGAGCTGGGCCAGCTGGACCTTCGGTACGCGGGGCTGCGGATCGCGTCGACGAAGGACCGCGCTCGCCTCGTGGCGTCGCTGGCCGAGCACGGGCAGCGCAGCGCGGTGCTGGTGGTCCCCGAGGGGGAGCACCGCTACGTGCTGGTGGATGGATACGCGCGCGTCGAGGCCCTCCGTGAGCTGGGCCGGGACGTGGTCGAGGCCGTGGTGCTCGACGTGCCGGAGCCCGAGGCGATCCTGCTGGCGTGGCGGCTGGAGTCGCGGCGTCGGCGGTCGGCCCTGGAGGACGGGTGGCTGATCGCCGAGCTGATCCGGCGCCACGGACTGGATCAGCGTCGCGTCGCCGAGCGGCTCCAGCGGTCGGTGAGCTGGGTGTCGCGTCGCCTGGCGCTGGTGCGAGAGCTGCCGAGCAACGCCCAGGAGGCGGTGCGACGCGGCTCGCTGCCGGCGCAGGCCGCGATGAAGTACCTGGTGCCTTTGTCCCGGGCCAAACGCGAGCACTGCGAGCGCCTGGTGACTTCGCTGGGGGACAAGCCGCCGGTGACGGTGCGCGAGGTCGAGCGGCTGTACCTGGGGTGGAAACGCGCGGACGAGGCGACCCGCGAGCGGATCGTGCACCAGCCGCGGCTGTACCTGCAGGCCGAGGCCGCGCTGGAGCCCGAGCCGGCGGTGCCGGACGAGGACCCGGCGGCGCCGCTGCTGGGGGATCTGGAAGGCATCGCTGGGCTGTCCCGGCGTGCCCGGCGCCGCCTTCGCGAGGGGGTCCTGCACGAGCTGGACGCGCGCCGCCGGGCGTTGATCACGCGCTCCTCGCACGAGTCCCGTCTGGCCTTCGAGGGCCTGACGGCGCTGCTGGAGGAGGAGCTGTGCTCGACCTCGACACCCGCACCGCCATCCTGAGGCTGCACGAGCAGGGGCACGGCAAGAAGACCATCGCGCGCTGGCTCGGGATCTCCAAGAACTCGGTGAAGAAGGTCCTGCGGGACGGGCGGGTCGAGGTGCCTCCCCTGTCGCGCGCCGAGTGCCTCGACGCGCACCTGGAACGCATCGTCGAGCTGCACCGCTCCTGCGAGGGCAACTGGGTGCGGGTCCACGAGGAGCTGCACGACGAGGGCGTCGAGGTCGCGTACTCGAGCTTGACGGCGTTTGGCCGCCGAAACCGCATCGGGGTGGCTCCGAAGAAGCGCGCCGGCCGGTATCACTTCGCGCCGGGGCAGGAGATGCAGCACGACACGTCGCCCCACGACGTGAAGATCGGCGGCCGGGTGCGCCGGGTGCAGTGCGCGTCGCTGGTGCTGTGTTACAGCCGCAAGCAGTACGCCCAGGTCTACCCGCGGTGGAGCCGCTTCGAGGCGCGGTGTTTCCTGTCCGAGGCGCTGGCGTGGATGGGCGGCGCGGCCGCCGACTGCATGATCGACAACAGCTCGGTGATCATCGCCCACGGCACCGGCAAGGACGCGGTCCCGGCGGCGGAGATGAAGGCCCTGGCGGACCGCTTCTCCTTCGCCTTCGTCGCCCACGAGGTCGGCGACGCGAACCGATCGGGGCGCGTCGAGCGTCCCTTCTGGACGATCGAGACCAACTTCTACGCCGGCCGGACCTTCGCGGATCTGGCCGATCTCAACCGCCAGCTGCTCGCCTGGTGCGAGAGGCGATTGCACAAGGTGCAGAAGCGGCTCGGGGCGAGCCCGGCCGAACTCTTCGCCGCCGAGCAGCCCGCGCTCGAGCCGCTGCCGCCCTTCATCCCCGAGGTCTATGAGCGGCACCATCGACGCGTCGACGTCGAGGGCTACGTCAACCTCCACACCAACCGGTACTCGGTGGACGCCGAGCTGATCCACCAGCGTGTCGAGGTCCGCGAGGGCGTCGATCAGGTCCGGGTCTTCGATGGCCATCGGCTCGTGGAGACGCACGACAAGCAGCCCTACGGGGCGAGCAAACGGGTGACCCTGCCGCAGCATCGCGGTCAGGCATGGAGCCGGCGGACGCCGCCGCCGCCACCGCCCGAGGAGCTCCTGCTACGCCGCCAGGGCAGCGAGCTTGCGGACCTGATCGATGCCTTGCAGCGCAAGTACGGCGGCCAGGCCGTCAAGGCCGTCCGCCGTCTGCACCGGATCTGGACTGACTATCCGACCGAGGCCGTCCTGGGAGCCGTCTCGGTCGCCCTGGACCACGGTCTGCTGGACCTCGAACGCATCGAGACGATGGTCCTCAAGCGGATCGCCGGGGATTTCTTCCGGCTTCCCGCCACCGAGGAGGACGACGATGGATGACGATCTCGAACAGCTCCTGCGAGGCCTCAAGCTCAGGCGCCTACAGGAGATCATGGATCATGAGCTGGCCTGGGCCGAGGAGCACGGCCCCAGCTACTCCGATCTGCTCAAACGCCTGCTCCGTCAGGAGTACACCGCCCAGCAGGATCGCTTCCTGGAGTACCGGATACGCCGGGCGAAGATCCCCGAACGCTGGGCGCTCCAGACCTTCCCATGGGACCGCCAGCCCGGCGTCGAACGCCGCGTGATCGAACAGCTCGCCGAGCTGGACTTCGTCCCGCGCGGCAGCAACCTGGTGCTCATCGGGCCGACCGGGGTCGGCAAGACCGGGCTCGCCTCGGCGATCCTGCTCGAGGCCCTGTATCACGGATACCGCGGGCTCTTCGTCAAGGCGCAGGATCTCTTCGACGAGATGTACACCACGCTCGCCGATCACAGCAGCCGCAAGCTGCTCAACCGCCTGGTCAGGCTGGACCTGCTCCTGATTGACGAGATGGGCTACCTCAACCTGCGACCCGAACAGACCAACATCTTCTTCAAGCTCATGGAGGAACGCTACGCGGCCTCCAGATCGACCATCGTCACCACGAACCTCGACTACGACGAGTGGTACGCCTTCCTCGGCCACAAGGAGATGGTCGGCGCCCTGCTCGACCGCCTGCGCCACCGCTGCACCTCGATCCACATCGACGGGCCCTCGCTGCGAACGCCCAGCGAGTAGCTCGAACGAGACTGCGACGTATCGGCCCCGGCGACCTCGGTCGCCGGGGCGCCCCAACGTCGTCGCACATCAGGTGCCGGGGGATGTCCTCGGACAGCGAGGAACAGCAGGGGGTCAGTCTATGTGAGCGGGAGGGGGTCAGTTTTGGCGAGCGCCGAAGGAAGAGAGATTGGCGATGCTGTTGAGCGAACCGGATGTACCCATGCAGCAGCTCGTCCACACGCTCGAAGTCATGACGGATGCCGGCCCCAGGGACGGCAAACAGTCCGAGCGCCGTTTCCTGCTCGTCACATGGATGTCCTGGTACGACGAGCGCATCGCCGACTGCATGTCCGCTGTCGAGTAGTAGTAGCACCGCGTACAGGCGAGATAGCGGCAGTGGACGTACTGGACGGCCCACAGGGCCAGTTAGGCGGCTCCGACGAAGGGCTGATGCTCGAACAGGAGATAGGAACCGCCCAGGATCCAGGCGACGAGCCAGCCCGTGGAAAGGAAACGGGCACCACCTGACCAGCTCTCGACCGTGTTCATCGAGCCGATACCCCTTCCGCTACCACAGTCACCGGCCTCGACGCCGTTCCCTGGGGGCTCGTGAACTCGATCTCCATCGACTGCGCGCCCGTGTTGATCAGGGCGCCGGACAGCTTGCATCTCTCCAGCGAGAGACCTGGGATCGGTTCCAGCACGACCTCGCAGTTGATCGCAGTGGTGCCCTCGCTGCCGTCCTCTCCGCAGGTGGCTCCGGCCGCCGCGACCAGGTCCGTGTCCGGGATGGTCACTCCTACCTCGTGCTGGCCCAGATCCAGCGTGGTCACCTCAACGGCAAGCGCCCTGCACGGCGATGGCGGGCGTGGGGCAACCGGGATCACCTCCTGCGAGGGCCTGTAGTCTGGACCGAAGGGGTACGGGAGCGAATCACACCCCGCCACGCCGATGAAGACCCAAAATGCAGCAAGCACCAGCGTTCGGTACAGCAGGCTTCTGGCAATGCTGGTAGCGAGCCTCTTTTGTCCTTCCCGGTTCATCCGCCGTTCTCCCCCTTCTCGCGAAGGGAGACCTCGACGGCCAGGGACTCCAGCAGTTCCAGCAGGCGGGCTCGGTCTTCTTCCGATTCGGCCGCCGCGAGCCGCTGAGCCACCCGCGCCACCGCAAGGGGACCGATCTCCCGGAGGGCCAGCAGCACGTACGGCTGCTCGGGCTCAGCGGGGACCGCTGCCGCCCGGTCGATAATCGCGTCGAGGCCATCGTCGTCCGCGTCGATCACCGTCAAGCACATGCAAGCGGTGCCCGCCCTTACGAGCCCTTCGGCATCACCGGCCTGGATGCCACCCTCGAACGTGCCTTCGAGGACAGAGCCCGATTCCAGGTACGGAAGTCGCGTCACGTCGGAGTGGATGAGGGCGACCATCGACTCCACTACGTCGGGCGGCAGCTCCTCGCAGATCGCCACGATGGCCTCTCGGTACTCCGGTCGGTGCATTGGCTTTTCCAACTCGAACAAGGCGTCTGTCCCCAGGTAGTTGTAGTAGTGGACGGCCCACTCACTCGTGAGATCCGGAGGCTCTTCACACCCCGGGAATAACTCGTGAGCAAGCCGATTGACCAACCCTGAGAATGCTGCGGCCTGGCCAAGCAGGAGCAGCACCGCGACCATCGCGGGGAGTTTCAACCGCGTCGAGGCGCCAGGGGTCATGGATGAAGCCAGTCCGGCCATGATGGCGCACGGGAGCGCGAGGCCAAGTGCGAACTGGGTGGTGTACAAGCTGATGGAGAATCCAGACGCAGCCAGCAACTTCCTTTGACATGGAGATCCGCCTACGGAGAGCAGAGAGAGTCTGGCTCCGTGTACCGTTTCAAGTAGGCATAAAAGCAACAACGCGAATAGACCGGCCCAAAGTACCGGGGTCAAGTCGAGCGCGTGACGACGGCGGATCTGATGTACGCAGAGGCCGATGTGCAGCACCGCGAGTCCAAGGATGCCCCACATGTAAGGGCCGCCCTTGGTGAAGAACTCGACGATAGGCCCCATTTGGCTTCCTCTACGTCCCTTCTCCAGAAGTCGTTCGGGTGGCTGGATTGGTTTCAGTCGTCGGACGTGACCAGCGAGACAGGCCCGCCGTGATGATGAGACTGATGCTGCCCAGGACCAGGGCCAGTTGGAGTTCGTGAGGACTCGCGGCCCCGGCGGACAGGTCCAGGGCGCACTCGCAGTCTCCGAAAGAGCCCCCAATAGCCCGTGCCCGCTGCCCTACACCTACGACGAATCCGAGGACACCGCCCAGACCGATTGACAGCACGCAGGACCACAGCAGGGGGCTCAGGTTGACCCTTCCCCTTCGCTGGGCCTGAACGATGCACAGGACGCCCCAGAGCAGCCAGATCCAGAGGATGACGTGGGTAATCCAGCCCCCCTCCTGGAAGAACTCCAGCACGAACATCAGGGCTCTCCCCGGGGGCTGGGACCGTCACCGTCTTCCGGGGACGGGCGAGCCGCGTTGCGGAAGATCGTCGAGACGATGCCAGTGGCAAGCGTGCCTATAAAGGCGACAGCCAAGGACAGATACAGGTTTCGCAGCACCAAATGCGTGCCCATCGCGGCTAGGGTGCGGCCGTCTTCTGGGTCGGTGGCAACTAACGACTGGTCGAACGTCCACAACCCGGAGATGGCCCCGACGAGTCCCACGGCGAGGATTACGGCAACGCCACCCCACAGCACCTGCGTGTAGTCCCGTTTGTGGCGGTGGATGACCTGGAGCACAGCGAGCCCCAACAGCAGTAGCCCCGCGAAGAGCACCACCCACATCGTCGGGCCGCCCTGGACCATCATGTTGAGGAATCCGCCCATGCCGTGTCGTACCCCTCAGCGCTGCTACTTGAACCCCCGCCAGGCTCAGGGGGTTCCCCACGTAGCCATTGAACCACGGCCCCGACAGGTTCACCAAGTAGGCATGCCCGCCTGCCCGGCGTCAATTACATTTTCCCCAGGGCGACAATTACATCTCCCCACTCCA
>CAZOYV010000395.1:0-6359 GCA_964584075.1 uncultured Rickettsiales bacterium | reverse complement strand
CGCTGGCCGTGCCGGAGGCGGGCAAGGTCGCAGCGGCGCTCGAGCAGGCGGCGGGCGAGGTCGTGAGCGACGAGGCGGGATCTACGTCTACGACGTGAGGATGGGGGACGCGGAGATCGGCTCGGCGTCGGTCGAGGTGTCCCGCACCGACTGCGATCGCGGCGCCTGCTACCTGCTGGAGGCGCGCGAGTCGTACCGCCCGCGCGGCGCGGTCGTGGAGCGCCACGCCCGGGCGGTGGTGCGGCCCGACCTGGTGGTCGAGAGCGCCTCGGAGGTGGTGCTGCGCCGGCACGACGTGGTCGCGCGCTCGGAGACGGCCCTGCAGTCCGACGGCGATCACCGCGAGGTGCGCCACGGCGGGGCGGACAAGGCCGCGGTGGAGTACCGCTGCGCGGACGGCGCGCTGCACCGCTCGGCGACGTTCCTGGCGATGCTGCTCGTCGGCGACGCCAAGCCACGGACCTACGAGTTCGAGACCTGCTGGGGCCCCGAGGACCCGACCCCGACGGCCTTCGAGTTCGGCGACCGCGCCGAGGTCACGGTGGGCGGCGCGCGCCGCACGCTGCAGGGCGCCGAGCTGGTGATCGTGCGCCCGCGGCCGGTGGGCTTCCTGGCCCCACCCCCCGATCCGCCGGTGCTCGAGGAGCCGCTGTGGTTCGACCCCGAGCGCGGCACCCCGGTGGTGTGGAGCCGCCAGGACGACGCCGGCCCGCTGCGCTTCGAGCTGCGCGCCGACGACGACCAGCCGGTGGCGGTCGGGGCGACGGCCGCCGAGGCCTGCACCCTGGCGTCGCCCACGGACGCCGCGCTGTGCTACCTGCTGTCCGCACAGGCGGGCGATCCGGAGGCCGCCCTGGCCGCGGTCGACCTGCCGCGCTACGCCGCGTACGCGCTGGCCAACGTGCCGGGGCTGGCGACCTCGATCGAGGCCCAGGGCTCCCACTTCGGCGCCGACGAGGCCCGCGACCTCGTGGAGGGCAAGCTCGAGCCGCTGCGCTGCGACGCGGGCGAGGTGGCGATCCCGCTGAGCGAGCACAGCTTCACGGTGGCCACCCCGGGGGAGCACCGCGTGGTGCTGGCCCCGGTGCCCGGCCGCGTCGAGCTGCCCGACGCCGAGGTCACGCGGCTGGTGGTGGAGCGCGACCCGGGCGGGGGCCGCTGGCGCCTGGTGTACGTCGGCCGCGATGCGGTCCAGGTGCCGTGAGCGCGGCGCGGTGGGCTACGACGCCTGCTCGTACCGCTCGTCCTCGGCCTGGCACTGCTCCTCGCTCTTGAGGTTGCGGTACCAGAAGAAGTACAGGCCCACGCCGCACAGCACCGCGATGGTGGCGAAGAACGCGAACTTGTTCCAGTCGTGGAACACGAAGCTCATCGCGGCCAGCAGCAGGCTCAGCTGGAACGGCACGGCGAAGCACAGCGAGATCAGGTCGTTGAGGTTCTCGACCAGGCGCTGAAGCGTGGTCTTCTCCTCGACCAGCCCCTGCTGCTCGGCGGCCTTGGCGTAGCGGCCCCAGCCGCCCCACGGGTTGATCTGGACGAAGAACCGCACCAGCGTCTGCTCGGCCACCGGCTGCGTCACCAGCGAGACCACCACCGAGGCCACCAGCGCCGCGCCGATCACCGTTGGGAACGACCAGTACAGCGGCCAGGCCAGCGCGGCGTTGAAGACCAGCGCCGCGACGATCCCGCAGCCGGTGCCGGCGGCGAAGCCGTAGCCGTTGTAGCGCGGCCAGTACCAGCGCAGCACCAGCGGGACGAACAGCCCGGCGCCGAGGCCCATCGTGATCAGGCCCCAGATCTTGTTGATGTTGGGCACCACCGCGGCCAGCGCCACGCCCGCGACGCACAGCCCCACGGTGGCCCACCGCGACGCCGCCATCAGCTGCTTGGCGCTGGCGTCGGGGCGGACGTAGGACTGGTAGATGTCCTTGACCAGGTAGGACGCGCCGGCGTTGAGCGTGGAGTCGAAGGTCGACATCGCCGCGGCGATCAGCCCGGCGATCACCAGGCCGCGGATCCCGGCGGGGAGCAGCGTCCCGAGCACCACCGGCAGCACCTGCTCGGCGTCGTCCTCGATGATCGCGGCGCCCGCCCCGCCCTGGGCCACGATGTGGTAGCCCATCACCACCAGCCCGGCGACCATCGTCCAGCGGAACATCGACAGCACGATGCTCTCCAGCGTCAGCAGGCTGGCCTCGCGCTCGCTCTTGGCCGCGAAGAACCGCTGGTCGGTGTAGCCGCCGACGCCGCCCATCCCCTCCAGCGCGGTGCGCAGGAACCACATCATCACGCAGATCCCGAACATCCCCAGGATCGGCTCCCAGGTCCCCTTGTCGCGCGCAAGGAGCGACTGGCCCAGCCCCCCCGGGTCCTCCAGGTTCAGCGCGAAGAACCCCTCGGGCATCGCCACCGTCGGCGCCAGCCCGAAGGCGTGGATCGTGACGAACACCGCGGTGAACGTCAGCAGGATCATCTGCACCACGTCGGTGAACACCACGCCGTAGAGCCCCGACAGCAGCGTGTAGAACAGCCCGATCCCGACCATGATCGCGATGCACGCCAGCTCGGGGATCGGGATGAAGTTGACCAGGAACTTCCCGGCCCCCTTGGAGAAGTAGATGATCATCCCCAGCGACAGGATGATGTTGGCCGCGGCGCTGACGACGTGGGCGGTCTTGCCCTGGGTGTCGACCCCGAAGCGCAGCTTCATCCACTCCGCCGAGGTCATCACCCGGCTGCGGCGCAGCCACTTGCCCAGGAAGATCATCAGGAACGCCAGCGACAGCCCGACGCCCCCGCGGATCTCGACCAGGAAGCCCTTGTAGCCCAGCGCGAACACCACCGCGACGATGATCATCGTCCCGGCCATGTCGAAGTTGGACGTGGCGGTGGAGATCCCCAGCACGTACCAGGGGATCCGCCTGCCCCCCAGGAAGTAGTCGTTCAGCCCCTTGGACGCGATGTTGGACATCACGTAGCCGATGATCGTCACCAGCACCAGGAAGCCGACGATGATCACCACGTCGACGGTGGCGAGCGCGGGCGCGCCCGCGGCGGTCTGTGGATCCACGGTGTACCTCCCCGACGGCGGTCCATGTTGTCACGGACCGGGGGAGGGCTCCAGCGGGCCCGGGGTCAGCCGTCCTGCAGCGCGCGGAACAGCGCGACGTAGTCCGCCAGGTGGCGGGTCGGCAGGAACGCGCGGCGGACCTTCTCGCGGGCGCGCTGGCCCATCGCCGCGGCGGCGGCGGGGTCGGCCAGCAGCGCGGCGATGCGCTCGCCGGCCTGCGCCGGGGTCGAGACCAGGTACCCGGTCTCGCCGTCCTCGATCTGCAGCCGGATCCCGCCCACGTCGCCGCCGATCACCGGCACGCCCTTCCACATCGCCTCGGTGACGGTCAGGCCGAAGCCCTCGCGCAGAGACTTCTGCAGCACCACCGCCGAGGCGCGCTGCAGCGCGTTGATCGTGCGGTGCGCGTCGGGGGGCAGCAGCAGCACGTGGACGTGGGGATCGTCGCCGGCCGCGGCCCGCACCTCGGCCAGCACCTCGGCGCCCTCGGGGTCGTCGCTGGCCCCGCCGCCGGCCAGCACCAGCTGGTGCGGGACCCGCTCGCGGGCGTGGCGGTGGGCCTCGATCACCCCCAGCGGGTCCTTGAAGCGGTCGAACCGCGAGACCTGGGTCACCAGCGGCAGCGCGGGATCGAGCCCGAAGCGGGCGTACACCGCGGCGACCTCGTCGTCGGGCAGCGGCCGGTTCTTGACGCTCAGCGGATCGATCGTCGGCGCGATCAGGACCTGGCGGTGGGGCAGCGGCTGGCGGAACGCCTCCATCGACCACACGCTGGCGTCGTAGCCCGCGACGTGGGGCCGCAGCGCCGCCCAGACGTGGTCCTGCGGGTGGCTCAGATCGATGTGGCAGCGCCACACCCAGCGTCCAGCGCGGTCCGGGCAGAGCCCCAGCAGCGGCGCCGGCTGCGGGTCGTGGATCACCACCAGCTCGGCCGCCCCGAGGATCGGGCGCAGCCGCTCGGCGTTGCGCGCGTTGGTCTCGCGGTAGGCCGCCAGCATCGCGTCGTCCAGCGGCACCGGCTCGCCCTGCAGGCCGTTGTGGAACGCCTTGGTGCAGGCGAAGAACGGCCCCTCGCCCGCGATCACCTCCCACGCCGCGTCGAGCCCGAGGTCCCGCATCAGCGGCACCATCCAGTGCAGGATCTCGGCGACCCCGCCCCCCTCGCGGGTCGAGTTGACGTGGACGACGCGCGCCCCGCGCAGCGGCCGCGCCGCCTCGCGCAGCGCATCGATCGCCTCGGGCCCGGCGAATTCGCGGTAGTCTTCCAGGGTGGCGTGCGCGGTCATCGGCTCCCCCGTGCGGCCCGGGGCGGACTGTACTCCGGTTCGTCCGCGCAGGCCACGGCCCCCGGCGGAGAGGGAACGATGCGCAGCTTCCTCGACCCCGACGCCGCGATCGACCGCGTGGATGGTGTGGCATGGCAGCGACAGATCACCCCGTGAGGCTCGCGGCGCCGGCGCTGGCCTGCGCGCTGCTCGTCACCGGCGTGGCGGCGGCCGGGCCCGACACCGTGCTGTTCGGCGTCGACGACCCCGGCGAGCGGGCGCGGCTGGCCGCCGACGTGGCCGCGCTGGGCGGCACCGGCGTGGACTGCTTCGCCGCGGCGCGGGTGTGCTGGGCCGATTTTCCCGGCCGCGCGGAGCCGCCGGTGGACGCGGTGGCCGGGCTGGCCGGGGTGCGCTACGCCGTGCGCGACCGGCCGATGGCGCCGCCACCGCGGAGCGGGTACGCGGATCCCGCGGGCACCGCGGACTGCCCCGACCCGTGGGAGATGGTCTTCGTCGAGGCCGGCGCGGCCTGGACGCTGGCCGGCGGGTACGGCGCCGCGGCGCCCCCCGTGGCGGTGATGGACTCGGGCTTCCGCGACACCCACGAGGACCTCGCCGGGCGGGTCTGGGGCCAGTACGACTACGCGATGGGCGACGACGTCGCCGAGGTCGAGTGGAGCTCGTCGGTCCCGGCCCACGGCACGTTCATGGCCGGCATCGTCGCGGCCAACGCGGACGACGGCGTGGGGCGCACCGGGGTGGTGCCCGAGGGATCGCTGTTCCTGCAGAAGATCAGCGACGAGGACGGCTACCTGTACTTCGACTACGCGCTGGCGGCGCTGGCCGACCTCGTGGAGGGCGGGCTCGGCGTGCGCGTGCTGGCCTACTCGCTGTCCAGCGACTCCACGATCCCCCCGTTCGAGGAGGCGTTCGAGGCGCTGGGCGAGGCCGACGTGCTGGCGGTGGTCGTCGCGGCCAACTGCCCGACGCCGAACTGCGCCGACGCCGACAACGACCTGTACCCCCAGTACCCCGGGAACTTCCCCTACGACCACGTGCTGACCGTCGCCGGCCTGCTGCCCGACGGCAGCTTCAACCCGATGAGCCACCACGGGCTCGAGTCCGTCGACCTGGCCGCGCCGGGCGCCTCGATCTGCAGCCTGGGCGTCGACGCCGACGACCACTACTACACCGCGGACGGGACCAGCTACGCCGGGCCGCTGGTGGCGGGGGTCGCCGCGCTGATGCTCGCCACCTACCCCGACCTGACCGCCCCCGAGCTGGCGCGGATGCTGCGCGCCTCGGCGGTGGACACCCCCGAGCTCGAGGCCCGGGTGCGCAGCGGCGGGGCGCTGTCGGCGGCCGGGGCGCTGGCGACGCCGATGCCGCGGCTGCAGCCCCCCGACGACGTGGTGGTCGACGGGACCCTGGCGTGGACCCCGCCGCTCCGGAACGCCGCCGCCGCGGCCGACGCCACGCTGCTGCTGTTCCACGACGGACACGTGGCGATCGAGGCCGACGGCGACTGGCTCGTCACCCCGTTCGAGGCCGGCGACGATCTGGCGCTGCCCGACGGCGCCGCGCACGTCGCGACCCGCGCCGGCGCCGTGATCGAGGGCCCGCTGCCCGCCGCCACGGCGGAGCCCCTGACGCTGCAGCTCGAGGCCCTGCAGGTCGCCGGCGGGGAGGCGACGCTGCGGGCCGTGGCCCACTCCGCCGCCGCCGACGACCTGCTCGCGCCCCACGACGGCGAGGCGCTGGACGAGACGGGGTACCCGGCGCGGGCGTTCGGCCTCGAGGTCGTCGCGCTGCCGTCGGCGGGGGACGACGACGACGCGGGCCCGCCGGACGGCTGCCAGTGCCGCGTCGCGGATACCGCGCCTCCGGGGCTGCCGCTGGTCGCGGCGGGGGGGATCTACCTGAGCGCCCGCCGCCGCAGGAGCAGCAACAGGGGCATGCTTCAAGCTTTCATAAGTTCCGGCTTGCCGAAACTTTAAAAAGTTGCCTACTAAGCTGTGGGC
>CAZOYV010000394.1:0-6465 GCA_964584075.1 uncultured Rickettsiales bacterium | reverse complement strand
GAAGGCGCGAGGACCACAAGGGGTAGTGGTCACTGGAGTCAAGGGCATACCCCTTGGCCCGCAAGCTGTCCGGCTGAGCCACCCGGTCCGACCAGCGCCACCCTACCGAGATCGATCGAGACGCGTTCTCTGCGTCTGGCCCGAACGCGGCGGACGCACCGGCCACCTTCGACCTGGACGAGGACGACATCGCCGTGGTCATCGACCGAAACGGCCTCGACGGACTCCGCCGCGCGGGAGGCAACCATGACGGCGCGCGTGGCGACCTCCCCGCCCCTGGACATCGCTGGCGGGCATCACACCGCGACCGCCACCTTGCCGTGCGGGTGCCCGTCGGTGAGGTAGCGGATGGCGTCCGCGGCCCGGGCCAGCGTGAACGTCTGGTCCACCACCGGCTCGAGCTGGTCGCCCTCGGCGAGGTCGCGGAGCTGGCGCAGGTCCTCGGCGGTCGTCGCGACGAACACCGAGCGCAGGTTCTGGCTCACGAACGGCGACGTCAGCATGGCGCGGAGCTGGCGGTCGACGCCGCCGAACCAGCGACCGCCACCCTCGCCGCCCACGATCACCAGGGTCCCGTCGGGGGTCAGCGCCCGGCGCAGCGCCGATAGCGGCCGGTTGCCCGCGAGATCGACCATCAGGTCGTAGCGCCGGTCGAGCTCGGTGAACTCGTCGCGGGTGTAGTCGATCACGTGGTCGGCGCCGAGGGAGCGGACGAGGTCCAGGTTCCTGGTGCTGCACACGCCGGTCACCTCGGCGCCGAACGCCTTGGCGATCTGCACGGCGAAGGTGCCCACGCCGCCGGAGGCGCCGACGATCAGCACCGACTGGCCCTCGGCGACGCCACCGGCGTCCCGCAGGGCACGCAGGGCTGCCGACGCGGAGACGGGGAGCAGGGACGCCTGCTCGAAGGACAGGTTCCTGGGCTTGTGGGCCAGCGAGTCCTGGTGGGCCCTGGCGAGCTCGGCGTAGGCGCCGTCGCTGGTGCCGAAGACCTCGTCGCCGACCTGGAACCGGGTCACGTTGGCGCCGACCGCCTCGACCTGGCCCGCGAGCTCGTCGCCGCGGACCCGGGCCTTGGGCGCCCGGAGCCCGAACCCCATGACCCGCATCAGGTACGGCAGCCCGGTCATCGTGTGCCAGATTCCCCGGTGGACCCCGGCGGCGGCCACGCGCACGAGCACGTCGTCCTCCCCGATCTCGGGGGTCTCGATCTCCTTGAATTGCAGGACGTCGGCCGTGCCGTACACGTCCTGGACGATGGCTCTCATGGTGTGCTCCTTCCCCCGCTCAGGTGGCGGGCGTCTCCCGTGGCGACCGGAACCCTCGGATCAGCAACCAGATGGTGAACGAGAGCTCCCCGACGACGCCCGGCAGGATGACGACCATCGTGGAGATGGCCTCGAAGTCCGCGTAGCTGGCGACGAGGACATGGGCGGCCGTGTCGGCAAGGTATCCCACCCCGGCGACCATCAGCAGCACGCCGATGAACTTCGGGACGAAGCCCGACCGCAGCGTGAGCAAGCCCAGTATGAGCAGGTGCAGGCCGAAGAACAGCAGGCCGATCAGCCACGTCTGGTCGAACGCAGCGAGCTGCACCATCACCTGGGCGTGAGCCCCCGCGGGGTCGGTGGCCATCCCGGTCGCGACGCCGTCGAGCAGCTGCAGGGCGAGCGGCAGGTGGAACAGGGCGACGGCGAAGATCGCGCCATTGACCAGCCTCAACCAGGCCGCGAACCGCGACAGGTTCGCGTCGACGGGCTCGAGCAGCAGGTACAGCGCCCAGGCGACGACCACGTCGAACACGACCATCACGGCGAAGCTGACGATGCCCACGCGGAACAGCAGCTCGTTGGCCGCGATGTTGCTCGCCGTCGCGGCGGCGTCGCCCACCACCCACATGCCCTCGAGCACGATGAAGTTGGCGAAGATCCCACAGAGGAAGATGAACACGTAGCTGACGCCCGCGAGCCGCGCGGCTCGCCTCGGCGTCGTCGTCTCGACCCCGAGATCGGCGGGTTCGTCGGAGGGCGGGTGCATCCGTCGAACGGCAGCGCGCACTCGGCACCTCCTCCTTCAGGTCTCGGCCCGGCTTGTTAGCCATAACTATCATGTGTAGTTAAGACAAGTGAGTGGCCGAGGCGTACCTGAGGTGCGTCGCCGGTTTCGGGCCGTGCGTGGCGTGGTCCCACGATGACCTTCGTCGGCACTCGGGACACCCGGACCCCTGGAGACTCGCCATGAACGCCTTCACCGTCACCCAGCGACACGCGGCGATCGTCGCCTTCGTCAGCGTGGTCCTGACCCTCATCGGGGTCATCGGGGCCGTGGCCTGCGGCGTCCCCCCGGACCTCGGACTCACCGAAGATCCCGCGGCAGCGGCAGAGCGCATCGCCTCCTCTGCGGGGGCCTTCCGGCTGGGCATCCTGTTCTGGGTGCTGGCCATCGTCGGCGACGTGGTGAGGGCCTGGGCGCTCTACGTCTTCTTCCAGGCCGTGAACCGTCCGGTCGCCCTGCTGGCGGCGTGGTGGATGCTGATCCACGACGCGGTCTTCGGGGTCGGCCTCGTCGGCCTCGTCCTCGCATCGGAGGTGGCCACGGGAGGACTCGGCGTTCCGCCCGAGCTGGTCCCCGCGGCGGTGGGCCTGCTGCTGAAGTTCCACTACATCGCCTTCAACGTGGGGCTGCTGTGCTTCAGCGTTCACCTGCTCCTCAACGGCGTGCTCGCCTACACCTCGGGCTTCGTCCCCAGGGTCTTCGGCGTGCTCCTCGTGATCGCCTTCGGCGGCTACGTCGTCGACGCCTCGGCGACGCTGCTCCTCCCCGAGCCCGTGGCGCTGATCAAGGCCATCGTGCCGCTGCCCAACACCATCGGCGAGCTGGCCATCCTGGTGTGGATGATCGTCCGCGGCGGTCGACCCCCGCGCTCGTCCGAGAGCTCCAGCCCTTCGACCGGGGCCCGGACCTAGAGGTGACGGAGATGAGGAGAATCCTGACCGTCGCCGTCTCCCTGTCACTCGCCGGGGTCGGCTGCAAGTCCTCGGGACCGGCACCCTGTGGCGGGACCCCGATGTCCGAGCCGCGAACCGGGCTGACGGTCGAGGACCTGCTCGAAGAGGAGACGCCCCCGCTGCTCGACCTGAGCTACCTGGCGAGACCCGACTGGGCGGACGGCGGCGCCGATGCCATCGAGGGTTCGGTGGCGCTGAACGCGGTGGACCTTGAGCTGGACTTCCCCGAGACGCGGGCACTCTACGCGGGTGAGGCGCGCTTCCCGTCGGTCACCCTCGACTTCCTGTCCCGTGACGGGCAGCTGATCCCGAGGGAGCGGGGCCTGATCGCCACGGGCGGGGACAGCGACAGCCTCTGGGACGTGATGGTGGGGACCGGGGCCACCTGGCGCGAGCCGGGGGACGGGGACTGGAGCCGCGCGTCGTTCCCGCTCAGCCTCGTGGACCGGTACTTCAACCAGGTGCGGAACTGCGTCGCGACGTTCGTCTACCAAGGCGAGGTGATGAGCCCCGCGTACGTCCAGTGTAGCCAGGAGACCGCGGACGCCGACGACGAGCAGCTGGGGAACATCCGGGCCCTCGTACCGGCTGCCTACACCCCTGGAGCGTTTCCCGACGCCGCGGAGGTCATCGAGGCGCACGCCACCTCCCTGGCGGACCGGCTCCCCACACTTCCGCTGAGCGAGTGGGACGACGATGGCGAGATCGCGGACTACCTCGAGAAGTCCCTGTTGACCTGTGCGTCGACGAGTGTGGGTGCGGTCTACGCGGACGGGACGCTCTTCGTGCATCCCCCGCAGACGCGCCACGGCCCCTACCCGTACCCGAGCGAGATGCGGCACGGGGTCTACTCCGTCACGAAGAGCCTGGCGGGCGCGCTGTCGATGTTCTACCTCGCAGAGCGGTACGGCGAGGAGGTCTTCGAGGCCCGCATCGCCGATCACGTCCCGGCCCTTGCTGGACGCCCCGAGTGGCAAGGCGTGACGTTCTCCCACGCCCTGAACATGGCGACGGGCACGCGCGGAGGTGAGGCCGCCGACCTGCTCTACGAGCCGCTCGTCCTGGCGGACACCAAGGAGGAGGCCATCGCGAACATCGCGGAGCTCGGCGACGCGCCAGAGGCGCCCGGGCAGGCGTTCCACTACGCCACGACGAACACCTTCGTGCTCTCCTATGCGCTCCAGCACTACGTGGAGGAGCGTGAGGGGCCAGGCGTCCGCTACTGGGACCTGGTGCGGCAGGACGTGCTGGTGCCCATCGGCGCCGGAGACCTCGACCTGTTGCTGACGCGCGACGAGGACGCCGCCGAGAGGATTCCCCTGCTGGGCTTCGGCGCGCGCCCCACCCTCGACGAGGCCGCCAAGATCGCCCTGCTCATCGCGAACGAGGGAGAGCACGGGGGCCAGCAGCTGCTCCACCGAGGCAAGATTCGAGAGGCGCTGGGGCGCACCGGGTGGCAGGGGTACGAGATCGACGGGCAGCACCGGTATCGACACTCGTTCTGGAGCACGTCCGTTCGCACCGGTACGTGTCACTCGGAGGTCTCCTACATGCAAGGGCACGGCGCGAACCACGTCCTCCTGCTGCGAAGCGATGTGATCGTGCTGCGGTTCATGGACGAGTTCGACGAGGACATCGAGACGCTCGTCCGCGGTGTGGAGCGGGTGAGATCTTCCTGCGCCGAGTAGCTGTGTGGATGGGAGATCATCCCCGCAGGCGACATCTTCGTCGAGCCGTCGAACCCGACGCCTCCTGTTCCAGGTCCGAGATCAAGCAAGACGAGAGTCGGATCGGCGGTTACTTCATCCCCAGGCGCTTGGCGATGCGATGGAGGTTGCTCCGGTCGAGGTGCAGCTGGCGCGCCGCCGCCGCCCAGTTGCCGTCGACGCGTTCGACCTCCCGCGCGATCAGCCTCCGCTGGAACTCGTCGGTGGCGTCGGTGAGCGACAGCCCGCCAGGTTCGGGTAGGGCTGCGGCGGCCGTGCTGGCTGATGTCCCTGTCGCCGGCGCCATCGGCTCCAGGCCCAGGTGGTGCGGCTCGAGGGTCACGGCGTGGTCCCGGTCGCCGCGCGAGGCGCGGATCGTCGCCCGCAGCAGCACGTGCTCGAGCTCGCGGACGTTGCCCGGCCAGGCCGCGTGCTCCAGGGCCTTGCGGGCCGCGGCGCCGAGGCGGACCTGGGGCAGCCCGAGCTGGATCTGCGCGCGGTCCAGGAAGTAGCCGGCGAGCAGCGGGATGTCCCCGGCGCGTTCTCGGAGCGGGGGCACGTCGATCAGGTACACGCTGAGCCGGTGGTACAGGTCGGCCCGGAACTCCCCGGCCTTGACGCCCGCCTGCAGGTCGCGGTTGGTGGCCGCGAGCACGCGCACGTCGACGCGGTGCTCGCGGTCGTCTCCCACCCGCTGGACCTCCCCGAACTGCAGCGCCCGGAGCAGCTTGGGCTGGATCGACAGCGGCAGCTCCCCGACCTCGTCGAGGAACAGCGTCCCGCCGTCGGCCAGCTCGAACTTGCCGGCGCGGTCGGCGGAGGCCCCGGTGAAGGCCCCCTTGCGGTGCCCGAACAGCTCGCTCTCGGCGATGGTCTCGGGCAGCGCGGCGCAGTTGACGTAGACCAGCGGCTGGTCGGCGCGCGAGGAGTGGGCGTGGATCGTGCGGGTCACCAGCTCCTTGCCGGTGCCCGTCTCGCCGGTGATCAGCACGGTCAGGTCCGAGCCCGCGACCGCCTCGATCTCCTGCTTGAGGGCTACGACGGGTTCGCTTTGGCCGATGATCTCCCCACCACCGCGGGCCAGGGCCTCTGCCACGAGCTGCTGGGCCACGACGCCGCGGCGGTTGGCCTGCTCCTCGAGGGCCTCGATCAGCGCCGCGGTCCGCATCGTGGCGGCGGCCAGCGCGGCGAGGGTCGCCACCACCCGGTCGTCCACGGCGTCGAACGCCCCGGGGCGCAGCGAGTCGACCGTCAGCGCCCCGACGAGATCCTCGCCGACGCGCAGGGAACACCCCATGCAGGAGTGGACGTGGAGCTCCTCGGCGGTGACGTCCTGGATCAGGTCGTCGTAGGGATCGGGCCGCGGATCGTCGGCCGGGAACCGGACCGGCTCCGGCGCGCCGAGGATCGCCTGGAGCCGCGGATGAGCCGCGGGGGCGAACCGTCGTCCCAGGGCGTCGGGGACCAGCCCCTCGGCGACCACGGGGACCAGGTGGCCCTCCTGCAGCCGTAGCAGCGCGGCCGCGTCGCAGGGGACGACCTTGCGCACCGCCGCGATCAGCCGCTGGTAGCGCGCCTCGGTCGACAGGCTGGCGGTGAGGTCCAGGGCGATCTCGAGCAGGGCGTCCAGCATCGGAACCTCGTTGTCAGTTCGTCAACGGTTGATCATTCGACAACCGAAAATCCGTTGTCAGACTAACCCGGCTTCCGCAGTCATAGGCTCACATCGCCGATTTCTCGCGGCACAAACC
>CAZOYV010000393.1:0-6474 GCA_964584075.1 uncultured Rickettsiales bacterium | reverse complement strand
TTACGTCAAACCCGGCGCGATTTTACCAGCGCCCCCTTTCGGCCGATGCGCCCGAAACCGGATCGGTGGGCTGCTCTTGCTGCCCAAGGCCTTCAACGCGAGCTACGGCGACCTTTCCTACGTGGACAAGGTCAAGCACTACGCCAGCCAGAACATCCTGGCCTGGTCCCTTCACCCCAGCGCCTACGACCACAACCCCGGGTTCGTCACCTACGCCAAGCGCTCGGGCATACCGTTCCGGAGCATCGACACCTTCGACAAGGCAGCGCTCGACGACCGTCAGGATCTCTACCGCCGCATTGCCGAAGAGCTCTGGAGTCCAGCCAGGTTGCTCGTAGCGACATGACACGTCCGCGAGCGGCATCCCCGGCTACCGCAAGCGTGTTCGCCTCGCGCCTTGTCGCCATGGCAAGCACAGTTGTACGCTGTATTCCATTGGTAACGTTTGCCAACCATTTCCCTCGGGGCCAGCAGATCCATGACTGACGAGATCCTGACCGTGCGAGAGGTGGCCGCCCTGCTCAAGGTCGCGGAGAAGACCGTCTATACGATGGCTCAGCGCGGCGAGATCCCGTGCTTCAAGGTGCGGGGGCAGTGGCGGTTCCGGCGACTGGACATCGACGACTGGATCGCATCGCAGACCAGCAGCGGCTCTCGCGCTGGCAACGGCGGGGGGGACCGATGAGGAACGACTCTCGGGAGGGGCGAGATGGCAGCGACGCTTGAAGCGACCGGGATCGGTGCGGCGCTCCGGCCGACTGGCACCTGGGCGGCGGCGCTGGTGAGCGCGCTGGCGCGAGACGAAGCGGCCGGTAGGCGTCCGCAGCGGCTGACCGAGCCGCGGATGGCCACGTGGAGCCGGTTCCGCGGGCGGATGACGGCGACGGATCTGCTGGCGCTGCTGTTCGAGGATGCGGCAGTCCTCCACCACATGCCGTTCGACCCGACCACGCTGGATCCGTCGCTCCGCATCGAGCGGATCCCGTCCGCTGCGGCACAGGCGTGGCTCGACGGCCTCCAGCACCTGGATCTCCAGGCCGACTCGGCGGAGTACATCGCTGCGCAGGCCCGCCTGCTGGGGATCTCCACGCGTCTGGCGCGCTCCGACCTGCACGTGGTCAAGCCGCACCAGAAGGTGCTCGAGCTGCCGGGCACGGGCGGCCAGCTCGCCCACCACCTGGCGTCCAGCCAGTCCGACCTGACGCTTCGAGACAACTTCTCGGTGGCCTGCAGCTCCTGGCAGGAGCTGACGCTCGCCGGCATCGTCGCGCTGGACCTCGGCGCTCCGGAGACGAGCTTCGTCGTCGGCTGCGACGTCGCGGAACTGCGAGATCCAGGCCACGAGCTGCGCCAGCGACGCTTCGACTTCGTCGTCGGCCTGCACCCCGACAAGGGCGGCCTCTTCCGGGTCGAGGACCAGCTCGCGCTGTGGTTCCCCGACGCCAGGATCCTGCTGGTGTGACCATGGCGGCGAAGTTCATCCCCATCGGAGAGCCCGCCCACGCCGCCGAGCGCCAGGCGCTGCGCTTCCTGGTCGACGGCCTGCCGCAGGACTACACGGTCTACGGCAACCCCTGGATCGTCGAACGCACCGGCGTGGTCTACGAGCTGGACGCCGTGGTCGTCGCGCCCCACGCGATCTTCGTGGTCGAGATCAAGTCCTACCGCGGGCGCATCGACGGGACCGATCACGACTGGTACATCCCGCATCCGATCCCGAGCCCGCTGAAGAAGAACCGCCTCAGCGCGCAGGTGCTCCACAACCAGCTGCGGCGCGAGAACTACCGCGCCGGCCAGGTCTGGGTGCAGGGGCTCGTGTTCCTCTCGGCGACGACGGACGTCGGGGTCGCCGGCCCCGCTTCCCGTGACCGGGTCCACACGCGCAAGCGCATCCTCGCGGCGCTGAAGGACGAGGATCTCGTCCAGCGGCTCAGCCGTCGTCAGTCGCTCGTCCCCTCGGACGCCGCAGAGGGCGACCTCCTGCGCCTGCTCACCGGCGCGAGCAAGGGACCCGCCCCCAAGCGGGAGGTACGCGAGTTCGACATCGTCGAGGTCCTGCAGCACCACGAGAGGTACCGGGAGCTGCTGGGACGGCACCGGATCTCCGGGGTCGAGCGCGTGCTGCGCATCTACTCCATCCCGCCGCTCGCCAGCGATGCCCAGCGGCGACGGGTGGTCGAACGCGCCCGCTGGGAGGCACAGGTCCTCGGGCGACTCGGGAACTGCGCGGGGATCCTCAGCGCCGATCCGCCGTTCGACGACGAGGCCGGTATCGTGCTGCCGCTGGAGCACTTCCCCGGCATCACGCTGACGACCTGGCTCGAGAAGTACGGCCCTTCCTCGACCCGCAAGACCAAGGCCGATCTCCGCGCGCGTACGGATCTATGGATCCTCCTCGCCAGGACGCTGGACGAGGCTCATCGCCAGGGGGTCGTGCATCGCCTGCTGCGCCCCGAGGTGATCCTCGTCGACGACCGCGAGGCCCCGGAGGCCATCCGGGTCACGGGCTTCGACCTGGCCAAGCAGCTCTCGGTCGAGACCACGATCTCGCTGACGACCCTGGCCGACGAGCGGCTGGTCCTCGCCGCGCCGGAGGTGGTGACCGCGTTCAGCAGCGCCGAGCCGGCGTCGGATCAGTTCAGCCTGGGCGCGATCCTCGGGCTGCTGCTCACCGGCAAGCCCCTGTTCGAGAGCACGCGCCAGCTGATGGCAGCGCGGCGCCTGATGACCCGCGTCCGCGACGTGGCCCAGCGCATCCCGCTGAGCCTCGACGAGGCGGTCACGCGCATGGTCGAGCTTCGCGCACCCGATCGGTTCCCGACCCTGGACGACGCGATCGAGGCCGTTCGAATGGGGCGCGAACCCGGCACCCGGACGCTACCGGGCATCTCCCTCGAGCCCAGAGTGCCGCTGGACGCAGACAACCTCGCCGCGGGCACGCGGATTGGCCCGGACTACGAGATCATCTCCCGGCTCGGCCAGGGCGGGATGGCGGTGGTCTACGCCGCGCGCCACCTGGTCAGCGGCCGCACGCGCGCGCTCAAGATCGCCCACACCGAGGATGCCGCCGAGGACGCGCTGAGGGGCGAGTACGACGTGCTCTCCTCGCTCGATCATCCCAATGTGGTCCGCGTGATCGACCTGACCAAGATGGTCGAGGGGCGCCTGACCCTGGTGATGGAGCGGGTCGGGGGCGAGACGCTGCGCCAGTGGCTGGCGAACCACCCGGAGCCCGGCCCCGAGGTCCAGCGGCGGCTCGCCGAGGACCTGCTCGCCGGGATGGACTACCTCGAACAGAAAGCCGTCACCCACAAGGACCTCAAGCCCGACAACCTGCTGGTGGCCGACGGCACGCTGACGATCATCGACTTCAGCCTCGCGACCATCCCGCCGGACGCACCCTACGGAGGCACCGCGCTGTACCGGGATCCCGC
Source organism: uncultured Rickettsiales bacterium (assembly GCA_964584075.1). Lineage (GTDB taxonomy): Bacteria > Myxococcota_A > UBA796 > UBA9615 > CAYRNR01 > CAZOYV01. The sequence goes on along the minus strand of CAZOYV010000393.1, from coordinate 3,040 downwards.
CAGCGCGCGCTGGTCCCACGGCACCGACCGCTTCGCCGCCGCGCTCTGCCTGTTCGAGCTGTACGCCGGCCGCCACGCCTTCGACGGGCGGGTTCCGGAGCCGGGGCAGGTTCCGACAGTCCGCGAGGACGACATCGATCCTCCCGGCCTGGCGGCGTTCTTCCGCAAGGCCCTGGATCCGGAACCCCAGCGCCGCTTCCCCTCCGCCCGCGCCATGCGCGATGCGCTGCTGCTGGCCCTGGGCGAGGAGGTCCAGGTCGAGGATGCGGAACCCTCGTCCAGCACGGTCGACGTCACCACCCCGCTTCGCCTGTCCGGCCTGCCCCAGCGCGCGGTCAACGCCCTCGCGCGGTGCCAGGTCCAGACCGTCGGCGAGCTGCTGGGGCTGACGGCTGATCAGATCCGGACCATCCACGCCATCGGAACCAAGACGGCGTCGGACATCATCGCGTTCCAGGGCGCGTTGCGTTCCCGGGGCCTGCAACCCACCGGAGCACCCACGGCGCCCGTCGAACCGATCCTGGTCCCCGAGCTGGCCAGCTCCCCCGAGCCCATCGAGCGCCTGCCCCTGGCCAGCGGCCTGCTGACGGCCCTGGGCGAGCACGGGCTGCCGACGATCGGCGCGGTGGCGAGCCTGACGCGGACCGAGCTACTGCAGGTCCCGGGCATCGCCCGCAAGAAGATGGCCGAGGTCGTCGAGGCCCTCCACCGCTTCCGGGCGCATAGCCCCGAGGGCGAGACCGGGTACACCCTGGACCGCATCTGGGAGCTCGCCGCGCGGCCGCTGTCCGATCGCCAGCGCGTCGCCCTGGAGCGCTACGTCGGCATCAACGACGAGCCCGAGATCCAGGGCGAGATCGCGCGCGACCTGGGCAGCTCCCAGTCCCAGGTCAGCATCGACTGCTCGACGGCGCTGGAGCGCCTGGACGCGGCCGCCCTGTCCGAGCCGATGACCGCGCTGGACAGCCTCATCGAGGGGCTCGGCGGCATCGTCCGACTCGACGAGGTCGGCCTGCGCTTCGAGGAGGAGTGGCCCGCGGGCATGGTCACGGGCGCCGGGATCGTCCGGCTGCTCGTCCGGCTGGGTGCGGGCCGCGTGCACCTCGTGGAGGTCGATGGCGTCGAGCACCCGCTGGTGGCCCGCGCATCGTTCGACCGGGAGACGCTGCGTTCGTTCACTGCCGATGTCGTCCGGCAGGCCAGCCAGTGGCCCCCCATCGAGCCCGAGACGGCGCGGCGCGCCCTCACTACATTGCTGCCGCACTACGACGGCGATCCGCTGTCCCTCGGCGTCCGGCTCTGCGGGGACGTGGAGACCACCGACTCCGGCCACCTCTTCATCGGCCCCGTGGACGCGCCCCAGAGCATCGCCTTCGTCCTCGGCCAGACGCGCGATCCCATCCCCCTGGACGAGCTGCGCCGGCGCGTGCTGCGCACGTTCGGCGACGGGACTCCGTATCCGGACACCGACCACCTGATGGAGATCCTGCGCGAGCAGGACTGTCGCGTTCAGGGGGAGACCGTCTACCCGGGGCGGACGGGCTCCGTCCTGGCCCCTCCCGCCATGCAGGCGGACACGCTGCCCTCGGGCCTGGGTCACGACCGCAGCCCCGAGGAGATGGTGCGCGACATGCTCGCCCATGCCGCCGGGTCCCGGGGCTTCCGGATGCTGGTCACCCCCCCCGAGAAGCACGCGGAGATCGGCCGCTCCGTGGCCAGGGCGCTCGACGCCACCTGGGTCTCGTTCGAGGACCGGTTCTTCACCGAGCACGGCACGCAGATGGCGTCGCTGGAGCGCGCGGAGCGCTTCGTCGCCCAGCGCGACGCACTCACCGAGGCGGCCGAGGACACGCTGTTCGGCCTGCTCCACGAGCAGGGGAACCCGGGCAACATCGTGGTGCTCGGCGACACGGCCCTGCTCGGTCTGTGCGAGGCCCTCGACCTGCCCCGCCGGCTGTACGACGAGACCCTGTCCGGCAGCCGCGGCTTCTGGGTCCTCGTGGTCCCGGGGGTGATCCACAACCGGCAGCCGCGGTTCAACGAGGGGCCTGCGCTGTGGCACCTCGAGGGCGCGACCCTGGCCCTCTCCAGACCCCTACCGGCTGACCTACCGGCAGCAGATCGGAGCGGCGATGAAGCCCGCTGAACGAGCTCGCCTGACCGCCGCGCTCCGCGATCACGTCGCCAAGGTCGCGGCCGACCTGCGCGCCCGGATGCTGGGCAAGGGTGCCGACGGTGAACAGGTGCAGCCGCGCGCTCGCAGGCTGCACGCCGAGGAGCAGGTCGGCGAGGACTTCGAGCTCTGGACCGACCTGCTGGCACGGCGCGCGGCCGTGCTGTGGGTCCTCAAGTCCGTCTACGTGCGCGTGTTGGAGGATCGCGGGTTGCTGTCCCCGGGGCGGATCCTCGATCGGGAATCCCAGCAGCTATTCGAACACCTCGCGCCCAACCTGGGCGAGACTGCGTTCCTGCGCTGGATCTACCGGGATCTGGCCAGCTCTGCCGGCGGGCTGCCCGAGCTGTTCGGTCCGCAGCCCGCGGAAGTCGCCCGACCGGCCGACGCGCTCTCGCGCGAGCTGCTGGACCTGTGGCGGCACCGCGATCCGGACACCGGCGCCCGCTGGAGCTTCGCCGAGGAGCGCTTCGAGGGCGAGCTGATGGGCGACCTGTACCAGGAGCTCGACCCGGTGGTGAAGGACCGCTTCGCCCTGTGCCAGACGCCCGACTTCGTCCGCGAGTTCATCCTCGACCGGACGCTGACCCCGGCCATCGAGACCTTCGGCGCGGACCAGGTGCGCCTGCTGGATCCCTCCTGTGGCTCGGGACACTTCCTGATCGACGGCCTGAAGCGGCTGGTGGCGGCCACGGCCGGGCAGCACGCCGGCTGGGACCGGATGAAGGTGGTCGAGCACTGCCTGGAGCGCGTCGTCGGCATCGACATCAACGACTACGCCTGCGCGCTGGCCCGTTCGCGGCTGGTGATGACCGGGGCGCATCGGCCGAAAGGGGGCGCTGGTAAAATCGCGCCGGGTTTGACGTA
>CAZOYV010000392.1:0-6501 GCA_964584075.1 uncultured Rickettsiales bacterium | reverse complement strand
AACGAATTCTGAATCCCCATACCCCCACCCCTTGACGGGGGAGGTGGAGATATGAAGCTCAGCCTTCTACCCGCGCTGACGTGTGCCATGGTCGGCGTGCTGATCGGCCTCGGCGGGGCGACCGTGCGGTACGCCGAGGGACTGTCCTACCTGAGCAAGGACCCCGAGGCCTGCGCCAACTGCCACATCATGAACCCGCAGTACGACTCGTGGCAGAAGGCGAGCCACCACACGGCCGCGACCTGTGTCGACTGCCACCTGCCCCACGAGTTCGTCCACTAGTACATCGCCAAGGCGGAGAACGGCTGGCACCACTCGGTGGCGTTCACCACGCAGGACTTCCAAGAGCCGATCCTCAACACGCCGGGCAACGCCGATCTCCTGCAACACAACTGCCTGGCCTGTCACGCCGAGCTGGTCCACGACCAGTCCATCGTCTCCGTCGAGGGGGCGCCTCGCTGCGTCCGCTGTCACGCGGACGTGGGCCACGGCGAGTCGGTGGGCATCGGCGGACCCATGAAGCCCCACGAGACCCGGGAGACGAACCGAGATGAATGAACCCCGCGGTATGACCCGACGGGTCTGGCCCTACGTGCTCATCATGGTGGTCGTGGCCGCCGCCACGGCGGGCGTCACGGCGCTGCTGATCAACGTCGGCGAGCGCAAGGCCGAGGCGCGGACGCCGTTCGTGCGGCTGGTCGAGGTGGACGAGGACACGACCGACCCGGCGATCTGGGGCACGAACTGGCCCAAGCAGTACGACAGCTACCTGCTCACCGCGCAGCACACGAGCACGACGTTCGGCGGCCACGGCGGCAGCGAGGCGTTGCCCGAGCAGAAGATCGAACGCGACCCGTGGCTCGAGCGGATGATCCGGGGCTACGCGTTCTCCATCGACTACCGCGACCGCCGGGGTCACGCGTACATGTTGCAGGACCAGGAGCAGACCGAGCGGCAGACCAAGCCCCTGCTCCAGCGGGTTCGAGCTCACCTTCCCGTGGGGCAACGGGTTGACCGTCGAGCAGACCGAGACCTTCTGGAACGAGACCGAGCTCGAGGGGGGCGAGCGGTTCTCCGACTACGAGCACAAGGAGACCGGCGCGCCGATCCTCAAGGCCCAGCATCCGGAGTTCGAGCTGTGGAGCCAGGGCATCCACGCGCGCAGCGGCGTCGCCTGCGCCGACTGCCACATGCCGTGCATGCGCGACGGCGCGACCAAGGTCTCGGACCACTGGGTGCGCAGCCCGCTGCTCGACGTCAACCGGTCGTGCCAGACCTGCCACGAGTTCTCCGAGGACGAGATCCTGGCGCGGGTCGACGACATCCAGCAGACCAACTACGAGCTGCTGCAGAACGCGGGCACGGCGACCGTGGACCTGATCGACGCGATCATCGTGGCGCGCGACGCCGGCGTGCCCGAGGAGGAGCTCGCCCCGATCCTGGAGTACCAACGCCAGGCGCAGTGGCGGCTCGACTTCGTCGCCGCCGAGAACTCCATGGGCTTCCACGCCCCGCAGGAGACCGCGCGCATCCTCGGGGAGTCGGCCGACCTGGCCCGGCAGGGCCAGATCGCGGCACTGGAGCTGCAGCTCGGGAAACAGGGTGATCCACAACCCGGGGAGGACCCGTCATGACCGCTGAACGGTGGGACGACTACCTGGTCGCAGAATACGAGATGAACGAACGAGCGATGGAGGTGATGAAGGCCGAGCTGGGCAAGCTCGCGCCGGGCCGCAAGCCTCGTTGGTGCACGTGACCTCTCGTGACGGATTGGCTGGCCATCGGCGAATCGACTAGGACACGAACGTGGTCTCGATGGGAGGGGGTGAATTCAGGGTCTGCTGCACCACACAGCACTGCTTCGCGGCCACCTCGAGCCGCTTCACCTGGCGGGCCGGCGTGCCCTCTCCCACCTTCATCTTCACGTCACACTTGATGGTCTGGAAGCCGACGGGCACGGCACGGTCCATCGCCAACGTTCCCCGGACATCCGCGGTCGCGGTCACGCGTACTTCCAGCTCGAGGAGTTCGATGTCGAGGAGGTTGGCGACCATCCTGATCGTCGAATCCTGACAGGCCGCCAGCGCGGCGCAGAGCAAGTCCCCCGGTGTCGGGGCATCGTGTGGCCCACCGACCGCAGCATGGACGCCGACCGGCACGGAGACACCACAGCCATCCATCGGTTCAACGTGGGAGTGGAAGGGATCCGAGACCAGATCGCCCGATGTCCTGGCATGGTCGATCACCATGGCCAGCCCAGGCTCCTTCTTGTAGCTTGCCTTCAGAGGCTTCTGAGCCTCGTGGACGCTTGGTCGCATGGTGAGATCTCCAGTGTGAGGAAACGGGATCGAAGCCCACTGGAGTTCAACTAAGGACTGAGGCCGGAAGTAGCAAACCACTTCAGCGTGGGGGGACAACCGGCATGCGTCGGCTCCATCGGCGAGGAGGTGCCTGACGCCGGCTTGGTGTCGAGGTGGTCGTCGAGGCGCTGGCGCCAGGCACGCCCATCATGATGCAGTCCTGATCGGGGACCAGGTCGAGATTCGAGAACCCCACTCGAGCAAGCGCCGTTCCCCTTCCAGCATCCGGATCTCGGTCACGTCCTGACCGGCCTCGAGGCAGCCCCGGTAGGTGCCGTCGGCGTCGCGCAACGCGAAGTAGCGGATGTGCAGGAACTTGCCGTGGAGCTGGATCCAGAACTCGGCGGTGTCCTGCTCACCGGCACGGAACGCGTCGAGGATCTGCTGGACCATGTGGACGCTCTCGGGCGGGTGGCAGTTCTGGACCTTGCGGCCGATGACCGCCGGGCTGCGGGGGAAGTGGCGCTCGCCCTCCGAGTAGTAGCGGACCACGTCGTTCTCGTCGACGAACGAGATGTCGATCGGGAGGTGGATCAGCATCAGGTTGATCTGGTCGAGGGTCAGCTCGCCGGTCTGCATCGGGAGCAGATCGGCCGAACCGCCCGAGACGGCCTTGGCGGAAGGGGCGGCGGTCTCGCCGGCCGCGTCACCGGGCCACTCGTCGCCGGGCTCGGCGAAGGCGTAGCCCAGCTCGTCCTCGCCGCGCCGGATGTGGCGCCACTCGTCCTCGTCGAAGGTGTCCATGCACATCGGCAGGAGGATCTTCTCCTCCTTGTAGATCATCTCCGCGGCAGAACGCGCCAGCTCGGGGGCGAGGGTGTCCAGCGCCTCCCAGTCCTCTGCGGCGATGGCCGCTCGGGCGGCCTTGAGCGTGGCGCGGATCTCGTCGTGGACGGCCCACATCACCTTGGGCGAGTCGGTCGAGCAACCCTTCGATGACGCGGTTCTCCGCCATGGTTGTGTGCGCCGGGTGACCTGCGGGCGGGGAGATGTCCGTGTGCTGGTCGAGCAGCTTCTGGAACGCGCCCACGTGCACGTCGCACAGCCGCTGCACCTCCTCGACGGGCATCGCCTCGCGGATCAGCTGCTGATCCATCGCGGCGATCTCGTCGGCCCCCACGTCCTTGATCGCCACGGCGAAGCGCTGCCTGGCCTCGTCCAGGTCCCCGCCGTCGTGTAGCTCCTGGATCACCTGCTTGAGCACCTCGATGCGCTCGCTCTTCTCGTGGTCCTCGGCCGGCGCCGCGGAGTCCACGTCGACGGCCTCGCCCGTCTGCCGCTCGATCTCCGCGGCCAGGGCGGTGAGCAACCCGTCGAGCGCGACCTCGCCGATCGAGGCCACCATCTCGAGGCTGGCGACCCGGCCGACGGTGGCCCGCATCGCCTTGTTCCGCAGGGCGTCGAACTTGGGGTTGTACTGGACCAGGAAGTCCTCGAGGAACGGGTACGCCTTGAGGAGCTGGTGGATCTTGGTGCTGGACGAGAGCTTCGTTCTTCTGGCCTCCCCGTGTGTTTCGCCGTGTGCTGGGTTGTGACCATGACGCACCTGTTGCGGTGGACGAAATAGCTGACGCTACTTAGCTTAGAAATAACGATGAGCGGCGGTTGGAGCCGTTCCGAGCGAGCTCGCCGCCGAGGAACGCGAGGGTTGGTAGCCATGGTCGATACCAGGGTGATCTGCCCGACCTGTGGGGATTCGGTCCGTGCGGACGAGTTCGCCGAGGGGAAGACTCTGGTCTGTGACCGGTGCGTCGAGGACAGTCCGTCCGACGAATCGGACGAGGAGGGGGAGCGGCTCCGGGAGCGCGACGGCTGGGACGAGGTCGAGCAACAGCGCTGGCCCTCGCGTCGAAGGAGACAGAGACGATGAACGCCCTCGACGTGATCAACTCCGACAAGGTCGTCGGGATCCACTTCACACTGCGCGACGAACAGGGGAAGGTCGTGGAGACGTCGGCCGATCGGGGCCCACTGTACTACCTCCCCGGCACCCCCAAGCTCCCCCGCGGCCTCCATCGAGCCCTGCTCGGCCACCACCCGGGCGACTTCGTCTCCGGGACGCTGGAGCCCAAGGACGGGTACGGGGATCGTCAGCATCCCTCGGAGCGCGTGCTCTCACGCAAGCGCTTGTCGGACGACCTGGAACTCCAGATCGGGATGCGCATCGCGCTGCAGCGCCCGGACGGGGCCCCCGAGTCGGCCTGGATCCGAGAGGTCACCGACGACACGATCGTCGTGGATCTCAACCACCCCTACGCCGGCCGGCACCTGCGGTTCGACGCGTTCGTGCTAACCGTGCGCGACGCCACGACCGAGGAGCGACGGCGCGGCTTCGTCGAGCCTCGACAACCGCCGGATCGGGCCTGACGTGATGGCTCGCTACCGTATCGAGATCGACCGGGACGCGTGCTCGAGCTGCGGCCTGTGCGCGGCGGACGCACCGGACACCTTCGACCTCGACGACGACGACATCGCCGTGGTGCTCGACCCCGAGGGGGACGAGCCCGAGGTGATCCTCGCCACCGCCGAGGACTGTCCGACCGAGGCCATCCGGTTGTTCGACACCAAGACGGGCAAGCGGGTCTGGCCCGATGAGTGACCGGACGGGGGGCGCCTAGTCGGGGTCCTCGCGGACGGTCTCCTCGGTCTCTTCCGTGGGCTCCTCGGTGTGCCGCTCGTCCTGATCGCCTGGATGGAGGGGTTCGCGCAAGACCAGGACCGCCGCGCTCTCCCCGCGCGGGCCGAACGCTGGCCAGGGGAGTGTCTCACGCCGAACCTCCGTCGTCCGTCGATCCCCTGCAAGGCGCTCCACCAGGTCCGGCGCACTGCCGGCGTCGACGTGGATCTGCTCGGCCCCGTCCGGCGCCGGCGTGATGTACGCCACCATCGTGTCCGATCGGTGTGGCGTACCCATCACACCCCGCCGGATCAGGCTATGGTCCGGGGAGACGTCCAGTCCCCATTGTCTCAGTAGTCCCTCGATGGCCTGGTCGTCCCGGAAGTCGAAGACGACGAACGGCACCTCTCGGGAGGATTCCATGCCCTTGCCCATGGCAACCTCCCCCGCCCCTTGGATTGTCAATGCTCGCAGGTGGTCGGGAGCTCGACACGTTGGCTCCCGTTGCTGGTGCTCGGCGCCGCCGGCCGGCACCAGGGACCAGGATCGTACCATGGGGCCGGGGCGTTCCGTCAGCTCGGTCGGTACCAGCGGCCGTCGTAGTTGGCGTGGACGATCCGCTGCTCACGCTCCTCGGATGCCATCTCCCGGCAGTGGTCGCAGTCGAGCTCCTCCCCGGACTCGACCTGCTCGACGCTGATATCGTCGCCGCACAGCGAGCAGAACACGCGCTCGTGGGTCTCTCTGTGGTCCATGGGGTTCTCCTCTCCCCCTGTGGGATCGAGGTCCGTATTCATGGACCAACGACTCTACCGGGGCTCCGCCACCCGGTCCGCCAAGCCCCAGATCGACGCCGGCGCCAGCCTCACGAGGTGCCCACCGGATCGCGCACGCAGAGACTGTGTCCGAAGTCCCGGCTCGCCTCCTGCGTCTCGTACCCAGCCCGTTGCCGCGGACCATCCGAGGACGACGGCGGTTGACGAGTCGACCCGTCGTTCGTACCTGTTCGTTGGGACTAATAAAAAGAACTCCATCGAACGGTCCCGACGTCACATCAAGCGTGCCCGCAGACCCCGCGGGCACAGGAATGGACCGCAACATGCACATCACGAAACATGACCTTCCCGTCCGGATCGACGTCCCGGGAGCCAAGGCCCGTCAGAAGACGGGTTTCGGTGATTCGACAGGCTTCGGCATGCTCGCTGGCGAGTACTTCTCGCTCGGAGCGGGGACGGACATCGCCCCGCTGCTCGTGGGGTTGCAGGATGATCTTTGCCAGGCACCCCACTGGGGGTACCTGATCGAGGGCGAGGTGACCGTCACCTACGCCGACGGCGACAGCGAGACGATCTCCGGCGGCGACCTGTTCTATTGGCCTCCCGGCCATACGGTCAAGGTCGACGAGGACGCCGAGGTGATCCTCTTCAGTCCAGAACACGAACATGTCGGCGTGGTGGATCATCTGGCCCGCAAAGGGGTATGCCCTTGACTCCAGTGACCCCAAGATGTAGTGCCGAGTCGTGG
>CAZOYV010000391.1:0-6571 GCA_964584075.1 uncultured Rickettsiales bacterium | reverse complement strand
CTGGTCCAGGCCAACCTGCGGCTGGTGGTCAGCATCGCCAAGAAGTACGTCAACCGCGGCCTGCCGCTGCTGGACCTGATCCAGGAGGGCAACATCGGGCTGATGCGGGCCGTGGAGAAGTTCGAGTACCGCCGCGGCTACAAGTTCTCGACATACGCGCACTGGTGGATCCGCCAGGCGATCACCCGCGCGATCGCGGACCAGTCGCGCACCATCCGGGTCCCGGTCCACATGGCCGAGAACATCCACCAGCTGCGGCGCGCCAGCGTGCGGCTGGTGCAGAAGCTGGGGCGCGAGCCGACGCTGGAGGAGATCGCCGACGAGCTCGAGCAGCCGGCGGAGAAGGTCCAGGGCTGGGTCCGCGCCTCCAAGCAGCCGATCAGCCTGGAGACCCCCATCGGGGCGGAGGACGACTTCCACCTGATGGACATCATCGAGGACCGCGACGCGGTCCACCAGCCGGACGCCGTGGACGCCCACGAGCTGATCCGCAAGACGCACCAGGCGCTGGCGACGCTGACGCCCCGGGAGGAGCGCGTGCTGCGGCTGCGGTTCGGCATCGGCGAGGAGACCACGTCGACGCTGGAGGAGGTGGGACACGAGTTCGAGGTCACCCGCGAGCGCATCCGGCAGATCGAGGCCAAGGCGCTAGGCAAGCTCCGTGAGCCGTGCCGCTCGGACCGGCTCTCGCACTTCTGGGAGCGGTGACCGGGACCGGCGTGTCCTGCAGGTGAGGAGACGAGTATGGCCAAGCGAGGACGGTTCTCCGCGCAGAAGCGGCGCCGCGAGGCGATCAAGCGGCAGAAGAAGCAGGAGAAGGCAGAGCGGCGCGAGAAGCGCAAGGAGGACGACGTCGAGGGCGACGACATGGATCCCGAGGAGGATCCGGATATCGCCGGCATCGTCCCCGGACCGCAGGCGCCGATCTACGACGTCGGGGATCCCGAGGATCTCTAGCTCCCCCCCACCATGGACTGGTCGACCGCGACCACCTGGACGACCGCCCCGGACGGCCGCCTCGCCGGTGAGGTGACGGCGGACTGGGCGCAGGGCCGCACCGCGTTCGGCGGGCTGGCGGTCACCGCCGCGGTGCGCGCGATGCAGCCGAGGGTCCCCGCGGGCCGCCGGCTGCGGTCCGTGCTGGCGCAGTTCGTCGGCCCGATCCGGGTCGGCCCGGTGGAGGCGACCCTCGAGCTGCTGCGCGAGGGGCGCTCGCTGACCCAGCTGGAGGCGCGGGTGTGGCAGGGCGGGACCGTGCGAACCGTGGTGCTGGCGGGCTTCGGCGCCTCGCGGTCCACCGAGCTGCGGGTCCCGGCGGCCGAGCCGCCGCCGCTGCCGCCGCCCGAGGAGGGGGTCGCGATCCCGTACCTCGCGGGCCTGACCCCCGAGTTCACCCAGCACCTCGACTTCCGCTTCCTCGGCGAGGTGGTGCCGTTCGGCGGCGCGGCGGACGCCCACGTCCAGGGCTACATCCGTCCCCGCGAGCGCGTCGCGCTGGACGAGGCCAGCGTGCTGATGCTGATCGACGCCTGGCCCCCGCCGATCCTGTCGCGGGCGAGCGCGCCGGTCCCGGTCAGCTCGGTGACCTGGCAGGTCCACTTCACCGCCGATCCGTGCTGCCTGGGCCCCGGGGCGTGGTTCCGCTACGAGGCCCGCACGACCCACGCCGACGAGGGCTACGAGGACTTCGACGCCAGCCTGTGGGACGCCGAGGGCCGGCTCGTGGCCCGCTCCCGGCAGCAGGTGGTGGAGTTCTCGGGCCGCAGCTAGGCCCTAGCTCCCCCCGCCGACCCCGTCCTCCGGCGGGAGGGCGACGACCCCCGAGCACACGTCCGACATCCGCTGCGCGGCGTCCCGCGACTCGTTGACCGTGGTGGCGATGTACAGCGGGTCGTCGGGGCTGATCCACGGCGAGTCGAGGTAGGCCCAGACGGCGTACAGCCGCAGCGTCCGATCCGCGCCGTGGGGTACCTTGACGTCGATCGAGTAGGCCTGCTCGAAGGTGTTGACGCCGTCCGCGCCGGACGCCGCCTCGGGCAGGTAGCCCCCGGCCAGCGCCACCTCGGTGGGGGCCCCGCGGACCTCGTAGATCCCGTGGCGGAAGTCGCCCTCGAGGTCGTAGTGCAGGGTCACGCCGAAGCGCGACGTCGAGACCCGGTCGTGGGCCCGCATCAGCGACGGATCGGTCTTGCCCCCGCGGAAGCCCTCGCCGAACACGTCGAGGGGCTCCTCGATGGTGACGTACTCGCCCTGCTCGGCGGCTTGCTCGTAGGCCGGCCGCGAGGTCAGGTAGGTCCGCTCGTGGGTCTCGTAGATGTCGTCGAGCACCACGTCCTGATCGGGGCGCAGCGTGATCGCCTCGGCGTCGACCCACGGGCAGTCGAGCACCGCGACCGAGACCAGGCCGGGGGCCTCGGACACGTCGCGGCCGTCGTCGGGCAGCGGCAGGTGGGCGATGTCCTCGGGGTCCAGCGGGGGAAGCACGTAGGCGTCGGTGTCGTCCAGCGTCGCGCCCTGCTCGGCCTGCAGCGCCAGCAGCGCGTGGCCCTCGTCCTCGAACCAGTCCATCAGCCCGCTGACGCCGGCGCCGACGGTGGGGTCGTCTGCGTAGAACCCGCGGAGCAGGTAGCGCATCGAGTCGTGGAGCCCCTCGGGAGCCTCGGGGGGCGTCTCGCAGGCGAGCAGCAGCGTCGCCGCGACGAACAGGAGCCAGGTCGAGCGAGCCATCTTCGGTCCCTCCGAAGCCCGGCCCGGTGGGCGCCAGAGGGGAGCCAGCCCGTGGTCCCTGCTTCCCGTTCTACCAACCGGTAGGCAGGGTCGATGAAGGCTGGGATGAACGGGGCGCAGAGGGGGCTACGGGAGGTAGTCGTACAGGTCGCCCAGCGGCGTCGTGCGGCCCAGGTAGTCGCCACGGTCCCAGGTCACGTCCCACACCACGGTGCCGTCGGGGGCCGCCTCGCGGAGGCGCACCGCGGTGCCGCTGTTGTGCAGCGTGTTGCCGCCGGGGAGGCGGTGGGCCTCGCCCATCATGTCGCCGTAGATCCCGTCGCCGACGGCGAAGCTCCACACCTCGGCGAGGGTCTCGCTGGCGTCGTCGAGGGCGTACTCGCGGACGACCGTCTCGGCCTGCTCGACGTCGCCGTCCGGCTCGTGGCGGCACGACACCAGCAGGGTCCCGTCCTCGGTGAAGACGCTGCCGTGTTGCCAGTGGAACGCGGACTCCGGGGGGGCGAAGCCCCAGGCCCCCGGCGCGTGGCCGAAGTGGCGCAGCGTGTCGCCGCCGGCGCCGATCTCGACGACGGTCTCCAGCGAGAAGAACGAGAACAGGAAGCGCTGGTGATCCTCGTCCCACCACAGCGTGTTGGACGAGCACCAGCCCCCGGTGCCCACCTCGTCCATGAACTCGGCGCAGTCCCAGAGCGTGGCGATCTCGCCGTCGGACGAGCGGACGTCCAGCGTCTCGCTGGTGTCGTGCGAGGCGCCCCACGCCAGCACGCCGTCGGGTAGCTCGACGTACGGGTGGTGCAGGCCGGGGGTCTCGATCACCTCCTGGACGGTGCCGTCCAGGGTCACGCGGTTGACCACCGACGCCGCGCCGTCGTCGAACAGGCCCCAGTAGGAGTTGTACTCGATCAGCAGGGTCCGCTCGTCGTACGACGGCTGGGCCTGCAGCGTGCTGCGGATCGGCTCGGTCGGCCAGGCCCACACCACCCGCCCCTGGCGGTCGAGGACGTGGGTCCAGAACCGCACCGTGACGTCGCCCGAGTCCAGCGAGGCGAGCACGTACTCGAAGGACGGGTCCCAGGCCTCGGGGTCGGCCGCCAGGACCTCGGGGCGCGGCACCCCCGGCGGGATCTCGCCGGTGCGGATCTCGTGCTCCTCGCCGCGGCGGGGCTCGGTGCCGTCGTCGATCACCAGGCCATAGCGGACGCCGGCGTCGTAGGGCAGCCCCACCAGGATCTGCCGCTGCTCGCCGACCGCCCAGCTGCGCAGCGGCGACTGGCGCCACTCCTCCCCGTCGACGGCGTACGCGACGTACCCCTCGCCCTCGACGAGCTGCTCCCAGGTGACCACCACCAGCGAGCCGATCGTGTCGTGGACGTTCGCGTCGACGTGCTCGAAGGGGAGCGAGTCGGGGTCCTGGACGGGGCACCCCGCCAGCGCGGCGAGGGTCAGCGGGAGCAGGATCGAGGCGGTGCGTCGGAGCAAGAAACCTCCGACGACGATGCTACGCGTCCTCGGCGGTCTCGTACACGACGCGGAGCTCGGCGGCCTCGGGGGGCATCGTCGAGATCGTGAAGTCCAGGGAGTTGGTCACGCTGTTGTAGATGAAGGCGTACGGCGTGGAGAAGCTGGGGTCCTCCTCGATCTCGAACTCCTCCTGCGGGCCGTCGCCGTCCAGATCGAGGAACACCTGCAGCGTGCCGTCGACCGGCACCAGCGAGAGGTGGAACGAGGTGCGCAGCCCGGTGGCCTGGATCCCCAGCGCGACCATCACGTCGGACCAGTCGTGCTCGCAGATCGAGTAGAACAGCGAGGTCTCCGGCCCCAGCGCGTTGATCACCTCGAGGTAGCCGCTGCCGGTGGCCGCGTCGCCCCAGTTGCTGGAGCAGCCCCCGGGGCCGCCGACGATCGCGGCGAAGAACAGCTGCTCGATGCCGTGGCTGCCCTTGAGCGTGGTGAACCACGGCACGAACTCCATCCACGACGTCGCGTAGGTGCAGTCGGAGATACCCCACGGGTCGGGCGGCATCGTGCTGCCGTCGGGCTCGTCGCTGACGATGATCACGCTCAGCAGCGCGTCCTCGCGGTAGAACCCGTCGTTGGTGGTGTCCTCGTAGCCGCCGGTGCTGGCCGGGGTCAGCGCGCGCACGGTGGCCTCGAGCCCGATCTCGCAGGCGCCGGCGCCGTCGTCGCCCATCGTCATGTTGCCGGTGAACGCGCCGACGGGATCCAGCGTGTCGTTGGTGATGTAGGGCGTCGAGCCGTACAGCTGGCCGATCGCCGGCTGGCCCTGGTAGTCGTCGAGCACCGTGATCCCGATGTGGAAGTCCAGCCCGGAGTCGGCGAAGAACTGGGCGAAGGTCCAGAAGTTGTCCATCAACGCGGTCTGCTCCTCGATCATCGAGCAGGAGTTGTCCACCACGAACAGGACGTCGGAGCGCTCGGCGGTGCGCTGCACGAAGACGTCCTCCTCGAACGTCTGGCCGATGGCCTCGGGCTGCTCGGCGGGGTTCCACTCGCCGGGGCCGGCCAGGTTGTAGTCCTGGCAGCCCACCGCGGCGACCATCGCCAGCGACAGGATCGTCAGGCCGAGGCTCCAGGTGCGTCGCATCGTTCCTCCTCCAGGGCTTCTCGGTGCGTGCGCCAATCTACCGATAGATAGAAAAAATGCGCAACCCATATCTCCCGACCGTTCGAACGATCGACCGGACCTGATCGGGGACAGCGTCACGGGAGGGCCACCGCGGTCTGGTATCCTCCCCACCCGGCCGAGCGGGAGGCTGCCGATGATCGGTGAGCACATCCACCTCAAGGTCCTCTCCGAGAAGTTCCCGCGGTACCTGTCGCTGGCCCCGCTCGTCGAGGTCGAGACCGACGAGGGCCCCGACGCGCTGTACCGCCTCGAGCTCTACGACCGCCGCGTGGACGGCGCCGACCTGCCGGTGCTGGGGCTGTTCGCCGGGGTGCACGGCCTGGAGTTCGTCGGGGTGCGGATCCTGGTGGCGTTCGTCGAGCACCTGATGAACCAGGTGCAGTGGAACGCCGGGGTGGCCAAGACGCTGCGCAACGTGCGGATCGTCGGCATCCCCGTGGTCAACCCGTCGGGCTTCGTGGCCCACCGCCGCAGCAACGGCAACGGCGTCGACCTGATGCGCAACGCACCGGTGGCCGGCGCCCACCCCAAGCTGCTGGTGGGGGGCCAGGGGCTGTCGCGGCGCCTGCCGTACTACAAGGGCGACGGCGCGATGGAGCTCGAGGCGGCGACGATGGTGCGGTTCGTCGAGGACGAGCTGTGGCCGGCGCCGTTCTCCCTCTCGCTCGACCTGCACAGCGGCTTCGGGGTCAAGGACTTCCTGTGGACGCCGTACGCCCGGCAGTACGGCTACCCGCCCACGTGGGGCGAGTACATCCAGCTCAAGGCGGTGCTGAAGAGCTCGCTGAAGTACTTCAAGTACAAGCTCGAGCCCCAGTCGGCGTACTACTGCGCCGACGGCGACCTGTGGGACCACCTCTACGACCGGCACCTGGCCCACGCGGACTACCAGGCCGGCCAGTTCCTGCCGCTGACGCTGGAGGTGGGGACCTGGCGCTACGTCAAGAAGTTCCCGCTGACCGGGCTGCGGCTGTGGAACTACTTCAACCCGGGCCTGCCCGATCCGTTCCGCAAGGTGGTGCACCAGCACCTGCCGCTGCTGACCCTGCTGACCAACGTGGTGGCCAACCACGAGCGGGTGTTCCGCTACCGCGGGCTGGACGTGGACGACGACGAGCGCGAGCGCCCGCGACGCTGGTCCTGAGAGCTTGTGAATCTATCCCCTCCCGTCGCCTGAGCACCGCATCATCCCCG
>CAZOYV010000390.1:0-6600 GCA_964584075.1 uncultured Rickettsiales bacterium | reverse complement strand
GGCGCGAGGACCACAAGGGGTAGTGGTCACTGGAGTCAAGGGCATACCCCTTTGATGGGAACTACGCGAGTTACCGCCGCATGGACGATTCGCACGGCGCGAGTCGAGGGTATGCTGGCTCGCGTCGCGGGCGCCTGGATCGTCTCGTTCTCCATCGCGGACGAGCACGCTCACCTGATCGTGCTGGGCGATCGGGACCGGATCGGCCGTCTCCGCCGCAACCTCTCCCTCGCGCTCGGGGCGGCGTCCTCCGAGCCGCTGGACCCCTCGTGGGCGAGGCCGCTGGCCAGCCGCGCGCACCTGCAGAGCACGTTCGAGTACCAGCTGACGCAGGTCGACCACCACGGCCTGCCGGCCCATCCGGCGCTGTGGAGCGGCTCGGTGTTCCAGGATCTGATCGGGGCGCGCCTGCTCGACGGGCTGCAGCTGAAGCTCCCCGAGGCGCTGCCGCGCTACCGGGTGCGGGATGCGCTGTCGGCGGTCGGCCTGCCGCGGCTGACGATGGCCGGCGCCGAGCCGCGCTTCGAGCCCGACCCCCGGCCGCGGTTCGACCTCCGCGAGGCGCTCGGGGGGGCCGACGGCGGGGACGGCGACGCCGGAGACGGCGACAGCGGGCGGGTGTTCTCGACCCACGTCGGCACCGTGGTCGGCACCCCGGCGTACAGGTCCCCCGAGCAGGCCAGCGGCGAGGCGGTGGACGCCCGCAGCGGCGTGTTCTCGGTGTGCGTGCTGGCCTACGAGCTGCTGACGCTGCGCCACCCGTGGGCCGGCCGCCGCAACGTCCAGGAGGTGCTCGCGGCGGTGGTGAGGAACAAGCCGCGGGCGGCGCGGTGTGGCTGGTGGTGCGGGCCCTGGCCGGCTGAGCCGGACCGTCGCTAGCAGGTGTCGTTGCCGGCCCCCGGCGTCCCGAGGTCGCCGTCGCCGTAGGCCGAGGTCGCCGCGCACCAGTGGGCGCCGTCGTTGTTGTCCCCGGTGAAGCTCTCGTCCAGCGTCATCGTCGCGCCGGTGGGGTCGGGCCACGCCGGGCCGTTGTCCCACTCGATGCGATCGATCTCGGTCCCGCAGGTCAGGATCAGCTCGTCGCCGTTGTTGTTGTCGAGCTGCAGGTCGTTGCCGTACACGTAGTCGGTGGTGACCCCGCCGTTCTGGCCCGGGTTGCCGTTGCGGGTCAGCACCAGCCGGGCGCCGGCGGCGATCGGCAGCGGGCCGGCGATGGTGTGGCTGTCGTTGCCCGCGTCGCTGATCACGCAGCCGTCGAGATCCCAGTCCGAGCCCGAGACGTTGAGCAGCTCGAACCACTCGCCGCGCTGGTCGTTGACCGCGTCGGGGTCGACCATCACCTCGGAGAAGACCACGTCGTCGGGACCGATCTCGACCTCGTCGATCTGGCCGTCGCAGTCGTCGTCGACGCCGTTGGCCGGGTCCTCCGGGGCGCCGGGGTAGACGCTGGCGTCGGTGTCGTCGCAGTCGACGGTGGCGTCGTAGCCGTCCCCGTCGGCGTCGGGGGCGACACCCAGGTCCCAGTAGCCGGTCTGGTCGTACCCGGTGCCGCTGTAGGCGAACTCCAGATCGTGGCCGCCCTGGTTCGGGTAGGCCAGGTACCAGAAGTACCAGCTGCTGTTGGAGTTCACCAGGATCACCTCGTACTGACCGTAGTAGTCGCTGTCGTAGGCCAGCGAGAAGACGCCGTCGGGGAACGCCCCGCAGGTCTGGCAGCTGCCGCTCTCCTGCATCGTGGTGTACAGGATGTCGAAGGTGTAGTCGCAGGTCGGGCACGGGTTGCCCGAGTCGTAGCCGATCAGCTCCTGCTCCAGCGCGTAGCCGTTGGTCTCGGTGTACCAGGCCATCCCGGTCATCGCCGCGAAGCAGCCGTCGTCGACGGTGCCGTTGCAGTCGTCGTCGAGGAAGTTGCAGGCCTCGACCGCGCCGGGGTGCACGGCCGGGTCGGCGTCGTCGCAGTCGGCGCAGGCCAGCGACCCGTCGCCGTCCCCGTCGACCTCGTCGGCGGGCAGCACGCCGTCGCAGTCGTTGTCCACCCCGTCGCACAGCTCGGCCGCGCCGGGGTAGGTCGCGGCGTCGGCGTCGTCGCAGTCCCCCGCGCAGGCGGACTGGCCGTCGCCGTCGCCGTCGACGTTCTCGTCGGTGGCCGGGTCGCAGTCGTTGTCCACCCCGTTGTCGCACAGCTCCGGCGCGCCGGGGTACGTGGTGGCGTCGGCGTCGTCGCAGTCCCCGTCGCAGACGCGGACCCCGTCGCCGTCGGCGTCGGCCTCGTCCGCGGGCACCACCCCGTCGCAGTCGTTGTCCACCCCGTCGCAGGCCTCGGCGGCCCCGTCGTAGACCGCGGCGTCGCCGTCGTCGCAGTCCCCATCGCACAGGGACTGGCCGTCCCCGTCGGCGTCGGCGTTCTCGTCGGTGGCCGGGTCGCAGTCGTTGTCCACCCCGTCGCAGACCTCGGCCGCGCCCGGGTTGATCGCCGCGTCGCCGTCGTCACAGTCCACCGGCGGGGAGAACCCGTCGCCGTCGGCGTCGGGGGGCGAGCCCAGATCCCAGTAGCCGTACTGCTCGACGCCGGTGCCGCTGTAGGCGAACTCCAGGTAGTGCCCGCCCTGGCCGGCGTAGGCGTAGTACCAGAAGTACCAGCTGCTGTAGTACGACAGCAGGATCGCCGGGTACTGCCCGTAGTAGTAGTCGCTGTCGTAGGCCAGCGTGACCGTGACGCCGTCGTCGAAGGCGTAGCAGGTACTGCAGGTCCCGGTCAGCGACGTGGTGGTGTACAGGATGTCGAAGGTGTAGTCGCAGGTCGGGCAGGGCGACTGGGAGGTCCAGCCCACCATCGCCTGCTCCTGGGCGTACCCGTTGGTCTCGGTGTTCCAGGCCATCCCCCACATGTCCGCCACGCAGCCGTTGTCGGCCACGCCGTCGCAGTCCTGGTCGAGGCCGTCGCAGATCTCGGTGGCCCCCGGGTAGACCGTGGCGTCGGCGTCGTCGCAGTCGCCGGCGCAGACCGCCACCCCGTCGCCGTCGCCGTCGACCTCGTCCGCCGGGACCACGCCGTCGCAGTCGTTGTCGACGCCGTCGCAGGCCTCGGCGGCGCCCGCGTAGGTGGCCGCGTCACCGTCGTCGCAGTCCCCGCCGCAGGCCGACTGCCCGTCGCCGTCGCCGTCGGCGTTCTCGTCGGTGGCCGGATCGCAGTCGTTGTCCACGCCGTTGTCACACAGCTCCGGCGCCCCCGGGTACGTGGTGGCGTCGCCGTCGTCGCAGTCCCCGCCGCAGGTGGTGACGCCGTCGCCGTCGGCGTCGAAGCCCTCGTCCACGGCGCCGTCGCAGTTGTCGTCGATGCCGTTGCAGACCTCGGTGGCACCGGGGTTGACCGCCGGGTCGCTGTCGTCGCAGTCCACCGTGGCGTCGTAGCCGTCGCCGTCGGCGTCGGTCACCGACCCGATGTCCCAGTAGCCGTACTGGGTGTAGCCGGTGCCCGAGTAGGCGAACTCCAGGTAGTGCCCCCCCTGGCCGGGGTAGGCCATGTACCAGAAGTACCAGGTGCCGCCGTAGTCCAGCAGGATCACGGTGTACGTGCCGTTGTAGTAGTCGCTGTCGTAGGCCAGCCCGTAGGTCCCGTCGGGGAACGCCGCGCACGCCGAGCAGGTCCCGGTGGTGCTGACCGTGGTGTACTGCACGTCGAAGCTGTAGTCGCAGGTGGGGCACGGGCTGGCCGCGGGCGGGCCGGAGAGGTCCTGCTCGGTGAGGTAGCCACCCGTCTCGGCGTTCCACGCCTTGCCCCACATCGAGACGGGGGCGGTGTCGTCGTCGCCCACGTCGTCGTCGCCGGTGTCGTCGTCGCCCACGTCGTCGTCGCCGGCGTCGTCGTCGCCCACGTCGTCGTCCCCCGCGTCGTCGTCGCCCACGTCGTCGTCCCCCGCGTCGTCGTCGCCCACGTCGTCGTCCCCGGCGTCGTCGTCGGCCGCGTCGTCGTCCCCGGCGTCGTCGTCGGCCGCGTCGTCGTCGGGGGGATCGTCTGGGCAGCCGGCGAGCAGCAGCCCGAGCAGGGCGAGCAGGGAGAGCCAGGGAGCGTAGCGGGGTGCAGTCACGGGGACGCCTTTCTCCAGCGCGGTCCGGGTGGAAGACGCGGCATTGTACCGAAACGGCGGCGGGACGAGGGGGCCTGCAGCAGGCTGCTAGCAGCCGTCGTTGGACGACCCCGGGGTCCCCAGGTCACCCTGGCCGTAGCTGGAGCTGGCCTCGCACCAGTGGGCCCCGTCGTTGTTCTGGGCCAGGAACGCCTCGTCGAGCGTCATCGAGGCGCCTTCGGGGTCGGGCCAGCCGGGGCCGCCGTCCCACTCGACGCGGTCGATCTCGGTGCCCCCCGCGGGGCAGCGCAGGATCAGCTCGTCGTCGCTGTTGCCCAGCGTGAACGAGCCCCACTCGTAGTCGACGGTGACGCCGCCGTTGGTGCCCGGATCGGCGGTGTCGGCGAACACCGCGTAGCCGCCCGCGGGGATCGGGACCGAGGCGACGACGGTCATCGAGTCGCTGCCCAGGTCGGTGATCCCGCAGCCCACCAGGTCGAGGGCGGCGCCGGTGGTGTTCCGCAGCTCGAACCACTCGCCGTCGGCGTCGGCGACGACCCCCGGGTTCTGCATCACCTCGGTGAAGACCACGTCGCCGGGCTGGATCCCGGGGCCGCCCTCGTCGATCTGGCCGTTGCAGTTGTCGTCGATGCCGTTGCCCGGGACCTCGGCCTCGCCGGGGTTGACGTCGGGGTCGCTGTCGTCGCAGTCGGCGGGCGGGCTGTAGCCGTCCCCGTCGTCGTCGATCGGTCCGCCGCCGCACGCGTCGTTGCCGGCGCCGGGGGTCCCGAGGTCGCCGTTGCCCATCGCGGTCTCGGCGTCGCACCAGCTGGCGGCGAGGTGGTTGTCGTCGAGGTCGGCCTCGTCGAGGTTCATCGCCACCCCGGCGTCGCCCGGCCAGCCCTGATCGGTGTCGTACTCGACGCGGTCGATCTCGGTGGCGCCGCAGGTCAGGATCACCTCGTCGGCGCCGTTGGTCAGGCTGAACGAGAACGCGTGGTCGACGGGCACGCCGCCGTTGACCCCGGTGTCGTCGGAGCGGCCGAACACCGCCCGGCCTCCGGCGGGCAGCGGCACGGCGTCGCCGATCACGTGGCCGCCACCCCCCGCGTCGGAGAGCTCGCAGCCCAGCAGGTCGACCGGCCCGCCGGTGGTGTTGAGCACCTCGAACCACTCGCCGTCGCTGTCGTTGACGGCGGCCGGGTCGTACATGATCTCGGTGATCACGACGTCCCCCGGGGCCAGGGACGGCACGCCGTCGTCGTCCCCGGCGTCGTCGTCCCCGGCGTCGTCGTCCCCGGCGTCGTCGTCGGCGCCGTCGTCGTCGCCGGCGTCGTCGTCGCCGGCGTCGTCGTCCCCCAGGTCGTCGTCCCCGAGATCGTCGTCGTCGTCGTCGCCGGGCGGCGGCGGCTCGGGGTAGCAGGCGGCGATCCAGCCCAGGCTGGCGACGAGCAGCAGCGCGATCCACGTCGACCCGAGGCGCATGCGACCTCCATCTGTGCAGGGCGGACCGCAGTCCGCGGGACCTCGCCCACGATAGCGCAGCGCCCCCCCGCTGCGAAGGGCCACGGCGCGCCCGGGCCCTCCCGGCGCGACTCCGTGCCCGGGACCGTCTCGCACTCGTCACGGGGGGGAGGTGTCGCCCGCGGGGAATCGCGATACGATGCCGACCGCCGTCCGCTCGCGTCCGAAGGGAACCGGGCGGGCATCGTCCATAGACTACAATGGAGACAGGGCGCCCGGCCCTGGCGAGACCGGTCTGGAAGGAGGGTCCATGTCCACGTCCAAGAACATCATCGCGGCGATCCAGAGCAACCAGAACCTCGAGGATTTCCGCCAGCTGACGTGGGAGGGGTCCTTCACCGACTACCTCGACCTGGTGCGCCAGCAGCCCGAGGTCACGCGGACCGCGTACCAGCGGCTGTACGACATGATCATGTCGTACGGCACCGAGGAGTACACCGAGTTCCGCAAGAAGGTCGTGCGCTACAAGTTCTTCGACGACCCGATCGACCACGGCCTCGACGCGATCTTCGGGATCGACATCCACCTGATGAAGCTGGTCAGCGCGTTCAAGTCGGCGGCCCAGGGCTACGGCACCGAGCGGCGCGTGCTGCTGCTCCACGGCCCGGTCGGGGCGGCCAAGTCGACCATCGTGCGGCTGCTCAAGAAGGGCATCGAGGAGTACTCCCGGACCCCCGAGGGGGCGCTGTACACCTACTCGTGGAAGACGCTCGAGGACGAGGGCCCCGAGTGGGTCCCGTGCCCGATGCACGAGGAGCCGCTGCACCTGATCCCCGAGGACTTCCGGGGGATGGTCCAGACCGAGCTGAACAAGGGCGGCAAGAACCGCTTCGCGGTCCACATCGACGGCGAGGCCTGCCCGGTGTGCCGCTACTACTTCCGCGAGTACATGCGGCAGAACGGGGGGGACTGGACCAAGGTGATCGGCAACGTCAAGGTCCGCCGCATGCTGCTGTCCGAGCAGGACCGCGTCGGGATCGGCACGTTCCAGCCCAAGGACGAGAAGAAC
>CAZOYV010000389.1:0-6604 GCA_964584075.1 uncultured Rickettsiales bacterium | reverse complement strand
CGTGGCGCTGCGGCACTCAGGCTCGGTCCGGGGATAGATTCACAAGCTCTGACGCGCCGGGGCCCGCAGGCCCGGCTCAGCCGCGCCGGGTGCCGAGCCGGTCGCGGACGAGCCCGCGGAGCGGGGCGAGCTCGAAGGGCTTCTGCAGGCAGGGGACCCCCTCCCGGCGGACGTAGTCGCGGGCCTCGGGGGTGAACGCGCCGCCGGTGACGAACACCAGCCGCTGGGCCAGCCCGCGGTCCTGCTCCGCCAGCCAGGCGTGGAGCTCCATCCCGGACAGCCGGGGCATCATCATGTCGCAGAACACCACGTCGAAGTCGCGGTCGGCGGCCAGCAGCTCCCGCGCCTCGACGCCCGATGCCGCCGCGACCACGTCGTGCCCGCGCAGCGCGCGGCGCAGGGCCCTGCGCACGGCGGGCTCGTCGTCGATCACCAGGATCCGCCCGCGCTCCGCCGGCGCCGCGGTGGTCGCCGCGGGCGCCTCGGGGCGCTCCGCCGCGGCGGCGGGCGCGCGGTGCGCGGGGAGCCGCACCGTGACGCGGGTCCCGGCCCCGACCGTGCTGGCGATCCCGATGGTGCCGCCGAAGCCCTCGACGATGCTGCGGCAGATCGGCAGGCCCAGCCCCGACCCGGACCCGACCTCCTTGGTGCTGTAGAACGGCTCGAACACCCGCGCCAGATCGTCCGCGGCGATGCCGGCGCCGGTGTCGCGCACCGCGAGGCACACCTCGTCGCCCTCGGCCCACGTCCGGACGGCCACCTCGTGGTGCCCGGGATCGGCCGCCTCGACGGCGTGGGCGGCGTTGATCAGCAGGTTGAGCACCACCTGCGCGAGGCGGCCCTCGGTGGCCAGCACGGGGGGGACCTCCCCCAGCTCCTCGACCACCCGGGCGCGGTACTTCAGCTCGTTGCGCGCCATCGTCAGCGCGTTGCGCGCGGCGCGCGCCGGGTCCACGGGGGTCAGCTGGTCCTGCTCGACCCGCGAGAACGTCCCCAGCGCCTGCACGATGTCCCGGATCTGGTGGATGCCCCGCAGCGCGTCGTCGACGCCGGCGAGGATCTCCGCGAGCGCCTCGTCCCGCGCCGCGCCGTCGCCCAGCGCGGCGCAGCGGGGCAGGTCCTCGGCCAGGGCCTCGAGGCCGCCGAGCACGTAGGTCAGCGGGTTGTTGATCTCGTGGGCCACGCCCGCGGCGAGCAGGCCCATGCTGGCCAGGCGGTCGGCCTGGGCGACCTGGGCCTCCAGCCGCCGGCGCTCGGTGACGTCCACGGCGATGCAGCGGTACTCCACCACCGCGCCGGCGGCGTCGGCCCTGGGCCGCAGGCTCAGCGACACGTCGACGACGTCCCCGCCGGCCCGCTGCAGCGGCAGCTCGGCGTCCGTGACCGCCTCGCCCCGGCCGACGCGCTCGAGCACGTCGGCGGCGGCGGCTCGCGCCTGCGGCGTGTCCGCGACGAGCGCGGTCACCTCCCGGCCGCGGAGCTGCTCCGGCGCGAGCCCCAGCAGCTCCGCGGCCGCCCGGTTGCAGGCGGTGACGACGCCGCGACGGGCCTCGACGGTGACGTACGCGTGGGGCGCCTCCTGGTACAGCTCGCGGTAGCGCGCCTCGCTGTCCCGCAGCGCCCGGGTGCGCTCGGCGACGAGCTCGTCGAGGTGCTCGTTGATCCGGCGCAGGCCGGCCTCGGCGCGCTGGACGCGCAGCATCGCGCGGATGCGGGCGATCAGCTCGGCGTTGTCGACGGGCTTGTCGACGAAGTCGTCGGCGCCCGCGTCCAGCCCCCGGGCCCGCAGCCGGGCCCCGGCCTCGTGGGCCGTGATCAGGATCACGTGGACGTGCCGCGTGGCCGGATCGGCCTTCAGCCGGCGGCACATCTCCAGGCCGTCGACGCCCGGCATCTGCACGTCGATCACCGCCCCGTCGACGTGCACCGAGGCGGCCAGCGCCAGCCCCTCGCGGGCGCTCCCGGCGGTGATCACCCGGCAGCCGGGGAGGCCGTCGGTGATCAGCTGCTCGAGGACGAACAGGTTGTCCTGGCGGTCGTCCACGGCCAGCAGCGTGGTTCCCTCTCGGCGGTCAGCTCGAATCGCGATCACCTCCCGTCCGTGCCAGCAGCGCCGCCACCCGCGCCACCAGCTGGTCGCGGTCGAGGCTGCCCTTCTGGATCAGCTCGTGCACGTGGTTGTGGCGCAGCCGCGCGCGGTCCCCGGCGGTCAGCTCCCGGGCCGTCAGCACCAGCACCGGCAGCGCCTCCGCCGCCGGGATCGAGCGGATCCGCTCCAGCACCCCGAAGCCGTCCAGGCCGGGCATCATCAGGTCGAGCACCATCAGGTCCGGGACCGCGGCGCGCACCGCCGCGACGCCGCGCTCGCCGCCGACGGCCACGGCGACCTCGCACCCCTGCTCCTCGAGCACGCTGCGGATCTGGATCGCCGCGATGGGATCGTCCTCGACCACCAGCACGCGGGGCTGCGCGGGCACCGCCAGGCTGCCGCGCGGCGGGGTGGTGCGCTCGCGGACGACCGCCGCCTCCGAGCGGTCCTCCGGGTAGCGCCCCGGGAGCGTCAGGGTGAACGTGCTGCCCCGTCCCACCTCGCTGTCGACGGTCAGGTCGCCGCCGAGCAGCCGCGCCAGGCGCCGGCTGATCGCCAGCCCCAGCCCGGTGCCGCCGTGGCGCCGGGTGGCGGAGCCGTCCACCTGGCGGAACGCGTCGAACACCAGCTCGCGGTCGGCCTCGGCGATGCCGGGGCCGGTGTCCCGGACCGCGAAGGCCACCCCGTCCCCGGCGGGCGCGACGCGCAGCTCGACGCGGCCGGCCTCGGTGAACTTCACGGCGTTGGACAGCAGGTTCAGCAGGATCCGCCGCACCTTGGCGCGGTCGCTGCGCAGGGTCGGGGCGTCGTCGGCGACCGCCAGCTCGAGCGCCAGGCCCTTCTCCGCAGCGAGGGGCTCGACGGTGTCCACCGCCGCGCGCGCCGCGGCGGCCGGCTCCACCTCGCCGAGCGCGACCTCCTGCTGGCCGGCCTCGATCTTGGACAGGTCCAGCAGGTCGTTGATCAGCGCCAGCAGCTGGCGGCCGTTGCGCTCGATCACGCCGAGGTACTCGGCCTCCTGGGCCGGATCGGTGCCCGGCCCCCGCGTGGCCATCAGCTGCGTCAGGGCCAGCATGCTGTTCAGCGGCGTGCGCAGCTCGTGGCTCATGTTGGCCAGGAACTCGGACTTGAGCCGGTCGGCCTGCTCCACCTGGGCGCGCTGGGCGACCAGCTCCTCGGCCTGGACCCGGAGCTCCTCGGCCTGGCTCGCCAGCTCCTCGTTGGTCGCCTGCAGCGACTCGTTGGCCGCCTGCAGCTCGCCGGCCAGCCGCGCCACCCGCTCCGCGGCGAGCAGGCTGGACAGCGCCGTCTGCAGCGGCACGCGGGTCTGCTCCAGGACCTGGCGGTGCTCCGGCTCGAAGCCCGCCGGCGAGGCCAGCGAGATCACGGCCTCGGTGCGCCCGTCGACCGACAGCGGGACGGTGGCCAGCTCCCGGGGCAGGACCGTGCCCGCCACCGCCTTGAACGTGAACGCGCTGTCGTCGGGCAGGGCGCGCGTGTAGCACACCGCGCGGCGGGCCAGCGCCACCCCCAGCTCCCCCTCGTGGTGCGCCGCGTCGAACTCCGCGGGGGCGTCGGCGCGCAGCCCCAGCGCGGTCAGCAGCCGCAGCTTGCGGCCGCTGTCGTCCCGCCGGTACCACGCCGCGACGGGGGCGCCGGTGACCCGGGCGAGGACGGCGACCAGGTCCCCGGCGAGCTCGTCGACGTGCTGGGCGGCGGCCGCGGTGGCGGCGACCTCGGCCACCGCCTCGCGCACGATCAGCTCCGACCGCACGGTCCCGGTCATGTCGTCGAGCGCCCGGCCGAGGTGGGCCACCTCGTCGTCCCCGGCGACCTCGCAGCGGGCCTCCAGGTCTCCCCCGCGGATCCGCTCCGCCACCTCCGCCATCGCCACGATCGGCCGCGCCACGACGCGCCCCAGCAGCAGCGCCAGCAGCAGCACCGCCAGCGCGGAGGCGCCGACCACCGCGGCGAGGTCGCGCAGCATCGCGCGGATCGGCGCGTAGACCTCGGCCCGGTCGCGCTTGGCCACGAAGCCCCAGCCGGTGCGCTCGACGTGGGTGAACGCGGCCAGCACCGGCTCGCCGCGGTAGTCCTCGGCCTCGACGATGCCGGTCTCCCCCGCGGCCGCGCGGACCGCCGGCTCGGCGTCGATCTGCAGCTGCAGCGGCGCGTGGGGCGGCCAGCGCAGCTCGTTGATCGCCACCCGCTCGCGGTCCACCAGCAGGGTCTCGCCGGTGGTGCCCAGGCCGGTGTAGTCCATCATCTTGGGGAACAGCGAGCGCCGCAGGTCGACGCGCATCGCCACCACGCCGAACGGCGCCCCGCCCCCGGGGCCGCGCACGGGCCCGGCGAGGACCATGGTCGGCTCGTCGCGGCCGGGCTCGACGTGCACGTCCCCGATGTACGGCTCCCCGCTCTGCAGCGGCCCGGCGAGGAGGGCGCGGCTCGGCTCGACGAGCCCGTCCCGCGACGGGTCCGAGGAGACCACGACCGCCCCGCTCGCGGCGTCGACCAGGCAGACCTCGGCGTAGACGGCGTAGTGCTCGACGTACCGCGCGAGCAGGCCGCGGACCCCCTCGACACGGGCCCGCTCCTCGTCGCTCCACGAGTCGCGCGCCCGCCCGGCCAGCCCGGCCAGCCCGCGAACCTCGAGGTCCCCGGCGACGACGGCCACGTCCCCCTCGCGCTCGTCCAGCCAGCCCTCGATCTCCCGGACCTTGAGATCGCGGATCGTCTCCAGCTTGTCGATCTCGTCGACCCGCAGCGCCGCGGCGCGCTGGAAGTAGAGCACCGTCGCGACCAGCAGCAGCGGCCCCAGCGACACCACCAGGAACCAGAACGCCTGGCGCGTGCGGACGCTGCGGAACTGCCACGGGCGGCTCACCGGAACAACCTCTCCTGCGCGGCCCCGGCCCCGGCCCGTGCCAGGGGCCGGCGGTAGACCCGTGCGCGCCGGTCGACGGTCTGCAGCGCGTCCTCCCGCCGGGCGTCCAGCGCCTCGGCCTCGCCGAGCACGAGGTAGCCCCCGGGCGCCAGGGAGCCGCTCAGCTGCTCCAGCGCCCGCTGCTGCGCCGCCGCCCCGTAGTAGATCAGGACGTTGCGGCACAGCACCAGGTCGAACGACCCGTAGACGCTGCTCGGCGGGATCGCCCCCGGGGAGACGATGTCTCCCGGGGAGAACCGTACCATCTCCCGCACCGCCGGGCGCAGCTCGTACCCGCCCGCGACCGCGGTGAAGTACGCGTCCACCACGCCCAGCCGGGTGTGCTCCAGCTCGGCCCGCGGGTAGACCCCGCGGCGGGCCCGCTCCAGCGAGGTGCGCACCAGGTCGGTGGCGAAGATCAGGCACGACCACTCGCCGCGCTCGTCCCGCAGCGCGCGGTCCAGCAGGATCGCCACCGAGTACGGCTCCTGCCCCGCGGCGCAGCCCGCGCTCCACACCCGCAGCTCGCGGCTCGCCCGCTTGCGCTCGATCAGCTCGGGCAGCACGTCCCGCGCCAGCAGCTCGAACACGACGGGATCGCGGAAGAACCCGCTGACGTGGATCGTCACGGCGTCCACCAGCCGGTCCCACTCGCCGGGGTCGCGGCGAAGGAGGTGCAGGTAGGCCTCCCGATCGCCCCCCGCGGCAGCCGCGACGCGCACGGCGACGCGGCGCTGCAGGGTCCCCGCGCGGTAGCCGGACAGGTCCAGCCCGCGGGCCTCGAACAGCCCCTGCCGGATCCGGCGGAGGAACTCCTCGGTGTCCATCGCGGTCCGCCCCGGTTCTCCCGCTTCCCAGGGTACCAGGCGACGGGCGGGGGCGGCTACCGCGCGAGCTGGTCGCGGATCGCGCCCAGCAGGACCTTGCGCCGGACCGGCTTGACCAGGTAGTCGGCGGCCCCCAGCGCCCGCAGCCGCTCCCGGCGCTCGCGGTCGGAGTAGGCGCTGGTGACGAGCACCGCGGGACGGTCCGGCCCGGCGGGCAGGTCGGCCATCAGCTCGGCGCCGTCCTCGTCGCCCAGCGCCAGATCGAGCAGCACCACGCGGGGCACGGCCTCGCGCAATGCCTCGCGAGCCTCGGCCAGCGTGCCCGCCGCGCGGACGCGGTAGCCGGCGCGGGCGACCGTGCGCGCCACGTTGGCCCGCAGCCGCTGCTCGTCCTCCACCACCAGCACCAGCGGCTGCGCGCCGTCGCCGGTGCCGGGCCGGAAGCTCTCCTCGAGGCTGGGGCGCGTCGGCGGCTCCACCGGGCGGCCGGCCAGCGCGGCGGGGATCTGCAAGCGGAACAGCGCGCCGCCGAGGTCGCTGCGGCCCACCGCCAGGGTCATGCCGTTGAGCTGGCACAGCCGGCGGCAGATCGCCAGGCCCAGGCCGGTGCCCTCGCCCTTGGGCTTGGTGGTGTAGAACGCCTCGAAGACACGCTCGCGGTCCGCCTCGGGGACGCCGGGCCCGTCGTCGTGGACCTCGAGGACGACCTGCTCGTCGCCGAGCAGCTGCCCGACGACCCGCACCCGCCCCCCCGCCCCGGCC
>CAZOYV010000388.1:0-6612 GCA_964584075.1 uncultured Rickettsiales bacterium | reverse complement strand
ATTCTGAATCCCCATACCCCCACCCCTTGACGGGGGAGGTGGAGATATGAGCGAGCGCCGCCGCCGCGGGGCGCCCAAGCGCTCGCTGGGCCAGAACTTCCTGGTCGACGACGGCGTCGCCCGCCGGATCGTCGAGGCCTCGGGGGCGGCACCGGGCGATCCGGTGCTCGAGATCGGACCCGGCCGCGGCGCGCTCTCGGTGCTGCTGGAGCCCCTCGGCCGGCCGCTGGTGCTGCTGGAGAAGGACGACGAGCTGGTGCGCAGGCTCGCGCAGCGCTTCGCGGGCCTCGACCACGTGGCGCTGGTCCACGGCGACGCGATGACCGTCGCGCTGGAAGATCTGCCCGGCGGGCGCCCGATGCGGGTGGTGGCCAACCTGCCGTACAACGTCGCCTCGCGGATCGCGCTGCGCGTGCTGGCCTGGGACGGGCTGCGGGACGCGACCTTCATGTTCCAGCGCGAGGTGGCCCTGCGGTTCGCCGCCGAGCCCGGGAGCCGGACCTACGGCGGCCTGTCGATCCTCTCGCGGATCTGGGCCGATCCGTACCTGCTGTTCCCCGTGCCACCGGGGGCGTTCCGGCCCCGCCCGAAGGTCGACTCGGCCGTGGTCCGGTTCGTCCGCCTCGCCGAGCCGCGCCTGCCCCGGCCCGAGGTCGCGGCGCTGGAGCAGCTGGTCCGCGGGGTGTTCCAGCAGCGGCGCAAGACGCTGGCCAACGGCCTGCGCCAGGTCGCCGCGCTGGGCCTCACCGCCGCCGCCGCCCGCGCCGCCCTGGAGCGGGCCGGCATCGATCCCGGCCGTCGCCCCGAGACGGCCTCGTTCGACGAGTTCGTGGCCCTGCTCCGGGCGCTGCCGGCGGGGTAGGAGCGCCGATCAGGGGTTCTCCGCCGCGGTGTCGCGCGAGGCGGGCCGTCGCAGCGTCGCGATGCTGACCAGGACGGTCATCAGCCCGAGCGTGGCACCCCACGCGAGCCACACCCAGCCGCCGTCCCCGCCGGCGTGGCGGCCGACGAGGTGCGTCACGAGCATCATCGGGTACAGCATCGCGATCCAGAACTTCTGGTTCTTCATCGGACTTCCCCCATTCACCGGGCCTGGCACAGGTCCACGGTCTGCATCGAGTCGACGTAGAGATCGAGCAGACACCGGGGATCGTCGTGCTCGTACGCGGCAGCGGCCAGGTCCTGGATCTCCACGAAGGACATCGCGAAGTCCTCCAGGTCGCAGTACCGCTCGAAAGCATCGAACTCGGTGACGTCCCCGAGGTAGAGCAGGTCGTCGGGAGTGTACCCGAACAGCGCCTCGTCGCGCCCGAAGCACTCCTGCACGGCGTGGTTCTCCGGCGGCGTGTAGCCGGGAGGCGGCTCGGTCGGGTCGCCGCCGTCCGGGAGGAGACCGCCGAGCCCGGGATAGCCGGCCCACGCGGCGATTCGAGCACGGAGGGCTCCGAGCCCGGAATCGCCGGTCCGCGGGGAACACCGCCGGTGATCGAGGCCGAGGGAAGCAGCCGGACGAGCGAGTTCTCCTTGTGCCCCTCGGCTCGCATGTGCTATTTGGGCCCCCCGCCGGGAGGGTGAGTGCAGCGAATCGGAATCGTGGCCAAGCGGGGGGAGCGTCGGGCGGCCGACGCGGCGGACCGGCTCGCCTCGTGGCTGGACCAGCGGGACATCGAGGTCTTCGTCGAGCCCGGCCTGGGACACTCGCCGGCGATGGAGATCGACGAGACGCGGCTGGCCGACGCGGTCGACCTCGTGGTGGTGCTCGGCGGAGACGGGACGCTGCTCGCGGTCGCCCGCCTGATCGCCACCCGCGGCGTCCCGATCTTCCCGGTCAACCTCGGGCACCTGGGCTTCCTGTGCAACGCCGACGTCGAGGACCTGATCCCCCACATGGAGCAGATCCTGGCGGGGAACTACACGGTCGTCGAGCGGCTGCTGATGCGCGGCGAGATCTGGCGCGACGGCGCGCGCCTGGATGGACCGTGGTGGGCGCTCAACGACCTGGTGGTCCACGTCGGCTCGGTGGCCCGGACCCTGACGCTGCGGGTCACGATCGACGGGTTCGAGGCGATCCCCGCGCTGCGCGCCGACGGGCTGATCATCTCGTCGCCGACGGGCTCCACGGCGTACAACCTGTCGGCCGGCGGGCCGATCCTGTCGCCGCAGATGCAGGCGATGATCCTCGCCCCGATGCTGCCCCTGTCGCTGTCGCAGCGCCCCCTCGTGGTGGACGGCGACAGCGAGGTCGAGGTGGAGTACCTCGGCAACCTCGACCGCGCGTTCGTGACCCTCGACGGCCAGGACAAGAAGCCGATCGTCCCCGGCGACCGGATCCAGATCCGCAAGGCCGATCGCCCGGTGTCGCTGATCCACGTCGGGGACTTCAGCTTCTTCCAGGTGTTGCGGAGCAAGATGGGCTGGGCGGTCAAGTCGCCCGGCACGAAGGTACCGTAGTGCTGACCGAGCTGCGCATCCACGATCTGGCGATCATCGACGCCCTGCAGGTGCGCTTCGAGGCCGGGTTCAACGTGCTCAGCGGCGAGACGGGGGCGGGCAAGTCGATCGTGCTGCAGGGGCTCGGGCTTGCGCTGGGGCAGCGCGCCAGCGCGGAGCTGGTGCGCGGGGGGGCCGGACAGGCGCGCGTGGAGGCGACGTTCGAGCCGGGACCGGCGGCGCGGGCGTTCCTGGCCGACCGCGAGCTGGCCCCCGACGAGGGGGAGCCGCTGGTCCTGCGGCGGGTGGTCCAGGCCAGCGGGCGGAGCCGCTCCTACGTCAACGACACCCCGGTCGCCGCCGCGACCCTGCGCGAGCTGGCCTCCGCGCTGGTGGACGTCGCCGGACAGCACGAGTTCGCGCTGCTGCTCGATCCGGCGCGCCACGTGGGGCTGCTGGACCGCTTCGGCGGGTGCGCCGCGCTGGCGGACGAGGTCGCGGGCGCCGTGCAGGGCCTGCGCGGGGCCGAGGACGAGCTGGGCCGCCTGCGCGAGCGGGAGGCCGACCGCGTCGATCGGCTCGACCTGCTGCGCTTCCAGCGCGACGAGCTCGAGGCCGCCGATCCCCAGCCCGACGAGGAGTCCGAGCTCGAGCGCGAGCTCGAGGTGCTGCGCCGCGCCGGGGAGCTGCGCGCGGTGCTCGCCGGCGCCGAGGAGGCGCTGTACTCCGCGGAGGGCTCTGCCGTCGAGCTCGCCGGCCGGGCCCAGGCCGCGTTGCAGCCGTTCGCCGAGCTCGACGACGAGGTCGGCGGCGCGCTCCGGCAGGTGGACGAGGCGCTGTACGCCCTCGAGGACGCGGCGCGCTCGCTGGCGTCCTCCGCGTCGCGGATCCAGGAGGACCCCGAGCGCGTCGAGGAGCTCGAGGAGCGCCGCGAGATCCTGCGGGCGCTGCAGCGCAAGCACCGCACCGATCTGACCGGGTTGCTGCGTCGCCGCGCGGAGATCGAGGCGGAGATCGACGAGCTGGCCCACTCCGAGGAGCGGATGGAGCGCCTGGTGGACGAGGTCCGGCAGCGGCGCGAGGCGGCCACCGAGCGGGCCCGGGCGCTGAGCCGCCGGCGGCGCGAGGCGGCGCGCGAGCTGCGCACCCGCGTCGAGACCTCGCTGGCGGAGCTGGCGATGACCGGTGCTCGCTTCGCGGCGCGGGTCGAGGAGGCCCCCGGCGGGCTCGGCGAGGCCGGCCTCGACGCGGTGGCGTTCGAGCTCGCCGCCAACCCCGGCGAGGAGCTGCGTCCGCTGGCCAGGGTCGCCTCGGGCGGGGAGCTGAGCCGGATCCTGCTGGCGCTCAAGGAGTGCCTGCGCGACGCCAGCCCGGTGGAGACCCTCGTGCTCGACGAGGTCGACGCCGGGATCGGCGGGGCCACGGCGGACGTGGTCGGTCACAAGCTCGCGGCGCTGTCCGACGGCGCCCAGCTGATCGTGATCACCCACCTGCCCCAGATCGCTGCCCGGGCGACGGCCCACTACCGGGTGGACAAGCGTACGGCCGATGGGCGGACCTCGGCGCGGGTGGAGCGGCTCGACGAGCCCCGCCGCCTCGACGAGCTCGCCCGGATGGTGTCCGGAGATCGCCATGCGGAGCGGTCGCGGGCGCTGGCCGAGGAGATGCTGGCGCCGCCGACGCGGAACGGCGAGGCGGCGTCGTGATACACTGTTCGACCACATCCGCGGCGCACCACGGGGTGCGCTTGGGAACGGGGGAGTGACGTGCGGATCACCTCCTGCGGCATCACCGATGTCGGGATGAAGCGGCAGCGCAACGAGGACAACTACCTGATCAACGACGGCCTGGGGCTGTTCGTCGTCGCCGACGGCATGGGCGGCCACGCCGGCGGGGAGTACGCCAGCCAGATCGCGGTCACCACCGTCGAGGAGGTGATGTCCAACATCCGCGACGAGCGCAGCGCGCTGGACAACAACCGGGCGACCCAGGACATGTTGATCCAGGAGAAGCTCAAGTACGCGATCCGCCTGGCGGGCAAGCGCATCTACCAGCGTGCCCAGGACGAGAGCGAGTACCGCGGCATGGGGACCACCGCCCTGGTGCTGTTCATGCGGGACAACCTCGGCTACGTCGCCCACGTCGGCGACAGCCGCTGCTACCGGGTCCGCGGGGACACGGTCGCGCAGGTCACCGAGGACCACTCGCTGGTCAACGAGCAGATCAAGGCCGGGCTGATCAACCGCGACGCCGCCAAGAGCCACAAGCTGCGCAACATCATCACCCGGTCGCTGGGCTACCAGGAGGAGGTCGAGATCGACACCCAGGTGCTGCCCATCGAGATCGGCGACTACTACCTGCTGTGCTCCGACGGGCTGAGCAACCTCGTGGAGGACCACGAGATGGCCGACATGCTCCGCGAGTACACGTTCCAGGAGGGGACGCGCAAGCTGGTCGAGCTGGCCAACAAGCGCGGCGGCGACGACAACATCACGGTGGTGATCACCCGCGTCGACGCCCTCCACTGACGGTCCGGAGCGAGCCGCACCGGGTTCGTGGATCTCGGGATTGTTCTTGACACTCTCGGAGTGCATCCCCTACTTCTGGCCCTAGGCTGGACTTCATGCGCACGGAAGACTCGCACTACCACATCCTGGTCGTCCCACGGGGGGAAGCGCTCCCCGTGCGCACGTTCGCCGTCTCCCGCCGCAGGCTGGGCAAGCTCGCCGCCCTGGGCATCGCCGTCGCGCTGCTGCTGATGGCGCTCCCGGCGCTGGCGGTGGGGCTGATCGGCGGTCGCCACGCGGCGTCGCTGGAGGCCGAGCGACAGCAGCTGGCCTACCGCCTCGAGGGGCTCCAGCGGCGGGTCGAGGGGGCCGAGGCGGACCTGGCCCGGGTGCAGGTCTACGACGCCAAGGTCCGCCGCCTGACCGCCGTCGACGAGGGCGTCCGTCCGTTCGGGATCGGCCCGCTCGGCGACCTGGAGATCCAGGCGCTGCAGGGCGACGAGGACGGGATCACGCTGTCCGACGCGGCGGCGCGCCGGATCAACGAGGACGCGGCCGACCCGTCCGAGGAGCCCGGGCCCGACCTGGAGCAGCGGGTCGACGCGCTCTCCGACGCCATCGACCTCGAGGAGGTCAGCCTCCAGGAGCTGCGCGGCTACCTCGAGAACCGCGAGGCGCTGCTGCGCGCCTACCCCACGGCGTGGCCCGCCGACGGCTGGATCACCTCGCACTACGGGTTCCGCATCTCGCCGCTGCCCGGGGCCCGGACGTTCCACACCGGCGTCGACATCGCCGCCGCCTACGGCACGCCGATCCGCGCCGCCGCCGACGGGGTCGTGATCTCGGCCAGCCACCGCGAGGCCTACGGCTACACCGTCGAGATCGACCACGGGTTCGGCATCGGGACGCTGTACGCCCACTGCTCCCGGCTGCTGGTCGCCGAGGGGGACCTCGTCGAGCGCGGCGAGATCATCGCCCGGATGGGCAGCACCGGCCGCGCCACCGGGCCGCACCTGCACTACGAGGTCCTGCGCGACGGGGTGCAGGTCAACCCCGAGGACTACCTGCTGCTCGGCGAGTCGCTCGGCCCCATCGAGGTCGAGGAGTAGACGGCGCCCCGTCGGGGGTCGTCCCGCCCGGCGGACCCTGCCTTTCGTTGACTTTCCATCGTCAGTGTCCATGATCAGGTCGCTCCTCCGCGCGGCAGGACGGGGACCGCTGCGCCGGTAGAGGAGGGGAGGTACGATGGGCGCCTTCGACGCGGTCAGCAACGTCGCCCGCAAGGTCTTCGGCACCAAGCACGAGCGAACGATCAAGAAGATGCAGCCGCTCGTCGACTACATCGGTACCCTCGAGCCCCGCTTCCAGGCGATGAGCGACGACGAGCTGCGCGGGATGACCGGCGAGTTCCGCACCCGGCTGGACAACGGCGCGACCCTGGAGATGCTGCTGCCCGAGGCCTTCGCCGTGGTCCGGGAGGCGGGGATACGGTCCCTCAAGATGCGGCACTACGACGTGCAGCTGGTCGGCGGGATCGTCCTGCACTCGGGCAAGATCGCCGAGATGAAGACCGGCGAGGGCAAGACCCTCGTGGCGACCCTGCCGCTGTACCTCAACGCGCTGACCGGCAAGGGCGGCCACCTGGTCACGGTCAACGACTACCTGGCCAAGCGCG
>CAZOYV010000387.1:0-6634 GCA_964584075.1 uncultured Rickettsiales bacterium | reverse complement strand
CGACTGCGCGCCGCCCACCGGCTACGTGGCCGATCACACCGACTGCGACGACGCGGTCGCGGCGGTCAACCCGGCGGCCGACGAGCTGTGCGACGGGATCGACAACGACTGCGACGGCGACACCGACGAGGACGACGCCACCGACGCCGCCACCTGGTACGCCGACACCGACGCCGACGGCTACGGCGACTCGGGGTCGACGACCACCGCCTGCGCGCAGCCCGCCGGCTTCGTGGCCGACGACACCGACTGCAACGACGGCAACGCCAACATCAACCCCGGGATGCCGGAGATCTGCAACGGCGGCGTAGACGACGACTGCGACGCCGCCACCGACGAGGACGTCGACGACGACGGCGACGGCTTCGCCGAGTGCGAGGGCGACTGCGACGACGGCGACGACGCGATCCACCCCGACGCCGAGGAGGTCTGCGACGGCGGCGTGGACAACGACTGCGACCCGGCCACCGACGAGGACACCGACGGCGACGGGGACGGCGAGACGATCTGCGACGGCGACTGCGACGACGCCGACGACCAGGTCTTCTCGGCCAACACCGAGATCTGCGACGGGATCGACAACGACTGCGACGGCCTGCTGCTGCCCGACGAGGTCGACGGCGACGGCGACGGCTCGTTCCTGTGCGACGTGCCGCCGGACTGCGACGACGGCGACGCCCTGACCTACCCGGGCGCGCCGGAGCAGTGCGACCAGATCGACAACGACTGCGACGGCGACGTCGACGAGGGCACCGGCGACGACAACGACGCCGACGGCTACACCGCGTGCCAGGGCGACTGCGACGACACCGACGCCACCGTCAACCCCGGCGCCAAGGTCGAGCTGTGCGACGGCAAGGACACCGACTGCGACGGGACCACCCCGGCCGACGAGGTGGACGGCGACGGCGACGGCTGGCTGGCCTGCGAGGAGTGCGACGACACCGACGCGGACCTGAACGAGGACGACGCCGACCTGGACGGCTACACCAGCTGCGACGGGGACTGCGACGACGACGACGCGACGCTGAACCTCGACGACCTCGACGGCGACACGTACAGCACCTGCACCGCCGACTGCGACGACGGCGACGCGTCGCTGACGCCGGCCGACCTCGACGGCGACACCTACAGCACCTGCACCGGCGACTGCGACGACACCGATCCGGGCGTCCACCCCAGCGCCACCGAGGTCTGCGACAACGGCGTGGACAACGACTGCGACGGGGTCGCCGACGACGTGGACGCCGACGGCGACACCTACATCGATGCGGCCTGCGGTGGGCTGGACTGCGACGACGGCGACGACGCGATCAACCCGGACGCCGCCGAGGACTGCTTCGACGGCGTGGACAACGACTGCGACGAGCTGATCGACGGCGACGACGAGGAGTGCGTCGGCGACGACGACAGCGGCGACGACGACAGCGGCGACGACGACACCACCGGCGACGACGACACCATGGGTGACGACGACACCATGGGCGACGACGACACCATGGGCGACGACGACACCGGCGACGACGACATGGGCGACGACGACAGCGACGCGGACGACGACGACGACAGCCAGACCTGCGAGTGCGAGAGCAACGTCAGCGGCTGGTCGGTCGGGACCGTGCTGCCGCTGCTGGCGCTGCTCGGGCTGATCGTGGCCCGCCGCCGCAGCTGATCCCTCGACCCCCGCCGGCCCGGGCCCCCCGGGCCGGCGCCTCGTCGCCCAGCTCGAGAAACCGAACATCGCGAATTCCAGGGTTTTTTGGGCTTCTGTGAGTCCCGACTACCGTTGTGGATCTTCCCCCCTGATGTCTCTATGATGTTCCGGACTGGGGTGACCCAACAGCACGAGTGTGCGCGTGCGTGGGCGGTTGCGCGGCGCGGCCGTGGGGCAGCCTGCTCCCGAGCGAGGAGCCCCCACCCCGAGAGAGGGAATCGGCGAGTCCCCCCGCCCCGTCGGGGCCGCCTGCGATCCAACGAGGAGCATCGCGATGCGTACGACCGTCCAGGCTCTGCTGACCATCTCCACCGTCGCCGTCTTCCTGGCCCCCACCACCGCCCGGGCGTGGATCGGCTGGGACGCGGGTGGGACCTACGCGTACAGCGACACGGTCTCCGGGGACCCGGATGCGCCTCCGTACCTGTGGTTCGAGGTCTCCGGCACCGGGATCAACCTGGCGCTCTCGGACGACAGCGGGACGTGGCTCGTGGCGGACGAGGGGCTGGTGTTCCCCCAGCCGTTCAACTTCTACGGCGTGGACTACGGCGACGTCTGGGTCAACAGCAACGGGATGCTCAGCTTCACCACCGAGTCGACCACGTACTGGCGGGAGAGCTGGGCCGAGCCCCCGCCGCCGATCCCCACCGCGGAAGGGATCTCCGCCTTCATCGCCGGCTGGTGGGAGGACCTGAGGCCCGACGGGGTGGACAACGTCTACGCCGACATCGTCAACGACGGCGGCAAGGACTACCTGGTCGTCCAGTTCGACAACGTCGACCACTATTACCTCACCGGGGACGACGTCACCTTCGAGTTCATCCTCGACTTCGAGACCTCCGAGATCTTCGTGAGCTATCCGGTGATCACCAACCGCGCCGCGATGGGCGAGCAGCACCTGATCGGCATCGAGGACGACACCG
Source organism: uncultured Rickettsiales bacterium (assembly GCA_964584075.1). Taxonomy (GTDB): domain Bacteria; phylum Myxococcota_A; class UBA796; order UBA9615; family CAYRNR01; genus CAZOYV01. The sequence continues at coordinate 3,997 of CAZOYV010000387.1, read as the reverse complement.
AGACCGACGGGATCGAGTACTACCTGGGCACCGACGAGCCCTACGGCGGCTTCGACGGCGAGGTCGTGCGCTTCGCCCAGTGGGCCCCCGAGGTCTGCGACGACGGCTACGACAACGACCTGGACGGGGCCACCGACTGCCTGGACTCGGACTGCGCCGGCGATCCGTCCTGCAGCTTCGACATCCTGTACTGCGTGGACTACACGGTGGGCACCGACGCGATGGGCCAGGCGCTGGCCGGCCTCTCCGGCTCGTTCAACGTCACCACGACCGCCGTCTGGAACACCTGCAACTCCCTGATCGGTGGCGGTGGCTGGGAGCTGGTGATCGTCGCCAACCAGAACTACTCGTTCCCGTCGATGCCCAACTTCAACAACTACGTCACCGCGGGCGGCCGGGCGATCGTCCAGGACTGGACGCGCGACAGTGGGATCGCGTCGATGTTCGGTGCCAGCTACACGAGCTGGAACAACCAGCAGCCGGTCACGATCACCGACCCGGGGCTGACCCCTGGGGTCACCAACCCGATGGGCCTGCTCAACCCCGGCTGGGGCACCTGGAGCATGGGGATGAGTGCCACCGCCGGCTCCGTGTCGGCGACCTTCCCCAACGGAAACGCCGCGATCGTGCTCGGCGCGAACGGGGGCACGTTCATCAACGGCTTCCTGACCGACACGCCGAACCCGACCACCAACGGCGCGCAGCTGTACGAGAACGAGATCCTGTTCCTGCTCAGCGTGCCCGTCGTCGAGGTCTGCGACGACGGCGTCGACAACGACTTCGACGGCGACACCGACTGCTGCGACAGCGAGTGCTTCGGCCAGCCCAACTGCGTCGAGATCCCCTGCGACGGGATCGACCAGGACTGCGACGGGCTCGCCGACGACGACCAGAACCTGGACGGCGACGCGTTCAGCGTCTGCGACGGGGACTGCGACGACAGCGATCCGATGACCTACCCCGGTGCGCCGGAGATCAACGACTGCCTGGACAACGACTGCAACGGGATCGTGCCCCCCGAGGAGACCGACGACTCGGACGGGGACGGCTTCATCGGCTGCATGGAGTGCGACGACACCAACGTCTGGATCTACCCCGGCGCTCCCGAGCTGTGCGACGGCGAGGACACCGACTGCGACGGGTTCATCGACCCGGCCTACGAGGTCGACAACGACGGCGACGGCTTCGCCGAGTGCGAGGACGACTGCGACGACGCCAACGCCAGCGTCTACGACGGCGCCCCGGAGGTGCCCTGCAACGGCGTGGACAACGACTGCGACGGCGACCTGCACCCCTGGGAGATCGACGACGACGGCGACGGCTGGACCGAGTGCCTCGGCGACTGCGACGACAACCCGGCCACCGGCGGGAACAACTTCCCCGGCAACGCCGAGGTCTGCGACGGCGTGGACAACAACTGCGACGCCGTGGTCGACGACGTGGACGCCGACGGCGACGGCTACGTCGCCCAGGCCTGCGGCGGCGACGACTGCGACGACGGCAACGGCAACATCCACCCCGGGGTGCCCGACGGCTGCGACGGCGTGGACAACGACTGCGACGGGCTGTTCGACGAGGACGGGGACGTCGACAACGACGGCGACGGGTTCACCACCTGTGACACGCCGGTGCCGGACTGCAACGACGCGGACGCCTCGGTCTACCCCGGCGCCACCGAGGCCTGTGACGGGGTCGACACCGACTGCGACGGCGTCGTCGACGCCGACTTCGAGATCGACGACGACGGCGACGGCTACGCCGAGTGCGAGAACGACTGCGACGACACCACGGGGACCTACAGCCCGGTGGCGCCCGAGCAGTGCGACGGCAACGACCACGACTGCGACGGCCTGATCGGCTGCGACGACCCCGACGCGCCCAACAACGACGGGGACCCCGTCTGCGACTGCGACGACTGCAACGACGCGGACGCCAATGCCTACCCGGGCAACGACGAGCAGTGCGGCGACGGTGTGGACAACGACTGCGACGGCAGCATCGACGAGGACGACGCGATCGACGTGCTGACCTGGTACCGCGACGCGGACGGGGACTCTTACGGCGACCCGGCGGTCACCGACATCGACTGCTCGCAGCCGGCGGGGTACGTGGCGGACGACACCGACTGCGACGACAGCCGCGCCTACGTCCACCCGGGCGCGCCCGAGCTGTGCAACCAGATCGACGACGACTGCGACGGCGTGGTCCCCAACGGCCCCGGCACCGGCGAGATCGACGACGACGGCGACGGGATGCGCGAGTGCGAGGGGGACTGCAACGACGCCAACGGCACGATCTACCTGGGGGCGCTCGAGATCTGCGACCGCGAGGACAACGACTGCGACGGCGTGATCCCGGACGAAGAGGACGACTTCGACAACGACGGCCTCGCCGAGTGCGAGGGCGACTGCGACGACGACGACGACCAGACCTATCCCGGCGCGCCGGAGCTGTGCGACGGGGAGGACAACAGCTGCGACAACGACATCCCGGTGGACGAGCAGGACCTCGACAACGACGGCTGGCTCGCTTGTGACGGCAACGAGGTGCCGCAGGACGGCGACTGTGACGACGACGAGCCCACGGTCTACCCAGGGCACGCCGAGCTCTGCGACGGGCTGGACAACGACTGCGACGGCGCCCCGGAGCCCGACGAGGTCGACGACGACGGCGACACCTTCATGGTCTGCGAGAACGACTGCAACGACAGCGACCCGGTGGTCAACCCCGACGCGGACGAGCTGTGCGACGGCGTGGACACCGACTGTGACGGGGTCGTCGACCCGGACTTCGAGATCGACGACGACGGCGACGGCCAGGCCGAGTGCGAGGGCGACTGCGACGACGACCCGGCCACCGGCGGGGACAACTTCACCGGCAACACCGAGATCTGCGACGGGCAGGACAACGACTGCGACGGCGACGTCGACTGCGACGATGGCGACGTGCCCGACGTCGACGGCGACGGTTACTGCCTGTGCGACGACTGCGACGACGGCGACGGCGACCTGAACGAGGACGACCTCGACGGCGACGGCTGGTCCACCTGCGACGGCGACTGCAGCGACGACCCGGCGCTGGACCCGGACGCCGCCTGGTACAACCTCGACGACGCCGACGGCGACGGCTGGGACACCTGCGAGGGCGACTGCAACGACGACCCGCTGGACCCCGACGCGCTGCTGCAGAACCCCGGCCTGCCCGAGGTGATGGACTGCACCGGGCTCGACGAGGACTGCGACGGCGCGGCCCACCCCGACGAGGTGGACGATGACAACGACGGCTACGCCGAGTGCGAGAACGACTGCGACGACACCAACGAGTACGTCAACCCCGGCATGGACGTGCTCAACGACCCGAACACCTGCGACGGGATCCCGGACAACGACTGCGACGGGATCGCCGACACCAACGAGATCGACAACGACGGGGATCTCTACTCGGAGTGTCTCGGCGACTGCGACGACGGCAACGCCGCGGTGAACCCGGCCGCGACCGAGATGACCTGCAACGGCCTGGACGACGACTGCGATCCGGGCACGGAGGACGATCCCGACGGCGACGGCGACGGCTTCACCTTCTGCGTCGACGACTGCGACGACACCGACGCGGCGGTCAACCCCGGCGCCACCGAGGCCTGTGACGGGATCGACAACGACTGCGACGGGGACACCGACGAGCAGGACGCCACCGGCTGCACCGACTACTTCCTGGACGCCGACGGCGACACCTACGGCGTCACCGGAGACACCCAGTGCCTGTGCGCCGCGGCGGGCGACTACACCGCGTCGCAGGACGGCGACTGCGACGACGCCGACGCGGCGGTCAACCCCGGCGCCACCGAGATCTGCAACGACGGCGTGGACGACGACTGCGACGGCGCGCTCGCCCCGGACGAGGTCGACGCCGACGGCGACGGGTCGTACGTCTGCGAGGGCGACTGCGACGACGCGGACGCCACCACCTACCCCGGCGCCCCCGAGCTGTGCGACGGGAT
>CAZOYV010000386.1:346-6638 GCA_964584075.1 uncultured Rickettsiales bacterium | reverse complement strand
ACTCAGCAGCATGATTGGAGGTCCGAAATGCCCCCTCTCGGAGGATGCGCCCGATCCGGTTGAGCACCTTGCCCTCGTCCAGCACCTCCTGGCGGAAGCTGCGGGGGGCCTCGACGTACTCGTACAGCTCGCCGATGTCCTTGCCCACCACGTCGGCGGGGGTGAAGCGGTCGCTCAGATCGAGGTATCCGAGCAGGATCTCGTCGACGTAGACGATCGTCCCGTCGAGCAGGAAGCGGTAGGTCCCGATCCCGAGCTGGGCCAGGGCCTCGCGCAGCATCACAGAGAGGTCGTCGTGGTCGGGGGAGGGTGGTCCGGGACTGCTCATCGGCGCTGACCTCGTCTCGTCCCCCGCTCCGCAGGGCCCTTCGAAGGGTACCGGGAGGCGTCCAGCACCGCCAGCTAGGAGACCTTGGGGATCCGTACCCACAGCGACCACTGCAGGGTGAACCCCGTCGCCCCCGGGGCGGTCACCACCGGGCCGGCGCCGCCGCGCAGCCCGAGCCACAGCGGCCCCAGGTTGCCGCCGAGGCGCAGCTCGAGCAGCACCGGCGCGCGCAGCTGCAGGCTCGGCGCGAGCAGCACCTCCAGCGGCGCGGCGAGGCCGATCGTGAGGTGGGTCGTGGGGCCGCGCTTGCCCAGCTGGATCGCGGGCGTCGCGGTCAGCGCGACCCCGGGGTCGATCAGCGGCATCAGCACCCCGCCGGCGACGAACAGGTCGACGCCCCCGTGCTTCGGTCCGTCGGCGACGGCCTTGCGGGTCCCCACCGAGGCGGAGACCGCGGCGGCGGGCAGGCGCCACTCGGCGGCCAGCCCCAGGCCCGGGCCGAGCCATCAGGCGGCGGAGATGCTGGGCCAGCCGCCCTCCACGACCAGCCCCCGCTCGGGGACGGTGTGGCGCAGCGCCAGCGGGTCGGCGGTGGCGGGGGCGGCGATCAGCAGCGCCGCGAGCCCGATCCAGGCGGCGAGGGCGCGCATCACTCCACCTCCTCGATCCCGGGGAAGCCCCCGGCCTCGAGGCACTCGGCGGCGTCCGGATCGCCCGCCAGCACCGCGTCGAGCCACGCGTCGATCACCCGCCAGGCGTCGGGCCGCGTCTCCTCCAGCGGCCGGGTCGACGCGCCGTCCTTGGCCAGGTCGGCCTCGGAGGCGTCGTCGGTCCAGTCGTAGTGGTTCATCCCGTCGACGACGCCCTTCCACACCGGCTCCGGGAAGCGCTCCCAGCGCTCGACGAACTCGGACGTGTCGATGCGGTCCTCGCTGCCGGTGAGCAGCAGCGAGGGGTAGCCCTCCATCGACTCGACGTCGGTGGCGTCGGGCGGGTACGAGGCCCAGATCCCCAGCGCCTCGATGCGGTCGTCGGCGACCCAGCGCATCGCCGAGGTCGTGCCCCCCAGCGAGTGCCCGGTGCAGGCCACCGGCGCGCCCACCTCGATCGCCCCGAACAGCGGGTCGCCCTCGTCGTCGTTGCGGTCCTCGAGCTCGTCGAGGGCGTACGAGGCATTGTCCGACTCGAGGATCGCCAGCCCCAGGCTGTGCCGCGGGGCCAGCACGACGTAGCCGCGGGTGGCCATGTGCTCCGCCATCCAGCGGTAGCGCTCCGGGCCGACGAACCCGCCGTGCAGCGACAGCACCACCGGGAATGGCCCGCCGGCGGCGAGCTCCCCGCTGGCGGTGGCCGGCCAGGTGGCCTCGAACTCGACGGCGTCGCTGACCCGCCCCTGGGTCCAGTACGTGGCGCGCGCCGCGCCGTGCGGGCCGCGCTGACCGTCCAGGCCGGTGGCGTCGGGGTCGGGGTCGAGGGCCAGCACCACCTCGCCCGGGCTGGCGCAGCCGGCGAGGAGGAGCCCGATCAGGAGGGGGAGGTGGAGTCGTCGCATGGTCTGGGGGAAGTATCTACCGGGCGGTCGAACGTCAAGCGGATTCGACGTCCGACCGCCGGGGGCCGGGCTAGGCCGGCTTGACGGGCACGCAGATGTCGACGACGTGCTTGCCCTCGGGGTGGTCCTTCGGATCGCCCACCATCCGCTCGAAGGCGGGGCGGTCGTCGGGCTGGTAGCCGCTCTCGGGCAGCCACCCGCCGTAGATCGCCGTCCAGGCATCGCCGTACTGATCGGGGTCGAGCTCGAAGCGGGCCACGGCCACGTCGCCGCCGGCCAGCGTCATCTTGCCGATCTCCCCGCTGACCTCGGTGTCCGCGGGCACCGTGATGCACACGTCGAGGCGCAGCCTGGCGTCCTCGGTGACGTGGGGGTCGTCGTGGTACAGGCACAGCATCTGGACGTCCGGCGCGGCCAGCAGGCCCCGCGGGCCGGCCCACCGGCACAGCTCGCCCCACAGCCGGCCGAACAGCTCGCCGTCCCCCTGGTAGGGCCCCACGTGGCGCAGGTAGGCCACGTGCATCGTGTCGAACGGCTGGACCGTCACGTCCGCGGTCAGGGTGGTCTCGGTCTTCATCGTGATCCTCCATCGCAGTGGGTTGTTGCGAGGACCACCGTAGGACGCCTCGACCTGGAACGCTTTGCCCCCGTTGGCAACCGCTTGACCGCCGTTGCGGACCGTGTTGCCCAGGTTGCGATCGCCCCCCGCGGCGGGACCGTCGCGCCACTCGCTGGCGGTGACCCCGAACCGCGCGCGGAACGCCCGGGCGAAGGTCGCCGACGACGCGAACCCGTTGTCCAGAGCCACCTCGGTGACGCTGCGGCCGGGGTGGCCGCGCAGGTGCATCGCGGCCCGCTCCAGCCGCCGGCGCTGGACGAAGCGCTGCAGGGTCTCGCCGGTGTGGGCCGCGAACACGCGGTGGAAGTGGTACGGCGAGAACGCCGCCACACGCGCGAGGTCCTCGAGCTGCAGCGGCTCGGCGAGGTGGGCCTCGATGTGGTCGAGGACGCGGTTGATCCGGGCGGTGTACTCGGACCGGCTCATGGCTCCTCCTCCCTGGCCTGGATGCGCCGCAGGGAGTCCAGCAGCGCCAGCAGCTCGGGGTCGCCGATCGCCTCCCGAGCCGAGTCGAGGAACTCGCCGAGGTCGCCGAGGCCCTGTCCCTCGTAGACCGCGGCCTGCAGGGCCATCTCGAGCTTGTCGACCTGCCTGACGAAGCGCGCCTCGGGCGTGGTGCCGGCCTCGTACTCGTCCCACAGCGCCAGCAGCCGCGCCCCCCCGGGCAGCCCGTCGACGACCCGCCGCACGCCGTCGCGCTCGCGGGCGTGCTTGTCCTCCGCCGAGACGCCGTCGGCGGGGGTCAGGTCGCCGGCGTGGGCCTCGCCGAGGTCGTGGATCAGCGCCAGCCGCAGCACCCGCTCGGCGTCCAGCTCGGGGCGGCCCGCGTCGGCGAGCTGCATCGCCAGCAGGGCCGTGCCGAGCACGTGGTCGGCGACGCTCTCGCAGCGCTCCGCGGGCACGCCGCGGCGCAGCCAGCCCTGGCGGTACAGCTGCTTGAGGTGCTGCCACTCGAGGTAGGCGCGCACCACCGCCGGGGCGCCCTCGCCCAGCAGGCCGGCGGCGGTGGGGGCCTTGGCGCGCATCGTCCGCCTCACTCCCCCAGCGCCCGGTCGGTGAACCAGGTCTGGACCGCCTCGTAGGACTGCTTGGGCTGGCGGTCCATCGTCAGCAGGCCCTTGAGGTTGGTGTGCTCCACCGGGTGGGGATCGCCGGTGGTCGGGTTCCACTCCATGTGGAAGTCGGCCCACGCCCAGGGCTGCACGCCGGCCAGCCCGCCCCAGTCCTGGAACAGGGCCATGTGCTCGTCCAGGTACCACGCCTGCCAAGCCTCGCTGTACTGGTGATCGTCCAGCGGCTCGGGCCCCAGCTCGCCCTCGTGCTCCTGGCCCAGCACCGCCCCGGCGCCGAACTCGCTGACCACGATCGGCTTGCCCGGGAACGCCGCGCGGGTGGCGTCCAGCGCGGGCACCACGTCCTCGTTGGCCTGGTAGTACCAGCCGTAGTACTCGTTGAGCCCGATGACGTCGATCTCGCCGGCGACCTGCTCGTCGAGGAACGCCCCGGGCATCGCCAGCAGCGCCGCGGTGGTCAGCCGGTCGGGGTCGTCGGCCTTGGCCGTGGCGTCGAGCTCGGCGGCGAACTCCCCGGCCTCCGGCGCCCACGAGTGGACCTCGTTCATCAGCGACCACATCACGATCGCGGGGTTGTTGCGGTCCCGCTGGATCATCGCCCGCAGCTGGGTCCGCGCCCGATCCACCAGCGCGGGATCGGCCATCTGCTCGGGGTCCCACTGGTACACCGGGATCTCCTCGGCGACGGTGATCCCCGCGTCGCGCAGGATCCGCAGCCAGCGCTCGTCGGCGGGGTAGTGCCCGGGGCGGATGTGGTTGGCGCCCAGCGCGACCAGCAGCGTCGCGTCGTCGGCCAGGTGCTGGTCGTCCTGCCACGGCCCGCTCCGGGGGTCGTCCTCGTGGCGGCTGACGGCGTACAGGAACGCCCCGTCGTCGTCGACCCACACGCGGTCCTCGTCGGCCGCGACCTCGCGGAACCCGAAGCGGGCGACGCGCTCGGCGCGGAAGTCGTCGGCCTCCATCGCCACGGCCATCTCGTACAGCGCGGGATCGGCCCGCGACCAGCGCTGCGCGCCGTCCTCGGTGTGGTCGACGACGAAGCGGTGCAGCCCGGGGCCGAGGTCGAACTTGAACGCCTCCCAGACCAGCGGCTCGCCGCCGCCGGGGCCGGTCAGCCGCAGCTCGATCTCGTCGACGCGCACCGGGTCGTCGCCGGCGACGAACACCCCGACCCGCATCCGCAGCGCGCCCGGCGCCCCGTCGTGATCGGGCAGCGCGGTCAGGTCGTGGACCCACGCCCGCGGCCCGACCTCCATCGTCACCCCGCGGGTCAGCCCGCCGTAGGGCCACCAGCCGTGGGACCCGGGGTGCAGCAGCGTGTCCACCGGCACCGTGTCCTCGCCGATCCGGCTGTCGACCCGCACCACCAGCGTGTTGTCCCCCTCGCGGGCGGCGCCGGTGGCGTCGAAGTGCAGCGGCAGGTAGGGCCGATCGGTGTGGCCGATCTCGGTGCCGTTGAGCCAGAACGTGCAGTCCAGGAAGCAGGCCCCGAAGCGCAGGTGCAGCCGCCGGTCGTCGGCCAGCGCGGGGACCTGGAACTCGCGGGCGTACCACGCCACCCCCTCGTACGGCGCCAGCGCCCCGCCGGCGTCGCGGTTGAACGTCCCCGGCACCGCCTGCTCGCCCCAGCCGCCGCGGTCCAGCGACGGGTCCTCCCAGCCCTCGCCGAGCCCCGCGTCGTCGGGGTCCAGCGCCAGCTGCCAGGTCCCGTCCAGCGACGTCCACGCCGGGAAGGTGGCGTCGAACCCGGTCTCCGCCGGCAGCCCGTCGAGCACCAGCACGTCGCCGGTGGCGGCCTCGTCGCCGAGGCCGGAGCTGCAGCCCAGGGCGGCGGCGAGGAGGAACAGCGGCAGCAGGTGGCGGCGCGGTGTGGGCATCGTCGTCCCCGTGGTAGCCTCCGAAGCTCGCCGGACACTCTACCGTACGCGGTGCCTCCGACAAGGAGGTCTCCCGATCGGCGATGGGTTCCAGGACATCCCCCGCGAGGGGGTCCGCTCGCTCGAGCAGCTGGCGCAGAACGACGACAAGGGCTGGTGCGAGAGGCACAAGCGGACCCACGAGGAGCAGCTGCTCGAGCCGTCGCGGGCGTTCGCCGTGGCGATCGGCGAGCGGTTGCGGGCGATCGCTCCGGCGATCGTGGCCGACCCGCGGGTCGACGGCTCGCTGTCCGAGCTCCACCGCGACACCCGCTTCAGCGAGGACGAGGCGCCGTTCGAGACCCACGTCGGGATCTTCTTCTGGGAGGGCGCGGGCGAGCGCATGGAGTGCCCCGGGTTCTACCGGCACCTCGGGCCGCCGAAGCCGATGATCGGCGGCGGGGTGGGTCGACGTCGGGTCCCTCGCTCTCTTCCTGCAGATCACGGGCCTCGTCCAGCCCGAGGCGGGCACGGTTCCACTCGCCGTGGAGATGGCGTCGAGGCTCGCGAGCGGGCGCGGACGGCAGTTCAGGGGCGGGGACGTCCTCACCGAGCCGAATGGGGAATGGAGTTCCTGTCGGCATCGATTGGTGGTGGAGACGTGTGGGAATCGAATCCAGCTCGGGGGGGCTCTGGCCGAAGGTGGTGAATGGCGAGAGACGGAAGCTCGAGGCGAGTCGGTCCCTCCGAGTGGGGTCGAACTTCCGGATTCGGGAAGTCCACGGCGAGTCGGCTCATCCGAGTAGGGCCGAACTTCCGGATTCGGGAAGTCCACGGCGAGTCGGCTCATCCGAGTAGGGCCGA
>CAZOYV010000386.1:0-246 GCA_964584075.1 uncultured Rickettsiales bacterium | reverse complement strand
ACTTCCGGATTCGGACATCCAGCACCTCGACAGGGTCGCCGCCGCACTCGTTCCCGACGACCACCTTCCGCCGCGCCGCCGGATCAGCAGCCCCGCGAGTAGTACCAGCGGGAGCGCGGTGGCCGGCGTCGTCCCGGACGCGTCGCACGAGCAGCCCGGCTGCCAGCTGTCGTCGTCGTCGTCGCCGTCGCCGCCGGTGCAGTCGTCGTCGTAGCTGTCGCCGACGCCGTCGCAGTCGTCGTCGAT
>CAZOYV010000385.1:0-6689 GCA_964584075.1 uncultured Rickettsiales bacterium | reverse complement strand
CCCATACCCCCACCCCTTGACGGGGGAGGTGGAGATATGAGCGCCCGCCACCGGTCAGCCGGCCTCGGCCGCGACGTCGAAGCGCGACATCCGCAGCAGCCGCGCGCCGGTGAGCACCCACCACAGCACCAGCGGCAACCCGCTGAGCCCCATCAGGATGTCGGCCGCCGCCGGGAACAGCACCAGGCTGACCTGGTCCAGCAGGATCACCCCGTTGCCGAGGATCCCGGCGTAGGCGCCGACCTTGCCGAACACCCGGCCGTCGGCCATCGCCACCGACGCCGCCAGCCCCGCCAGCGCCAGGAACAGGAAGCCGGGCATCTGCGGCGTCGCGCGGACCTGGACGCCCACGGTCTCGCCGGCGGCCAGCACCCGCTGCCGGGTGTCCTCGTCGGGGGCCGCGGCGTACTGCTCGCTCAGATCGAGGAGGCTCAGCGAGCCGGTGCGGGGGGTGACGTACACCGCCGCCCCGATCACCGCCACCAGCACCATCATCGCCATCCACGCCTCGCGGCGGGGGTGCAGCGCCACGCCCAGGGCGAGGAACATCACCGCCAGCCCGGCGATGGACAGGATGTCCAGGGCGTTGAGGTAGATCATCGCCTTGAGCGGGCCGCGGGCGAACAGGTCGTACCACTGGGCCATGTCCGCGGGGAACGGCTCGCCGGTGACGATCGTCCCCATCTCGATGCCGTAGAACACCAGCGCGACGAAGGGCGCGAGCCCCCCCACGAGGTACAGCGGGCGCCAGTCGATGTGCTTCATCTCGCCTCCCTGGGCAGCTCGTCGATCCACGAGCGTTGTACCGCAGACGCCGGGTCCCCCGGGGAGCCGTCTGCCCCAGCGGTCGGACGGACCGTTCAGCGGGTGGTTCGACCGCTCGACGCGGCGGCCCTGGCGGGACGACCCGCCGGCCGTATGGTCCCCACGAACCCCAGCCGAGGAGGAACCATGTTGCTCGACACCACCACCCAGCAGACCACGGTCAAGGCCATCGTCCACGACGCGTACGGGACCCCCGACGTCCTGCGGCTCGAGGACCGCCCGCGGCCGACCCCCGGCCCCGGCGAGGTGCTGGTCCGCGTGCACGCGTCGTCGGTCAACCCCGCGGACGTGTTCCTGCTCCGGGGCAGCCCCTTGCTGTTGCGTGTCTCCGGGTACGGGCTGTTCGAACCCAAGCACCGGGTCGGGGGGTGGGACGTGGCCGGCACGGTGGTGGAGGTCGGCGCGGACGTGACCCGCTTCCGCCCCGGCGACGAGGTCTACGGGGAGCACGAGGGCGGCTCCTACATCGAGGTCACCTGCGTGGAGCAGGACCGGCTGGCGCGCAAGCCCGCGCGGCTGTCCTTCGAGCAGGCCGCGGCGATGCCCGTGGCCGGCTTCACCGCGCTGAAGGCGCTGCGCGACGTGGCGGAGCTGCAGGCGGGCCAGAAGATCCTGATCAACGGCGCGGCCGGCGGGATCGGCACCTTCGCCGTCCAGATGGCCAGGTCCTTCGGCGCCGAGGTCACCGGCGTGTGCAGCACCCGCAACGTGGAGCTGGTGCGCTCGCTGGGCGCCGACCACGTGATCGACTACACCCGCGAGGACTTCACCCGCGGCGAGCAGCGCTACGACGTGATCCTCGACAACGTCGAGAACCACCCGCTGTCCGAGGTCCGGCGCGTGCTGACGTCCGACGGCACGCTGCTGTGCAACGCCGGGCCCAACCAGGCCAGCCGGCGCGGGCGCCGCGTGATGACGCGGATGATGTGGTCGTCGCTGGTCAACCTGGTCACCCGCCAGCAGATCCTGCACTTCTACGCGTCGCCGCGGCACGACGACCTGGTGGCGCTGGCCGAGCTCGCCGAGGAGGGCGCGTTCACCCCGGTGATCGACCGGGTGTACCCCCTCGAGCAGGTCCCCGACGCGATGCGTCACGTGGCCACCGGCCATGCCCGCGGCAAGGTCGTCGTGTCCGTGTCCTAGCGCTCCGTCGCGGCCTCGCGGCGTGGTACGCTCGCGGTCCGGGAACGAGGTCTCGATGCGCCGCCTCTCGCCCCTCGGCCTGCTGGGTCTGATCGTCGCCGCCGGCTGCAGCGCGCCCGCGATCACCGGGGACGAGGAGACGCTGTCCCTGGAGTCCGGCCGCACCGCCCAGACCTACGACATCCTGGTGCGCACGCCGCCGGGCTACGACCCCGACGACCCCGACGGCTACGCCCTGGTCCTGCAGCTCGACGCGACGATGAAGACCAAGGCCCTGACCCACGACCGCTACACCGCCGGCTGGACCTCCGAGTACGAGGGCAGCGGCGAGATCCCCGAGGCGATCGTCGTCGGCATCGGCCACACCGAGGAGGGCTACGGCGTGGGCCGCGCGGTGGACTTCGTCCCCCCCAGCGAGACCGAGGACCCGTACTTCCCCGATCAGGGAGCGCCTGACTTCTACGCCATGCTGCGCGACGAGCTGCTGCCCTGGCTCGAGGATGGCTGGGCGGTGTCCCCCGATCCCGCCGATCGGGTCCTGCTGGGCCACTCCCTCGGAGGCCTGTTCGTGGTCTACGCGGTGCTGCTGTCCGAGCCCGGCGGGGACGACTTGCTCGGCAACTTCGTCGCCTTCGACCCCTCGGTGTGGACCTCCGGCTGCGGCATCTTCGGGCTCGAGGAGGAGGCGGCGGCCCGGCTGGACGACCTGCCGGTCGACCTCTACATCGGGACCGGTGGCGCCAACACCGCCGGCTTCGTGGCCGAGGTCCTGGCCTACAGCGAGCAGCTGGAGGGCCGGGGCTATCCTGGCCTGCGCCTCCACACCGAGGTGCTCGAGGGCCGGGACCACATGGAGATCATCCGCCACATGCCACAGCTGGGGTTGCCGTGGGTCTACGAGCAGTAGCAACCCTGGTTCTGTGTCTCGCACTGGGCTCGCCGGCGCGGGCGGAGACCGCGGAGCCTCCACCGTCCGGACGCACCTCGCTGCGGCTCACCGGGACCTTCGCCTACAACATCGAGGCGTTCTCGTTCGGGTTCCGCGTCCACCCTCGTCTGGCAGTGCGGATCTGGCGCGACCACTCCCCGCCCCCCGCCTCCCGCCCCACGCACGGCACGCTGGAGGCGGGGCTGTTCGGCGGCTGGTCCAGCACGCCGATCGCCCTGATCGAGTCCCAGATGATGGCCGCGGGTGGGACGCTACGGGGCAGCGGTGCCCACCACGTGCTGCTGCAGGTCAGCGGGGCAAGGTCTGCAGCGTCGCGCGGACGCCGGTGGTCTGGGCTTCCTCGGGGTAGCGGTCGAGCAGCTCCTGCCACGCGGCCCGCGCCCGCACCGTGTCCTGCATCAGCAGGTACGCGCCCCCCGCGCGGTGCAGCGCCTTGGGCGCCGGGACGTTGCCGTACTCGGGGTACTCGTGGGCCACGGTCATCCAGGCGTCGCCGGCCTCGCGGCACAGCATCGCCCGCTGGTACCCGTCGGCGAGCTGGTGCAGGCGGTAGGGCTCGAACTCCGCGACGGTCTGCAGGCCCTCGCGGAGCTCCTCGACGTCGCGCACCTCGTCGCGGGTCGTGCGCCCCGCGGCGCCGGTGTCGCGCCACGCCTGCAGCGCCTGCTCGGCGCGGGGCAGGTCGCCGAAGTGCACCGGGACCGCCACCGCCAGCTGCAGCAGGACCTCCTCGCCGGGGAACTGCTCCAGGGCTCGATCGAGGGCCGCGTAGGCCTCCTCCTGGCGGCCCGCGTAGCGCAGGTCGCGGATCAGCGACGCGATCCGCGAGGGTCGCTCCTCTTCCTTCAGCTTCTCCACCGCCTCTTCGGCGTCGGCGACGTCCTCCCGGGCGTCCTCGAGGTAGCGGGTGGCGTAGTCCACCAGGTCGGGGCCGACCCCCTCGGCGATCTCCACCAGCTCCTGCAGCGCCGCCACGTCGCCCACCGACTCGGCGTGGCGGATCCACTGCTCGTACCAGTACTCCTCCACCGGCAACCCGGCGTCGATCCGCGTCTGGACCGCGTCGCGGCACCAGCCCATCGCCCGCCGCGGGTCCGGGTCGTCGTGGCAGCTCTCCCACAGCGCCTTGGCCCGCGCCTCGGCCTCGATCCGCGGCATCTCGCGGCGCCCCGCCTGGGACCGCTCCATCTTGTCCAGCACCGACGGCATCAGCATGTTCGTGGTGGACGCCGCGATGGACGTCGGGAACCGCTGGAGCAGCTCCTCGCCGTAGGTCAGGAACTCGGGCCAGCGACCCAGCGCGTAGCAGCCGTAGGCGTAGGCCCCCAGCGCCCACGCGTTGACCGGCTCGCCGGTGATCGCGCCGCTGGGCAGGGGTGTGTCGTCGGGCAGCCCGAGATCGAGGATCCGCCCGGCGACCTCGATGTTCGCGGTGGCCTCGCGCCACGCCGGGACCTGGATCGCGAAGGTGCCCAGGTCGGTCAGCAGCGCGTCGTGAGGCCCGCCGGCAGCCGCCGCGGCCTCGATCCGCTCGATCAGGGCCCGCGTCTCGGCCGACAGCAGGTCGTCCCGCTTGCCGCGCAACTCGTCCAGCCGCCCCCGCAGGTCGTCCAGCATCGCCTCGGCCTCGTCGAACCGCTCGTCGTGGCCAAGCGCCTCCTCCAGCGCCCGGCGCGCCTCCTCCAGTTCGCCGCGGTCCAGCGCCGCGAGCCCCTGCGACCAGGCCACGAACGCGTCGAACGACTCGGTGGAGACCCGCGCCATCCGGGCGCTGTCCCGCGGCGAGAGCTGGATCTCCAGCTGCTGGACCAGCGTCGCCGCGAGCTCCTTCTCCAGCAGGAAGAACTCGCCGGCCGGGCCGGTCACCTCCCACGCCGCGATCACCTCGCCGCTGGCCACGTCCACCAGCCGCGCGTCGATCCGCAGGTCCGGCTCCACCGCAGCGAACGCCCCGGTCAGGATCGCCGTGGCCCCCAGCCCCTGCCCCATCCTCGCCGCCGTCGCGGGGTCGACGAACGCCGACTCCGCCAGCTGAAGCTCGGCGAGCAGCTCGTTGAGCCGGGACCGCTCCACCACCGTCAACCCCTCGACCTGCGCCAGATCGGTGATCAGCATGTCGGCCAGGCCGCGCCCCAGCGGGTCGAACCGCTCCTCGGCGGTGTGGTTGTCGAAGTAGGTCACGGCCACGGTCCCGGCCCCCGCCGCGGGGGCGGGTCCGACCAGCGTGAGCGCAGCCACCGTCGCCAGCAGCCCGGGAATGCGACACCTCATCGGCGTGACCTCTCGATCGGAGTCAACCCTTACCACGCGCGCGCATTCCACCGCGACGGTGCTGGCCCCTCAGCCCGGCACCCTGGGGCTCTCGATCCTGAGATCCGGATCGCCGTGCACGAACTGCAGGAACAGGCTCACCAGACGCTCGCGAGCAGACGCGTCGGCCGGCAGCTCCTGCCGCTCGTCGAGCACCACGCCCCCCGCCTCCAGGTCGTCGATCAGCGCCGGCAGCGCCCCGCCGGGGAGCTCGAGCTCCACGGCCAGCGCCGCGTTGGAGAACCGCCGGAAGTCGAGGACGAAGCCCCCGCGCGCGCCCACCGCCTCCTGCACCAGCTGGATCGCCTCCTGCCGGTCGCGGCTGGTATGGGCCCGGAGTCGCAGCGGGCGCCGCATCCTAGCGGACCGCCTCGATCTCCTCGGCGGCGGCGACCACCAGGGGCCACCAGTCGGTCTCGGTCTGGTTGAGCGTCCCGACGAACCGCACGCCGCCCTGGGGCCAGGCGTACATCCACGAGTTGCCGTAGCCGTCGTGGCCCCACAGCTCGCCGAGGCCGCCGGGGAGCGCGGCGCGGAACAGCCCCAGGCCGTACCACACGCCGGAGGTTCCGGTGGGGCGCCAGTCCTGCATCGCGGCGGTGGTCGCCGGGTCGGCGAACAGCGTCTCGCCCTGGAGCGCGGCGAGGAAGGCGTCCAGGTCGCGGGTGCTGCTCACCAGCCCGCCGCCGGCCCAGTCGGCGCTGTTGTGGACCTTGCCGTGCATGTCCCAGTGCCACTCGTAGCGGTGGGACTCGGTGCCGGGGGAAGCCGGCGCCTCGCGGTAGGTCAGGTAGGTGTCGTCGAGCCCCAGCGGCTGCAGCAGCCGCGCGCGGCAGACGTCGTGGAACGCCTCGCCGGTGACCTCCTCGACGATCAGGCCGGCGAGTACGTAGCCCGTGTCGGAGTAATGCCAGGTGGCGCCGGGCACGTCGATGGGGTCCAGCTGCTTGGCGTAGGCGATCAGCTCCTCGGGCTCCCAGAACCGGTCCGGGTCGGCGATGTAGGCCTCGAGGAACGCGTTGACCCCTGGCTGCACGAACGGCGGGTCGTACCAGTAGTCGGGCAGTCCCGCGGTGTGGGCCAGCAGCTGGCGGACCGTCAGCTCCGGGCCGTGGTCGTGCTGGTCGATCACCAGCAGCCCCGTGGTGAGCTCGGCGGGCAGCAGGCCGCCGATGGGATCGTCGAGGCCGAACGCGCCGTCCTCGACGAGCAGCAGCACCGTCGCAGCCGTGAAGGCCTTGGAGGTGCTGGCGATCTCGAACGTGTCCTCCGAGGTCATCGCCACCGCCGGCTGGCGTACCGCGTCCCCCGCGGCGCCCTCCCACCAGGCCCCACCCGCGGGGGCCCCGCCGGGCCGCGAGACGTGCAGCACCCCCCCACCCCAGCCGTCGCTGGCGGCCACGGCGGCGGCGAGCTCGTCCTGCAGGTCGAGGACCGGAAGGCTGTCGTCGTCCCCCGCGTC
>CAZOYV010000384.1:0-6715 GCA_964584075.1 uncultured Rickettsiales bacterium | reverse complement strand
GGCGGCGGGACCGGGGAGGCGGGCGGCGGGCGGGCGGGGCCGGAGGTGGCCGTGGTCGAGGCCGCCGGCTGGCCCGGCACGATCGGCCTGTCGCCGGACGGCCGCGAGGTGCTGTACACCCTGCAGCAGGGCACCGCGGTGCGCTGGCGTCCCGCCGATCAGGCGCAGGAGACGGTGCAGCGCTCCGAGCTGATGCTGGCCCGCGACATCCGCTACCTGCCCGGCAGCGACGTGATCGCGCTGGTGGGCTACCAGCAGCTGGTGCTGGTGCGGGACGACGCCGAGCTGTCCGAGCTGGCCACGCTGTACGCGCTACGCGACGGGGAGTGGCTGCTCGGCGCGCGGGACGGGCGCGCGGACGTGAGCAGCGAGGCCGCCCTGGATTGGCTGCTGACCCTGGACGTCGACGACGCCGGTGGGGTGACGCTGCGCGACGGGCGCGCGGGCTGGCCCGCGGTGGCCCACGCGGGCCTGTGGCAGGCGCTCGTCTCCGCCCCCGCGGCGGGCACCCGCTGACGCCCCCTGGCACACCCCTGGCACACCTCTGGCACAGCCTTCCCGGGCGGTGACACGGCGAGGCCCCGGACCGGGCCACTCCAGCAAGGGTCTGGAATCACGACAGAAAAAACGGAGAACCACGCCGAACCCGGGAATGGCACGCGCTGGCACGCCCCTTGCTTCCAACCCTGTATGCCGGACCGCTCAGACGAGCACTGACACACGGGAGCGACCATGCAGATGAATCCGATGCGATGGGCCCTGATGCTGACGCTGGCGGGAGCCTTCGTCGGCTGCGACGCCGGCTTCGGCGACGACCAGACCGACCCGCGGTTCGCCAGCAACGAGGCGGTGCTGCTCGACTTCACCTTCCACGGCCAGCTGGAGACCACCAGCACCTGGAACATCGACCGCACGATCGAGAGCCAGGTGTTCTACACCGTCGGCCAGCTCAACGGCGACAACTCGGTGTGCCGCCTGGACAAGCTCGAGGTCACCAACGTGGTCGAGGAGCAGGGCGAGGACGGCGTGACCGTCGTGACCTACGACGCCCAGCTGCCCGTCGCCTGGGGCAAGCCCGACAGCGTGCCCGAGGGCTACGAGTTCATCCTGCCGCTGGCGATGGACTACAGCGGCCAGCAGGCGTTCACCGACGAGTACGGCCACGACTGCGTCGACTACGGGGCCCACGACGTGACCCCCGGCAGCATGTGGTACTACTACCGGCCCCACCGCTACGGCTGCGACCTGAAGGACGAGCACGTCTTCCGCACCGACGCGACCGTCACCGTCAGCGAGGACAACACCGAGGACAAGTACCCCGAGTACCACAAGATCTGGGAGGACGGCCGCCTCGAGGTGGTCGCCATCTTCGGCAAGAACGACCACGGCGCGACCAGCAACAGCGACGTGGGCATCGCCGGCTACAACGAGTTCGTCCGGTACATGAAGACGACGCTGCCGAGCCCCACCACGGTGCCCGAGGACGTGTCGGACAAGCCCGGCGTCGACACCCCCGACGTGACCTTCACCGCCAAGATCGACGAGGACCACGAGGTCCAGGTCGTGGCGCTGCTGATCGACGGCGTGCAGTACACCGGCTCCGAGTTCAACCACCGCTACGAGTCGCTGACCCCCACCGCCGACCTGGTGATGTACTTCGGCCACTCGGGGCTGGGCGCCAACATCCGCGCGCTGGCGAACAAGGGCGAGTTCGTCCAGGGGCAGTACCAGATCTACTTCATGAACGGCTGCGACACGTTCGCGTACGTGGACTCGGCGCTGTCCGACGCCCACGCCGACGTCAACCCCGACGACCCCGAGGGCACCAAGTACCTGGACATGATGACCGACGCGATGCCCGCGTACTTCTACTCGATGGCCGAGAACGGCCGCACGATGGTGCGCGCGCTGATGGCCTACGACGAGCCCTACAGCTACAGCGACATCTTCGACGGGATCGACGACAGCCAGGTCGTGGTCGTGACCGGCGAGGAGGACAACGTCTACGCCCCCGGCTTCGACCCCAACGACGACGGCGGGGACGACGACGGCGGCGACGACGGCGGCGACGACGACGACACGGACGCCTGGGAGGGCTTCGAGTTCGCCGGCAGCGTCGGCGCCGACGAGGAGTTCCACGCCGAGACCCCGGTGGTCGCCGCGGGCAGCTACGTGTTCACCCTCGCCGAGGACCCGGCCAGCCCGGGCGGCGACGCCGACCTGTACGTCCGCGTCGGGGCCGCCCCGACCGTCGACGAGTGGGACTGCCGCCCCTACGACTGGGGCTCCGACGAGGAGTGCGCGGTCACGCTGGACGGCGACGACGCGATCTTCGTGATGGTCCGCGGCTACGCCGACGAGGCCTCCCACTACCTGCTCACCGGCCGGGTCGCCGAGTAGGAGGCAACCGGTGGCGACTCCCCTCCCCCGCACCCTGCTGCCGCTGCTGCTGCCGGCCCTGCTGGCGCTGGTCGTCGGCTGCCCGGCGACGTTCGAGCCCGAGCAGGCGCGGGGCGTCCTCAAGGTGCTGGTCGACCCCGCCCGCCCGGTGGTCCCGGTGGGCGGGGAGACCGCGCTGACGGCCACCGCACTGACGGCCGACGGCAGCGCCGAGGACGTGACCGCGGAGGTGGAGTGGACGGTGTTCAGCGGCGGGCAGTTCGTCGCGATCAACGGCGAGATCTCCGGCGACATCCGGCTGTTCGGGCTCGACGAGGGCCACGCCCAGCTGTTCGCGGTGCTCGGCGAGGTGGTCAGCGAGGTCGTGGTCGTCGAGGTCGCCGCCGAGCCGCCGCAGCCGGGCGATGGCCACTACCCCGATCTGGAGATCCTCGGCTTCGACGCCACGGTGGACGGCGGCGAGACGCGCTACGCGGTGGACGTCGTCAACGACGGCGACGCCGTCTCCGGCGGGTTCTGGGTCGACCTGTACCGCGACCGCGACGACGCCCCCGGGGCGTGGGACGTGGGCGACGAGTACCGCTGGGTCGAGCAGCTCGCCCCCGGCGAGGTCGCCTACCTCGACTTCGTGATCCCCGGCACCCCGTCGCCGGTCTGGCACTCCTACGCGGTGGTCGACGGCGACCAGCGGATCGACGAGCACCACGAGGCCGACAACCTCGCCGGGCCGCTGGGGGTGGAGGGATGATGCGGCGCGCGTGGGCCCTGCTGCTCGGGACGCTGGCGCTGGCCGCGGTGGCCGGCTGCGGCGTGGCCACCGGGATCGACTGGGACGCCGCCGAGCTGTCGCAGCACGACTCGCCGATCGTCGGCGGGACCCCGACCCAGGAGTTCGACTCGGTGGTGCTGCTCGAGGCCGGCGCCAACCGCTGCACCGGCACGCTGATCGCCCCCGACGTGGTCCTCACCGCCGCCCACTGCGTCGACGACCACCCCGGCGAGGTGCGGGTGCTGTGGTGCGACGACTGCGCCAACGGGTGGTGCGACGACATGCAGACCACCGCCGACGTGCACCCCTACCCGCACTTCAACCCCGACACGATGTACGGCGACCTGGCGGTGGTGGTGCTGCCCCGCCCCGCGCCCACGAGGCCGATCCCGATCTACCGCGACGAGCCGCGTCCCGGTTGGCGGGGGGTCGACTCGCCGACCTTCGTGGGCTTCGGCACCACCCAGGCGGTGGCCTCCGACGGCGGGGTCAAGCGCCAGGTGCAGATCCCGGTGGACGAGTGGGACAGCGCGTTCCTGTACTACGAGGACAGCCAGCGCCAGACCTGCTTCGGCGACTCCGGCGGGCCGGCCCTGGTGGAGCACGACGGGGCCTGGGCCGTGGCCGGGGTCAACTCCTACGGCGACGACCACTGCGCCTCGTTCGGCGTCAGCGTCCGCGTCGACGCGTTCCAGGACTGGCTCGACGCCTTCACCGGCGGGTACGGGGCCGGCGACGTGCCGACGGTCCCCGAGGCGACGCCGGCGCAGCAGGGCGGCGGCCCGGGCTTCGGCGGCGCCACGGCGTGCTCCGCCGCGCCGTCCACCGGCGGGGCCGCCGGGGCGCCGCTGGTGGCGCTGATCCTGGTCTACCTGATCGACCGCCGGCACCGCATCCGCCGCCGGTGATCACGGCGGCGCGAGCGGGAAGAACACCGGCACCAGCAGCACCATCAGCACCAGCAGGACGATCGTCAGCGGGGTGCCGAGCTTGAGGTAGTCGGCGGTGCGGTAGCCGCCGGAGCCCATCACCAGCAGGTTGGCCTTGTGGCTGAACGGCGTCATGAACGCCGCCGAGGCGGCGAGGCTGACGCCCATCATCAGCGTCCGCGGGTTGATCCCGAGCTGCTCGGCGGACTCGAGCACCACGGGGGTCATCATCACCACCGCGGGGGCGCCGTCGAGGGCCTGGCTCAGCCCGCTGGCCAGCGTGAACATCCCGGCCATCGCAGCGTAGGGGCCGTACGGGCCGGTCAGCGCGGTGACGCCGTCCGACGCCAGCTGGGCGGCGCCGGTGCGCTCCAGCGCGATGCCCATCGGCAGGATCGCCGCGACGAGGAACACCGCCTTCCACTCCACGGCGCGGTAGGCCTCCTCCATCGTGATCGCGCCCAGCAGCACCACCAGGCTGGCCGCGGTGAACGCCGCGACGTGGATCGGCATGAACCCGCTGACGACCATCGCGATCATCACCGCCAGGCTGCCCACCGCGACCCACGCCTTGCGGGTCCGCCGCGGCTCCTGGGCCGCCGGCGAGAGCACCATGAAGTCGGGGTTGCGGCCCAGGTGACGGATCTTGGCCCACGAGCCCTGGACCAGCAGCGCGTCGCCGAACTGCAGCGGCAGGCCGGCCAGGTCGTCCTGGATCGGGACCCCTCTTCGCGCGATGGCCAGCACCTGCAGCCCGAACCGGTCGCGGAAGTCCAGCTGCGCCAGGGTCTGGCCGCGGACCCGCGAGCGGGGCGCCAGGGTGACCTCGACGATCCCGACGTCGTCCGACTCCAGGCCGGCGGCGGTCATGTCCTGCTGCAGCTGCACGTCGCCCAGCGCCACCAGCTGCTGCACCCGCTCGGGGTCCCCGACGACCAGCAGCTGGTCGCCGGCGCGGATCCGCATCCGCGGCTGGATCGCGGGCAGGGTCTCGTCCCCGCGGTGGACCCCGGCGATGGTCAGCCCCGCCAGCTCGTACAGGTGGCTGTCCTGGATCCGGGTCCCGACCAGCGGGGAGGCGGCGTGGATCCGCAGCAGCATCAGGTGCGAGCGGAGCTCGGCGAGCTCGTCCGCGGTGGGGACCAGTACGCCGACCGCCGGCGGCAGCTTGCGCTGCGACAGGTCGTCCGCGACGCCGACGGTGAACAGCTCGTCCTCCGCCTCGAGGCGCAGGTCGCCCGCGGCCCCGTCGAGCATCTCCCCGCCACGGCGGACGGCCAGCACGATCGACCCGAACTGCTCGCGGAAGTGGGTCTCCTTGAGCGTCTTGCCCACCAGCGGACACGCCGGCGCGAGCTGGAGCGTGACCAGGCCGACGTCGCCCCACGCGCTGGCGACGAAGGTCGTACCCGGCCGGTCGACGTCCAGATCCTGGACCTGCAGCAGCTCCTGCACGCGGGCGCGCTTGCCCTCGACGATCAGCGTGTCGTCGGCCCGCAGCACGGTGTCGCCGCTGGGGGCGAGCTCGCGGCGGCCCTTGCGCACGATGCCGACCACCTGGGCGTCCAGCGCGCTGCCGAACCGCGACTCGGCGAGGGTGCGGCCGACCAGCCCCGACTCCGCCGGGATCCGCACGCTGAAGATCGCCTGCTTGAGGTTGTACACGCGGACCAGGTCGTCGGTGGAGACGGCGCGATCCTGGGCCACCGCCCGCCGGGGCAGCAGCCAGCGGCCGACGGTGATCATGTACAGCACGCCGACGCCGAGCAGGATCGCGCCGATCGGGGTGTAGTCGAACAGCCCGAACGGCTCGAAGCCCTTCTCGCGCAGCAGGTCGCCGGCGAGGATGTTGGGCGGCGTGCCGACCAGCGTCATCGTGCCGCCGAGGATCGCGCCGAACGACAGCGGCATGAACAGCCGCGACGGGGCGATCTCGGTCTTGCGCGCGATGGCGGCGATGGCGGGCAGCAGCACCGCCACCGCGGCCACGTTGTTCATGAACGCCGAGAGCACCCCGGCGACGACCATGATCGCGATCACGAGCAGCGTCTCGCGGTTGCCGATCCAGCGGTGCACGCGGCTGCCGATCAGGTCGGCGACGCCGGTGTGCAGCAGCGCCGCGCTGACGAAGAAGATCGACAGCATCGTGATCACGGCGGGCGAGGCGAAGCCGGTGAACGCCTCGCCGGGCTCGACGTAGCCGCCGAGCACGAGGAACACCAGCCCGAGGAACGCGGTCAGCTCGATGGGCAGCTTCTCGGTGAAGAACAGCGCCGCCATCACCACGAGCACGCCCAGCAGGACGGCGATCGAGACGGTCATCGGGGCCGAATCCTCCTGTTTCGAGGGCGGGGGCGGACGGGCCCACTGTACGAATTCGCCCCGACGCGGTCGAGTCCCCTTTCCCGTGGCGCCCGCGTTGCTATCCTAGGAGGCGGCACAGACTGGAGGTTGCATGCTCCGTTCGGCGATCACGGGTCTCCCCCTGGTGCTGCTGCTGGCGCTCCTCGGGGTGGGCTGCGACGACAGCGGGACGATCGTGGGCGGCGACGACGACACCGGCGGCGACGACGACTCCGGCGACGACGACTCCGGCGACGACGACTCCGGCGACGAC
>CAZOYV010000383.1:0-6762 GCA_964584075.1 uncultured Rickettsiales bacterium | reverse complement strand
CCTCCAGGTCCTCCATCAGCCCGGCGCGGGTCAGGTAGTCGGTGACGACCTTGGAGCCGGGGGCCAGGCTGGTCTTGACGTAGGGCGGGACGGTCAGCCCGCGGGCGTGGGCGTTGCGCGCCAGCAGCCCCGCGGCGAGCATCACCGAGGGGTTGGAGGTGTTGGTGCAGCTCGTGATCGCGGCGATCATCACGTCGCCGTGGGTCAGCGGGCCGCGGCGGCCGTCGGGGTAGGTGACCTCGACGGTGCGGTCCAGCTGGTCCTCGCCCAGGCCCATCCCCTGCGGGCCGGCGGGGCGCGTCAGCGCGGCGCGGAACTGCCGCTTCATCGCGGTCAGCTCGACGCGGTCCTGGGGCCGCTTGGGGCCGGCCAGGCTCGGCTGCACGGTGGAGAGGTCCAGCTCGAGGGTGTCGACGAACTGCGGGTCGGGGGTCTCGTCGGTGCGGAACAGGCCCTGCTCCTTGCTGTAGCGCTCCACCAGGTCGATCAGCTCGTCGGGGCGGCCGGTGCGGCGCAGGTAGCGCAGCGTCTCGTCGTCCACCGGGAAGAACCCCATCGTCGCGCCGTACTCGGGGGCCATGTTGGCCACCGTGGCGCGGTCGGGCAGCGTCATCGTCGACAGCCCCGGGCCGTGGTACTCCACGAACTTGCCGACCACGCCCTTCTTGCGAAGCATCTCCGTGACGACCAGCACCAAGTCGGTGGCCGTGGCGCCCTCGGGCAGCTGGCCGACGAGCTTGAAGCCGACCACCTCGGGGATCAGCATATAGATCGGCTGGCCCAGCATCGCGGCCTCGGCCTCGATCCCGCCCACGCCCCAGCCGACCACGCCGAGGCCGTTGATCATCGTGGTGTGCGAGTCGGTCCCGACCAGGCTGTCGGGGTAGACCAGCGTGCGGCCGCCGACCTGCCCGCGCTGCACGACCTTGGCCAGGTACTCCAGGTTGACCTGGTGGACGATCCCGCTGGCCGGCGGCACCACGCGGAAGTCGTCGAACGCCTGCTGGCCCCAGCGCAGGAACTCGTAGCGCTCGCGGTTGCGCTCGAACTCCTTGTCGGCGTTGATCAGCAGCGCCGCGGCGGAGCCGTACTCGTCGACCTGCACGCTGTGGTCGATCACCAGGTCGACGGGGTTGCGCGGGTTGATCTTCTTCGGATCGCCGCCCATCCGCGCCATCGCGCTGCGCAGCGCGGCCAGATCGACCACCGCGGGCACGCCGGTGAAGTCCTGCAGCACGACGCGGGCCGGCTTGAACGGGAACTCGACCTTCTCGGGGGCGGCCGGATCGTACTGCGCCAGGTGCAGCACGTCGTCGCGGGTCACGTCGAACCCGTTCTCGCTGCGCAGCACCGCCTCGAGCAGCACGCGGATCGAGAACGGCAGGCGGGACAGCTCGGTGACGCCGTCCTGCTCCAGCTTGCGCAGCGAGAACAGGTCGAGCTCGCCGCCGCCGGCGGTCATCGTGGTTCGGGTGCCGAAGGAGTCCTGGAGGTCGTGGGTCATCGGGTGCGCGCTCCTACCGTCGGGAGGTTCGAGGGTCGACTGTGTTCATCGGGGCCCGGACGTCGCTCGTCCCCCGGTGGGGGCAAACGTAGACATGCCTAATTGACGTGTCAACACGTGCCCGGGGGCCCCCTCCGAGAGCGTGATACAGTGATGCTCCCACGGGGGAGAGGGACGGGGAACAGCTGCATTCTCGTGTCACTCCGACGACGGAGGCCGGGAGGGAGCATGACGGGGGACGTG
The DNA here is from genome assembly GCA_964584075.1 of uncultured Rickettsiales bacterium. Lineage (GTDB taxonomy): Bacteria > Myxococcota_A > UBA796 > UBA9615 > CAYRNR01 > CAZOYV01. The sequence goes on along the minus strand of CAZOYV010000383.1, from coordinate 5,015 downwards.
GATCCGATCCTCGGTGGCTGGCGGCCCGGGCTCGCGCTGCTGTGTGCGCTCGGGGTGCTGCTGGCGGGCTGTCCCCAGCACGCGGAAGACGACGACGGCGACGACGACGCCGGGGACGACGACGGCGGCGACGACGACGGCGGCGACGACGACGCGGTGGGCGAGGGCGGCGGCACGTGGACGACGATCGGCGGCCCGGCCTGCGGGCCGGTGCGCTCGGTGGTGTGGCTGGAGTACCTCGAGATGCTGGGCGCCGGCGGGGTCTACGCCTCGTCGGAGCCGCTCGGCTGCCAGCTGTGGAGCGACGTCGACGCGGCGCTGATGGCCTCGGGGGCGACCTGGGGAGACGCGATGGCGGCGGCCACCGACGCCCAGGACGGCGCCGCCGCGTGCGCCGCGACGCTGGCCTACCTCACGGAGTCGGAGCAGCTGTGGGACACGCTGTCGCCACCGGGCTCGTGCCTGCTGGAGCTGTGGCCGATGGCCTACACGTGGACCGACTACTCGATCCCCACACAGGCGGGGGGGGACCTGTGGTCGATCGAGGAGAGCTGGTATGCGTCCCAGGTGGGATACCTGACCGAGGCGTGCCCGGGCGTGTCGAGCTGGTCCGACTGGGCGGCGGTGGAGGCGGCCCTGTGGGCGCTGCCGGTGGTGGCCGCCGAGATCTGGTCCCTGACCGGCGGGACGCTGACCCTCGCCAGCGGCGAGGACCTGCACGTCACCGCCGCCGGCCTGGAGATCGTCGACGTCGAGGCCCAGCAGGCGGGGACCCTCGACCTGGACCTGCAGGCCGCCGCCTGCTACCGGTGAGCCCAGGCCTCCCGGGGGGCGATCCCCCGGGCGCGTGGTAGACTGGCGCCGCTGCGGAAGACCAAGGGTGGATTCCGCATCGGTCCGACGGCCGTCGGGAGACGGGAACAGGGAGGAGATGCGATGGGGAACCTGCACGAGATCACCGGCGGCTGGCGGCCGTGGGTGGTGCTGCTCGGCGTGCTCGGGGTGCTGCTCGCGGGCTGCCCCGAGAGCGGGGACGACGACTCGGCGGACGACGACGACGCCGGGGACGACGACGCGTCCGACGACGACGCGGGTGACGACGACGCCGGGGACGACGACGCCGGCGACGACGACGCGATGGGCGACGGCAGCGGGACGTGGACGATCACCGACGCCACGGACTGCGGGCCGGTGCGCTCGGTGGTGTGGTTCGAGTACGTCGAGGTGCGCGCGTTCGACGGCATCTTCGCCTCGTCGGAGCCCCACACCTGCCAGCTGTGGAACGAGACCAACGCCGCGATGGAGGCCGCGTGGGGGACGTACGACGCGGCGCTGAAGAAGGCCACCGCGGGCCAGGACGGCCCGATGGCGTGCGCCGCCGCGCTGGCCTACTACACCGAGCTCGAGCAGCTGGACTCCACGCTGTGGCCGCCGGGCTCGTGCACGCTGGAGCTGCACCCCGACGCCTACACCCCGGGCGACTACATGGCCGGGCTCGGCGTCCGCGGCGGGTACCCCTACATCTGGGGCGCGTGGTACGTGGCGATCGACAGCTGGTTCGCGCCCCACGTGGCGTACCTGACCAAGGAGTGCGCCAACGTCTCGACCTGGGGCGACTGGACCACGCTGGAGCAGGAGCTGTGGTACCTCAACGGCGGCGACTCCGAGTTCTGGGAGCTGTACGCCGGGATGGTGACCCTCGCCGCCGGCGAGGACCTCGGCGTCAGCGCCACCGGCCTCGAGGTCATGGACTGGGAAACCAAGCAGCAGGGGACCCTCGACTTCGACCTGCAGGCCGCCGCCTGCAGCCCCTAGCAGCCCCGAGCAGCCCCTAGCGGCACAGGTCGCCCGCCACCGCGCGGCGGTGGTCGTCCGCCACCTCGGGCACCGACCCGTCGGCGAGGAACGCCACCGCCCAGCCCACCACCCGGTCGTTGCACGTCACGCGGGTGTGCTGCACCGGGCCGCGGCCCTCCCAGATCACGAACGGGACGCCATCGAGCGCACCGGACTCGCTGGCCACCACCCCGTCGTTGCCGTGCCAGCGGCCGTCGCCGTCCAGGTCGCCGCCGCCGGGCATCGGGCTGCCGCGCCACAGCGTCGAGATCGTCAGGTAGCGCGCGGCCACGCCGGCGGGCGGCGCGGTGCCCAGCTCCGCCAGCAGCGGGGCGCGGTCGCGCAGGTCGCAGCCGGCGGCGCGCCACGGGTCGGCGGGGGGCAGCCCGCAGGCGGCGTTGCCCAGGCCGGTGCGGGCCCCGTGGGCGGGAAGCGACAGCATCGCGACCCGCTCGACGCGGGCGTCCCAGCCGTGGCGCTCGATCAGCACGCGGGCCACGATCCCGCCCATCGAGTGGGTCAGCAGCGACAGCCGCCGGCCCTCGGGGTAGCCGCGCTCGGCCAGCGCGGCCTCGATCATCGGCGCCACCACCTGCAGCGCCGCCCGCTCCAGCGGCTGCCGGCCGTCGGCGGGCTCCCAGGTCAGCGCGACGGGGTCGAACCCGGCCTCGGCCAGCAGCGGCAGCGCCGCGTCGAAGGTCGTGGCGTCGCCGTTGAAGCCGTGCAGGCAGATCACCGGGAGGCGCTCCGCGGGCTCCCGGTCCGCCGCGCGGGCCGGGAGCGCGGCGAGCCCGGCCAGCGCGACCAGCAGCAGCCCGCGCATCAGCCACCCTCCGCGAGCATCCGCTCCGCCGCGGCCAGGTCGGCGGGGGTGTTGACGTTGAGGAACATCGCGTCGCGGTCGCGCCAGCGGGGCTGCTCGTCGATCACCAGCTCGCGCTTGCGCACGTCGGCGTGGAAGCGCAGCACCTGGCGCTCGCCGCGGGCGATCCGCTCCTCGATCGCCGGCAGGCAGCGGCGGTGGTAGGCCGCCAGCAGCGGCTGCAGCCCCGAGCGGCTGCGGACGACCAGCGCGTCGTCGTCGCCCAGCTCCTCGGCCAGCTGGACCAGCAGCAGGGGGTCCAGCAGCGGCACGTCGATCGGCAGCGTCACGATCCCGTCGTCGTGCGCGGCGTGCAGCCCGGCGTGGAGCCCGGCCAGCGGCCCGAACGCCCGCTCGCGGTCCGGCACCTGGCGCACCGCAAGATCGGGGATCGCCGGCCCCGCGCCGCGGCTGACGACCACCTCGGCGAAGTGTGCGGCGACCCGCCGCACCGCCCGGTCGACCAGCCGCTCGCCCCCCAGCCGCAGCCCGAACTTGGGCCCCCCGATGCGCACACCGCGCCCTCCGGCGAGCACGAGCGCGGTGAGGTGGGTCACGAGGCTCATCGGTCCCCGATCCTCCCACCACCGTCCCCCGGCGTCCATCGGCGGCGAGATCCTGTGCTGGGGCTGTGATCCCAGGTGGGACCACGGCGAGTGCGATCCGCTGCGGGTCGACCCTGTCCCTCGTTCCTCGGCGCCGTCTGCGATTCCACCGGGGCCCCGGACCCGCGCCCTCGTGGGCTATCCCACCTCCAATTAAGACAAGTCGAGTTTTGACAAAACATAATTAGATGTATAGCGTAGCACCATGAGCACCACCTTCGTCGGGCGAGAGCGCGAGCTGGGCGTGCTGGAGGACGCCGCGAGGGCCTCCACCAGCGCGCTGATCCCGATCTACGGCCGCCGGCGGGTCGGCAAGAGCGAGCTGATCCTGCGCTTCCTCGGGGAGCGGCCCGGCATCTACTACCTGGGCAAGCAGGCGCCCGCCGGGCTGCAGCGCCGGGAGTTCCTCGGCGTCGCCGCCCGGGCGCTGGGCCAGCCGCTGCTCGCCCGGATCCAGGTGGAGAGCTGGAAGGAGGCGTTCGAGACGGTGCTGGACACCTGGGCCGGGCCGGGGAAGCTGGTGCTGGCGCTGGACGAGTTCCAGTGGCTGTGCGCCGCGAGCCCGGAGATCCCGTCGGTGCTGCAGGAGCTGTGGGACCGGCGGCTGCGGGACGGCGACGAAGCGCTGGTGATCCTGTGCGGCTCCTACGTGGGCTTCATGGAGCGGGAGGTGCTGGGGCAGCGCAGCCCGCTGTTCGGCCGGCGCACGGCCCAGCTCCCGCTGCAGCCGTTCGGGTTCGCCGAGGCGCGCCGCTTCCACCCGGGGTACTCGCTCCCCGACGCCGCCCGGACGTACTTCGTGTGCGGCGGGGTGCCGCTGTACCTGCGGGCCTTCGATCCCGCCCGCTCGGTGGCGCAGAACATCCAGGCGACGCTGCTGGACGAGTACGCCCCGCTGTACCGCGAGCCCGACTTCCTGCTGCGCGAGGAGCTGCGGGAGCTGCGCGGCTACCACGCGATCCTGACCGCCCTCGCCGCCGGCTCGCTCCCGGCGCGCGAGATCGCCGCCCGCACCGGGATCGACCCGCGCAAGCTGAACTACTACCTCAACCAGCTCGGGGAGCTGCGCTACGTCCGCCGGCGCTATCCGCTGACGGGCCGCCCGCCGGCGGCGCGCCACGTGCGCTTCGTGCTGGACGACCCGCTGCTGCGGTTCTGGTTCCGCTTCGTGTTCCCCCACACCAGCTTCCTGGCCCAGATGGGCGCCGAGCGCTGCTACGAGCAGCGCATCCGGCCCGAGCTCGACGCGTACTGGGGCAGCTGCTTCGAGGCGCTGTGCCGTGAGGCCCTGCCGGTCTTGTACGAGCGGGAGGGGGTGACCGCCGCGTTCGAGGTCGGCGAGTACTGGGACGAGGAGGTCCAGATCGACCTCGTCGGGCACCGCGACGACGGCTGGATCGACCTCGGCGAGTGCAAGTGGGGCGCGGTCCGCTCCCGCCCGGCGCTCGAGGCCGAGCTCCAGGCCAAGGTCGAGCGCTACCCCAACCCGCGCAACGCCACCGTCGGCCGCCGGCTGTTCGTCCGCGACGCCCGCGCCGTCCCGGCGACGGCGGGCGAGGGCACCCGCTGGCACCACCTCGCGGAGCTCTACGGCGAGGACGTTTCCTCCGCGGATTGACTCTCTCGCTCGGGCCCTTGCGTCATCTGCAGCTCCGTGCCTCTGGTGCGCCAGGCGAAGTCTGGCCCAACTTGCTGTCTGAAAGGAGGCAGCC
>CAZOYV010000382.1:0-6852 GCA_964584075.1 uncultured Rickettsiales bacterium | reverse complement strand
GTCGGTGCCGTCGGAGGGGCCCACCGGGGTCGGCTGCCCCAGCGTGCCGCGGTTGACGTAGGTCGTGCCCGTGGCGGTGTGGCCGGCGCTCCCGGTGGTGGACTGCACCTGGCGGTGGGTGTTGCCCTCCGGCGGCTCTGCGCTGGCGGCGCCCGGCAGGAACGCGCTGAGCAGCAGCGCGGCGGCCGCCATCGCGGCCAGGCCCAGCTCGCGTCGTCCGTGGCGGTGTCTCGACATGGTCGTCCTCCCGGTCACGGTCTCGCGCCTAGTTGGGCATCGTCGAGCTGCCGTACGGTCCGACCTGGACGGGGCCGGTGTCGGTGAAGTTGACGTCGTGACACTGCCACTTCACCCACGTGCCCTGGACCAGGTAGCCGTAGGGGAACGCATAGTCCCCGGTGGCCTGGTGCACCGTCAGGTACCCGTTGCCGTTGATCAGCTCGCCGTGCAGTCGCCCCGCGTCGCGGTCCCCGATCGTCCAGTCGGTCACGGTCTGGACGTGCGAGTAGTTGGTGCGGGCGTTCCACACGTCGCCGTTGTCGTGGTTCAGCATCCCGGAGTACCCGTGGTAGGGGTTGCCGCACTGCCCGGTGAACGACAGCTGCGAGCGCTCCGGCCCCTGGTACATCCCGCTCCAGCCGTAGAACGCGTAGCTGATGTCCTCGCTCAGCGTGACGTGGCCGCAGCACGGCCCCGCCATCCGGTCGTTCGCCGACCACCAGCCGTAGGTCCGCTCGGTCATCGCGCCCCAGCAGACCTCGACCTCGCCGAACGGCGGGGTCAGCGGACACGGGATCGCGAACTCCACCGTCGACGGGTGGCCCTCGGGGAAGTTCCACACGCGGATCTGGTAGGCGTCCCACACCGCGCCGGGGCCGGTGGGTCCCTCCGGCCCCGGAGGCCCGGCCGGCCCGGTGACGCCCTGGATCCCCTGCGGTCCCTGCGGCCCGGACGGCCCGGTGACGCCCTGGATCCCCTGGGGCCCCTGCGGCCCGGATGGTCCGGTGACGCCCTGGATCCCCTGCGGCCCCGGTGGCCCGCTCGGGCCAGCAGGTCCGCTCGGTCCCTGGGGTCCGGCCGGCCCGCTCGGCCCCTGGATCCCCTGCGGCCCGCTCGGCCCCTGGATCCCCTGGGGCCCCTGCGGCCCGCTCGGCCCCTGGATCCCCTGGGGTCCCTGCGGCCCGCTCGGTCCCTGGATCCCCTGGGGTCCCTGCGGCCCGCTCGGCCCGGTCAACCCGATCGGCCCCTGCGGCCCGGTCGGTCCCTGGGGTCCGATGGGTCCGGAGACGCCCTGGAGGCCTTGCGGCCCGGTCGGCCCGGTCGGCCCGATTGGCCCGGTGACACCCTGGATCCCCTGCGGTCCGGTCGGCCCGGCCGGCCCCTGCGGCCCGGTCGGCCCGACCACGCCCTGCGGTCCCTGCGGCCCGGTCGGCCCGGTCATCCCGATCGGCCCGGTGGGTCCGGTCGGCCCGATCGGCCCGGTCATCCCCATCGGCCCGGTCACGCCCTGCGGCCCGGTCAGCCCCACCGGCCCCTGCGGCCCGGTCGGCCCGATCGGCCCGGTGGGTCCGGTCATCCCCATCGGCCCGGTCGGCCCGGTCGGCCCGGTGGGCCCGGTCGGCCCGGGAAGGCCGCCCGGCTGCGGCACGCCCAGCCAGTTGCCGTAGTAGTCGATGACCGGACCCCAGCCGGGGACCGACACCGAGTTGGGGTGGATGTCCCCCACCACGTCGCCGGCGACCATCGCCCAGAACACGCTGGTGATCTGCTGCCGGGGAGCCAGCGTGTCCCCGTCGACCGTGATCTCCAGGTAGATCGAGTTGTCGTTGCGCAGGATGTCGGGCGCGAACTCGGTGATCGTGCCCAGCATCACCTCGTAGATCCCGTCCACGACGTCGACGTCCGCGTGGGCCTCGGACCACAGCTGGGTCCCGGCCGCGTCGGTGTCGTAGATCGTGAACGTGATGTCGACGAAGTCGTCGATCCGGTTGCCATCCAGGTCGGTCAGCAGACCCTGGTAGCTGACGACCGAGGGAGGCGTGTTCTGGGCCGCGGCCGGCGCTGCGAGCAGCGAGGCCACGACGATCACGGCGAAGATGGTGCGGTGCAGAGTCACAGGGAGCCCCCTTGGAGGAACGGGCGAATCATATCCCAGCCGGGGGGGTCGAGCCAAGGCCCGAAACGCGCGGGTCACGTCCCGGGTGAGCGCGCACGCGGACCGCGTCTCCGGCCTCCGGCGATCCACAGCCCGATCAGGCCCAGCAGCGACGCACCGCTGATCACGCGTGCGAGCTGCAGCCCCGGGGGCGGCCGGTAGCGGACCTCGACGCGGTGCTCCCCCTCGGGGAGCGCCACCGACAGCAACCCGCTGCCGGGCTCGGGCAGGGTCTCCACCGGCCGGTCGTCGATCCAGGCGCGCCACCCCGGGAAGTAGTAGGTGCCGAGCACCAGCCGGGTCGGGCGCCGGGCGGTGGCGACCACGGCCATCTCGACCAGGCCGGTTCGCTCGAAGCGCTGGATCTGCCCGTCCGCCGCGGGCAGCGTGGCCGGCGACGGGACCGCGTCCACGGGGGGGTGCTCGGCCCAGGTGGGCTGCAGCTCGCCGCGCCAGGTGGCGGTGCGGTTGCTGCCGGCGATGGCGTCCGCCGTCCAGCGCGCGGGGTCCAGCGGCCAGGCGCGGTACGGGCGGGCGTGGGGCAGCGACAGCAGCGCCAGCGCGGCGATCACCCCCAGCGCGACGGCCATCCGCGACCGCCGGGAGAGGGGCGCCGCCAGCCCGCGCAGCGCCAGGCCGGCCAGCGCCGCGGCCGCCAGCGTCGCGGGCAGCAGGAAGCGCCAGGGGAACAGGAGCCCCTGCAGCGGCGTGCACCAGCGCCACAGCGGGGCGCTGGGCAGCGAGGTCAGCAGCAGCGACAGCGCCAGCACCGCCAGCAGGCCGGCCACCAGGCCACGCGGCTCGCCCCGGCCGCGGGCCAGCAGCCAGGCGGCCGCCGCGGCGCCGGCGAGGTGCACCGCCCCGAGGGCGAACGACATCCCGTCCGCGAGCCCCTCGACGGAGTACCCGTAGCCCCACGGGCCGCGGAACCACTGCGTGGCGTCCAGGAAGTGCTGGGCGTACGTCTGCGCCTGGAGCGCCGCGTGCTCCCCGTGCACGAGGTGACCCAGCAGCAGCGCCGGGACGAGCGTCCAGGCCGCCAGCCCGAGGCCCAGCCCGCCCCCCGCGCCGAGGACCGCCGCGCGGCGGCCGCGGTGGCCGGCCGGCGCCGCCGCCGCGCGGGCCACCGCGTAGGCCACCACCGGCGGCACCACGACCCACAGCAGCGCCACCTCGGTGGCGACCAGCAGCGCCGCGGCGACGGCCAGCCCGGCGATCCCGCGGAGATCGAGGCGCTCCACGGCCCGGTCGACGGCCCACAGCGCCAGCGGCACGGTGGCGAAGCAGGCCAGCTCGTCGAGGCTCCCCCGCACGTACAGGTCGACCAGCGTGTAGGGGGCCAGCACCACGGCCGCGCCGGCCACCGCGCCGCCGGCGTCCCCGGCCCAGCGCCGCGACCACGCGAACGTCGCCCAGCCCGACGCCACGAGCAGCACCAGCGCCGCGCCGTTGACCGCGGTCACCGGGTGGCGCACCGCGAGGTACAGCAGCTCGGCGACGCCGACCAGCAGCGGCGGCGTGTACAGGAACAGCGGCAACCCCCGGCCCCCGGCCAGGTCCGGCGCCCAGGCGGGCAGCAGGTGGCCCGCGGCGACGTTGCGGTGCAGCTCGATCAGCCGCGGGACGTAGTGGAGGATGTCGTGGCCCGAGGGCAGCGCCTGGCGCAGCAGGGGCAGCCCGGCGAGCAGGGCCACGACGGTGACCGCCCCGAGGGGCACCAGCGCCGGCCGCAGCCGCACCGCCCAGCGCCGGGTGGAGAGCACGTCCCAGGCCAGCGCCAGCGCCCCGGCGGGGAGCTCCACCAGCGGCGCCAGCGGAGGCTCGGCGGCGCGGCTCCCGCGTCGCTCGACCAACGCGATCAGCCCGACCAGCGCGAGCCCGAGCAGGGCCAGCGGGAGCCGCCAGGGCGGCGCGCGGTAGGTCAGCTCGACGTGGTGCTGCCCGGCCTGCACCGGGACGGCCACGAACCCGGGCGTGACGTGCACCGTCTCGGCCTCGGCGCCGTCGACGGTGGCCCGCCAGCCGGGGTGGTACGTCGCCTTGAGCATCACCAGCGCGTCTTCCTCGGCGGTGACGTCGACCGCGGCGTGACCCCGGTCGTAGGTGTCGTCTCGGCAGCGCCCGGCGGGGCGGCGGCCGCCGCTGTGGACCCGGGGGAAGGGCGGCTGGGGCTCGAACCGCGGCGGGCGGGCGAGCTGCAGGCGCAGGTGCTCGCCGGTCTCGGGGCCGGCGTCGGCCATCCACGCGCGGCTGGCGGCGTGGAGCCGGTCGGGCCGGCCCTCGACCACCTGGGGGGCGCGGATCAGCGCGAACCACCCCCCGCCCGGGGTCGCGGTGACCCGCACCCGGCGGCTCCGCTGCAGCTCGGCGCCGCTCAGGGGGGGGGTGTGCTCCGGCGAGCTGAGGGTGTGGCGGACGTTGAACAGCAGGTAGTGGGCGCGGCGGTCCTCCTCGAACAGCATCATCGCGTCGCCGGCGGGGGACAGCGAGTGATTCTGGAACGCGATGGTGTCCACGCCCCGGGCCGTGAGCCACAGGTGGACCGGCGTGTGCCCGACGCGGTACGTGCCGCCCCACGAGGTGACCTGCCCCGCGTGGACGCGACCGGGGGCCCCCTCGGTCACCGTCGCCAGCGCGGCCTCGAGCTCCCCGGCCCACTCGGCGGCGGCCGCGCGGTTGGTGCGCTGGGCCTCGTGGCTGGTGCGGTACCGCAGGCTCCAGTCCACCGCCGGGTACGCCAGCAGCGCCACGACCGCCGCGCCGGCCAGCGCCTCGCGCCGCCACCGCACGGCGCCCGCTCGCCCCGCGAGCCAGCGGGCCGCGCGGCCGACGACCATCCCGGAGAGCAGCACCCCCCCCAGCTGCACGCCGCCGATCAGGCGGTGGACGTGGAAGCTGCGCATCAGCGGGACCAGGTCGAGCAGCTGCCCCCACGTCGGGCGGCCGATGTACAGCGCGGCCCACACCAGGGCCATCGCCAGCCCCCAGCGCCCCGCGCGGCCCCCGCGGCCCGCCACCGTCAGCACCGCCCCGCAGGCGACCAGCGCCGTCAGCACGGGCAGCCGCGCGTGGTCCCACCAGCGGCCCCCCAGCAGGTCCTGCCACGCCCGGTGGTGGCCGGGGCCGTCGAACTTCTCGGCGGCCTCCCACACCGAGTGCGAGACGGCCGCGCGGTCCAGCCACAGCGGCAGCAGGAAGTAGGCCAGCACGGCCGCCGCCCCCGCGCCGATCCACAGCAGCCGGACCAGCGCCGGGGTGCGCTCGCCGGCGGGGGCGCTCCACACCATCAGCAGCGCGGTGCCGGCCCCGATCAGGCCGTAGGCCGGGTGGCACGCCGCGGTCAGCGCCAGCAGCCCCACCGCCGTGGCCCACCCGCCGCGGCCGAGCATCGTGCGGCGCAGCGCCGCCAGCGCCGGGGGCAGCAGCACCATCGCGACCAGCTGCGTGAACAGCCCGAAGCCGAACCACCCGTAGCTCTGGTAGCCGATCCCCAGCCCGGTGCTGGAGACCAGCGGGGCGACCAGCGCGGCGCCGAGCGCCGGCCACGCGCCGATCCCCATCGCGCGGAGCGAGCGGTGCACGACCCACGGCCAGGCCAGCAGCAGCGCCGCGCTGACGAGCTCGACCAGCCGCGTGCAGTCGAGCAGGCGCCCGGTGGCCAGGTGCAGCAGCGCGATCAGCAGGTGGGGCAGGTGCTGGTAGTGGTGGGACACGGGGAACCCGAGCCCCACCTGGGAGAACCAGAAGTCGAGGGGGTCGCGCCCGGCCGCGATGCGGTCCGCGGCCTCCTGCGCCAGCGCGGCGTGCAGGACGTGGTCGTTGAGCTCGGGGCCCCCGACGAACACCATCGGGAGCAGCCAGAAGGCCTGGAGCAGCGTCCACGTGCCGAGCAGCGCCAGCTCCAGCCGGCGGCCCGGCGCGTCGATCGGTTCGGGGTGCCTGGACACGCGGCGATTCTACCGATCCGCGACGCTACGGGCGACCGCGGCGCCCGTGCTAGCATTCGGCACCGCGCGAGGAGGTGTTCCGATGCCGAGAGTCCTGGTCCCCCTGGCCGAGGGGTTCGAAGAGGTCGAGGCCCTGACCGTCGTCGACGTGCTGCGCCGCTGCGAGGTGGCGGTCGTCACCGCCGCCGTGGGCGGTGACGGGCCGGTGGTCGGCAAGCACGGCATCCCGGTAGTGGCCGACGTGGCGCTGCCCGCCGTGGCCGACGAGGCGTTCGACATGGTGGTCCTGCCCGGCGGCGTGCCCGGGGTCCCCAACCTGATGGAGGACGCCACCGTCGCGCGGGTCGTGCGCGCCCAGGCCGACCGCGGCGAGTGGGTCTGCGCGATCTGCGCCGCGCCCGCGCTGCTCGGCCAGCTCGGCGTGCTCGACGACAAGGCCGCCACGATCCACCCCGGCTGGCGCGACAAGCTCGTCGCCGGCGAGTACCGCGAGGAGACCGTGGTGCGGGACGGCAAGGTCGTCACCAGCCGCGGCCCGGGCACGGCGCTGCCGTTCGCGCTGACGCTGGCCAGGCTGCTGGTGGGCGAGGAGAAGGCCGCGGCGGTGGCTGCCGCGATGGTGACGACGTTGCCGGACTAGAGCATCGAACAGGGAATCAGCCACCGGCCCGCGAATTGGCGGAGACGTGTGGGAGTCGAACCCAGCCGAAGGAAGACGAGCCCGTCGATATTCGAGCGTGTCAGCCCAGG
>CAZOYV010000381.1:1203-6856 GCA_964584075.1 uncultured Rickettsiales bacterium | reverse complement strand
TTGTCGATCTCGTCGCACAGCTCGGGCGCGCCGGGGTAGACCGTGTCGTCGTTGTCGTCGCAGTCCCCGCCGCACACCGGGTGGCCGTCGCCGTCGGCGTCGACCTCGCCGGGCAGCAGCGCGCCGTCGCAGTCGTTGTCCTGGCCGTCGCAGATCTCGGGGGCGCCCGGGTAGACCGTGTCGTCGTAGTCGTTGCAGTCGCCGTCGCAGGGGGTGTAGCCGTCGCCGTCGAGGTCGTCGCCGACGTTCTCGTCGACCACGCCGTCGCAGTCGTTGTCGTAGCCGTCGCACTGCTCGGGGGCGCCGGGGTAGGTCAGCGGGTCGGCGTCGTCGCAGTCGCCCCCGCACTCGAGCCAGCCGTCGCCGTCGGGGTCCTGCTCGTCGAGCGGCAGCACGCCGTCGCAGTCGTTGTCGGCGCCGTCGCAGATCTCGGGGGCGCCGGGGTAGCTGTCGGGGTCGAAGTCGTCGCAGTCCTCGCAGCCGACGTAGCCGTCGCCGTCGTGGTCGTCGAGCTCGTCGAGCGGGACGACGCCGTCGCAGTCGTTGTCGAGGCCGTCGCACAGCTCGGGGGCGCCGGGGTAGCTGTCGGCGTTGGCGTCGTCGCAGTCGGGGGCGCACAGCAGCCAGCCGTCGCCGTCGGCGTCGACCTCGTCGGCGGGTACGGCGCCGTCGCAGTCGTTGTCGATCCCGTCGCACAGCTCGGGGGCGCCGGGGTAGCTGTCGGGATCGCCGTCGTCGCAGTCGGCGCACTCCACGGCGCCGTCCTGGTCGGCGTCGATCTGCTCGTCGGCGGGGACGATCCCGTCGCAGTCGTTGTCCAGGCCGTCGCACAGCTCGGGGGCCCCGGGGTAGACCGTGGCGTCGGTGTCGTCGCAGTCGCCGTCGCAGGCGCTGAACCCGTCCCCGTCGTTGTCGTCGTTGACCCCGTCGTCGATCACCCCGTCGCAGTCGTTGTCGATCCCGTCGCACAGCTCGGGGAAGTCGAGCCCCACCGTCGGATCGGTGTCGTCGCAGTCGCCCTCGCAGTACATCTGGCCGTCGCCGTCGGCGTCGAGCTCGTCCGTCGGGACCTGCCCGTCGCAGTCGTTGTCCAGGCCGTCGCACAGCTCGGGGGCCCCGGGGTAGACCGTGTCGTCGCCGTCGTCGCAGTCCCCGTCGCAGGGGGTGTAGCCGTCGCCGTCGAGATCGTCGTCGACGTTCTCGTCGATCACGCCGTCGCAGTCGTTGTCGATCTGGTCGCACAGCTCGGGGAAGCCGAGCCCGACGGTGGCGTCCCCGTCGTCGCAGTCCCCCGCACAGACCATCTGGCCGTCGCCGTCGGCGTCGACCTCGTCGGCCGGGACGACGCCGTCGCAGTCGTTGTCGAGGCCGTCGCACAGCTCCTCGGCGTCCGGGTGGATCGTCGGGTTGGCGTCGTCGCAGTCCCCCTCGCAGGGGGTGTAGCCGTCGCCGTCGAGGTCGTCGTCGACGTTCTCGTCGATCACCCCGTCGCAGTCGTTGTCGAGGCCGTCGCACAGCTCGGGGAAGCCGTCGCCGACGGTGGCGTCGGCGTCGTCGCAGTCGCCCTCGCAGACCATCTGGCCGTCGAGATCGGCGTCGACCTCGTCGGCGCCGGGCAGCCCGTCGCAGTCGGTGTCGATCCCGTCGCAGCCCTCGTCGGCGCCGGGGTGGACGCTGGCGTCGGTGTCGTCGCAGTCCCCCTCGCAGGTGGTCACCCCGTCCTCGTCCTGGTCGAACCCCTCGTCGACGTCGCCGTCGCAGTCGTTGTCGATCCCGTCGCACTCCTCGTCGGCGCCGGGGTTGACGTCGGGGTCCATGTCGTCGCAGTCGTCGCCGTCGCAGTCCTCGGCGTCGTAGCCGTCGCCGTCCTCGTCGCAGTCGGTCTCGGCGACGGTGGTGGCCGCCAGGTCCACCGAGAACACCTCGTAGGTCACCGCGTCGGTCGAGCAGCTGCAGCCCCCGCCGAGGGAGCCGGCGGTGAACTCGAAGTCGACGCGCCCCTGCCACGCGCCCTCGGCGGCGGGCACCGCGAACTGCACCTGGAAGGTCAGCGACTCGCCGACCCCGAGCTCGTAGACGTCGCTGCCCTCGGGCTTGGCCGGGAGCTGCACCGCGAACACGTCGGTGTCGCCGACGAGCGCGACGTCGTCGAAGCGCAGCACCTGGGCGCCGTCGTTGGTGATCGTGACGTCCTGCTGCTCCGTGCCCCCGCTGCCCGCGAGCAGCTCCCCGAAGTCGACGTTGGCCGGGTCGGCGCCGACGTCGAGCTCGCCGGACGGATCGGGACAGCCCGCGAGCACCGCCCCGAGCGCGGTGAGCAGGGCGAGGCGCAGACCGATGGAGTCGAGGATCGTGGACATGGCTCCCCCAGAACACGTGCGCCGCGGGGTGGAGGCCCGCGGGCCCCTGATCGTATCCTCTCCGGCGCGATTCACAAGCCCCACGCCAATTCGTGTATAGAACGGGCGATGGAAGACACGCTCCACACGCTCCGAGACCGGGTCCACGAGGCCTACCTGCACCGCGAGCGGCTCGCCGAGCCGGAGACCCGCGAGGCGGTCGAGCGGACCCTCGCGCTGCTGGACCGCGGCGAGGTCCGCACCGCCGAGCCCGGCCCCGGCGGCTGGATCGTGAACGCCTGGGTCGCCGAGGCGATCAACCTGTACTTCGCGCTGGCCGAGATGCAGGTGATGGAGGTCCCGCCGCTGTCATTCCACGACAAGATCCCGATCAAGGCCAACCACGCCGAGGCCGGGGTCCGCGTCGTGCCGCCGGGGACGGCGCGCTACGGCTCGTTCCTCGGGCGCGGGGTCGTGCTGATGCCGGGCTACGTCAACATCGGGGCCTACGTCGGCCCGGGCACGATGGTCGACACCTGGGCCACGGTGGGGACCGGCGCGCAGATCGGCGCCGAGGTGCACCTCGCCGGCGGCGTCGGCGTCGGCGGGATCCTCGAGCCGCCGGGGTCGCGGCCCGTGATCGTCGAGGACGGCGCGTTCGTCGGCTCCCGCTGCATCCTCGTCGAGGGCGTGCACGTCGAGCGCGAGGCGGTGCTGGGCGCCAACGTGGTGCTCACCGCCTCGACGCCGATCCTGGACGTCACCGGCCCGGACGAGGTCGAGCTGCGCGGCAGGGTCCCCGCGCGGGCGGTCGTCGTGGCGGGAACGAGGCCAAAAACCTTCCCGGCGGGTACCTACGAACTGGCCTGTGCGCTTATCATTGGACGACGCAAGGAGTCCACGGACCGCAAGACGTCGCTGAACCAGGTGTTGCGCGAGTTCGCATTGTCGGTGTGATGACCGCCCTACCACCCGTCGTCCCGATCCTGCTCGAGCTGCTCTCGATCCCCAGCGAGACCGGCAACGAGACCGCGATCTGCGACCACGTCGAGGGCATCATCCGGCGGGCGATCGAGCGCGACCAGCCGCTGAAGTGGTCTCGCGTCGGCGACAACCTGGTGGTGTGGGGGCCCAAGCAAGCGGAGCGGATGCACCTCGTGATGCTGGGCCACCTGGACACCGTGCCGGCCCCCGAGGACCACCGCCCGCGGCTGGAGGACGACCGCGTGATCGGGCGCGGCGCGGTGGACATGAAGGCCGGGCTGGCGGTGATGATCGGGCTGATCGAGGGGCTCGACCTGGTCGAGGCGCAGTGCGACGTGACGATGGTGTTCTACTCCGGCGAGGAGGGCTCGTACGAGTCCAACGGCCTCGCCGAGCTGCTGCGCAAGGGGTACGTCCCGCTGGACGCCGACCTGTACGTGCTGCTGGAGCCGACCCACGGGCAGCTGCAGCTGGGGTGCCTCGGCTCGGTGACCGCCGACATCACGTTCTTCGGCACCGCGGCCCACGCCGCCCGGCCGTGGCTGGGCCGCAACGCGATCACCAAGGCCGGGCGCTGGCTGCTGTCGATGGACCGCCGCAAGCCGCTGCCGGTGGAGCGCCAGGGGCTGGTGTTCCGCGAGACGTTCCAGGTCACCAAGGCCTCCGGGGGCGTGGCCAACAACGTGGTCCCCGACGAGTTCGTGTGCCGCGTCAACTACCGCTTCGCGCCGGGCAAGAGCGTCGACCAGGCGGTGCGCCGCCTGCAGCGCGCGACCCAGCACGCCGACATGTTCAAGGTCGTGGACTCGTGCCCGGCGGCCAAGCCCTGCGTCAACAACCCGCTGCTGGACTGGATGCGCGAGGGGATCCGGCTCAGCGTCCACCCCAAGCAGGCCTGGACCGACGTTGCGCGGCTGACCGCGGCGGGGCTCGACGCGGCGAACTACGGGCCGGGTGACCCCGAGCTCGCCCACCAGGACGACGAGTGGATCCAGGTCAAGGACCTGAACCGCTACTACCGCAAGATGGGCAACTTCCTGATCCGCGGAGCGGACGAGAAGTAGCCCTCCGGAACGGACGGCATCGTGAAGGTCGGCATCACCGGCTTCCCCTCGTCGGGGAAGAGCACCATCTTCCAGTCGCTGGCGCCGGGCGCGCCGCAGGCCAAGGGCCGCGCGCCGGTGCTGGGCAACATCAAGGTCCCCGACGAGCGGGTCGACTACCTCAGCGGGGTGTTCGAGCCCAAGAAGACGACGTTCGCCGAGATCACGTTCGTCGACGTGCCCGGCGGGGGCGATCCCAAGGCCGGCGCGCTGGCGCCCGACGTGGTCGCCGAGATGCGCTCGGTGGACCTGCTGGTCCACGTCGTGCGGGGCTTCGAGCACCCGTTCAGCGGGGAGCCGGCGAGCCCCGCGCGGGACCGCGCGTCCTACGTCTCGGAGCTGATCCTGGCGGACCTGCAGGTGCTGGACAAGCGCCTCGAGCGGCTGCTCAAGGAGGGGCGCAAGGACGGCGACGCCGAGGTGCGGACGCTGAAGCGCTGCCTCGAGGCGCTGGAGGGGGAGGTCCCGCTGCGCCAGGTCGATCTGGCCGACGAGGAGCGCCGGCTGCTGCGCAGCTACGCGCCGCTGAGCCTCAAGCCGCTGATGACGCTGTACAACCTGGACGAGGACGCCTGGTCCGACCCCGCCAGCGAGGCGTTGCGCCACCCGGCCGCCGGGGACCACCCCGACGAGACCGCGCTGGCGCTGTGCGGCCAGATGGAGGCCGAGGTGGCCCAGCTCGATCCCGACGAGCAGGCCGAGTTCCTCGATGCCTACGGGCTCGGCGAGCCGGCGCGGCTGCAGTTCGTGGCCACCGCGTACGGGCTGCTCGACCTGATCAGCTTCCTGACGATCGGTCCTGACGAGTGCCGCGCGTGGCCGATCCGCCGCGGGACCGTGGCGCAGCGGGCCGCGGGCAAGGTCCACAGCGACATCGAGCGCGGCTTCATCCGCGCCGAGGTGATCACGTTCGAGGACTTCCGCGAGCTGGGCAGCGAGGCGGCCTGCAAGAAGGCCGGCAAGATGCGCGTCGAGGGCAAGGACTACGTCGTCCAGGACGGCGACATCATCCACTACCTGTTCAACGTCTGAAACGCGGTCGGGCGGAGCCCGCCGCGTTTCACGGCGGGTTTGCAGCTGGCGAGCGGGGGCTCGCAGCTGAAACCCGCCGGGCATCCCTGTCGTCGTCGGGGAGGCTGGCGAGCGGGGGCTCGCAGCTGAAACCCGCCGGCCATCCCTGTCGTCGTCGGGGAGGCTGGCGAGCGGGGGCTCGCAGCTGAAACCCGC